>JAZUHE010000209.1:0-6219 GCA_045641565.1 Acutalibacteraceae bacterium | reverse complement strand
CATACGTACTGTTTATGGGCGACTACGAAAAAGCGGCTCCCTGGTCAAAGTCATCAGTTAAGGGCTGTAAGAGATTCATAGACAGAGTATGGAGCCTTCAGGATATACTTGTTGACGGCGACGAGTTCTCAAAGGATCTGGAAACAGCCTTCCATAAGACAATCAAGAAGGTTTCAGAAGACATTGAGAATATGAAGTTCAACACAGCCATCGCGGCGCTGATGACTCTTCTCAATAAGATTTATGATAAGGGCGCTGTCAATAAAGCCGAGCTTAAAACATTCGCGACACTTCTCAATCCCTTCGCGCCTCATGTTACAGAAGAAATCTGGGAGCAGCAGGGCTTCGGCGGAATGCTTGCAAACGGAGCATGGGTTGATTATGACGAGAGCAAGTGCGTTGACGATACAATAGAAATCGTTGCTCAGATTAACGGTAAGGTTCGCTCCAAGCTTATGATTCCTGCGGATATGGAGCAGGCTGACGTTATCGCTCTTGCGAGGCAGGACGAAAAGATTGCCGAAGCTGTTGACGGCAAGACAATCGTTAAGGAAATCTACGTTAAGGGCAGACTTGTAAATATAGTTGTAAGATAAATAAATTTCGCACAGATTATGCCTTTGTGTATGGAATCTGTGCGAATTTTTTTGCGGAATACAGCAATTACTTTTTTTATTATTTATTGACAAACCTGAAAGTGTAGTATATAATATTAAAAATTAAAATTCAGGAGATGTTTTTTATGTCAAAGAAAAAAGGCTTTGCAGCAGAGTTCAGAGAGTTTATTTTACGCGGTAATGTTATCGACCTTGCAGTCGGCGTTATCATCGGCGGTGCTTTCCAGGCAATCGTTAATTCACTTGTTGAAGACATTATCATGCCCGTTATCGGCGTTATTTTAGGTAAGGTTGATTTTTCAGCCCTTGCATTTAAAATCGGCGACGCAACAATTACTTACGGTAAATTTATCACAGCAATCATCAACTTCCTTATCATGGCATTTGTTATATTCTGCATTGTTAAGGCAATCAATAAAGTATCTGACAAATTCTCAAAACCCGAAGAAGAAGCAGCACCCACAACAAAGGTTTGCCCCTTCTGCAAATCAGAAATCAGCATTGACGCTACAAAGTGCCCCCATTGTACATCTGATATTCCTGAAGAAAAATAATTTAGGTCAAGGAGCTATTTAATATGAGCGGAGAAATTCTTTTCAGACGTGCAACCTTCGGCGGATTCAACCGTGAAGATGTTATGCAGTACATCAGCGAGCTGTCCATTGAAAACGGCGAAAAAGAAAAAATAGAAAGAGAGCTTACCAAAACAAAGGATGAGCTTTTATCTGTTAAAGATTCAGTCGGCTCAAAGGATGACGCAATAAATCAGCTTAAGACAGAGCTCGAAACCATCAAAACCGAGCTTGAAGCAAAAAAGACAAAGCTTGCAGCACTTGAATCAGAGATTGAAGTTAAAAACAACCGTCTGATGTCCATGCAGCTTGAGCTTGAAGCTATGAGAACTGCGGCTGAGGAGAAAAAAGCCGAGGAGAAAAAGGCTGAAGAGAAAAAAGCTGAGGAGCAGAAAGCAGAAGAGATAAAGAAAGAAGAGCCGAAGGCAGAGCCCGTAGATGAGAGAAAAGAAGAAAGCAGTCTCTCAGCAGAGCGTCTTATGCAGGAATCAATGGCTTACGCGGAGAGATATATTCAGTCTGCCGGCCTTGTTGCCAACAATATTAAAAGAGACACTCTTAACAGACTTATTGTGGCAGGCAATCAGCTTAATCAGATGCGTGATACAGCTTCACAGCTTGCAGAAAGCTCGGAAAAGTTTACTCTTTACCTTGAAAAGCTCAGCAACGACGTAAGCGAGGCCTCAAAGGGATTTGAACAGAACGGCATATCTGTTGCCGCCGCTCCGGTCAGCAGTCCGGTTCAGGCAGAAGAATCAGCAGGCCCTATAGAAGAATAATCAGTTTGAAATGCAGCGTGTTTTAACGCTGCATTTTTTTTGCTCTGCGGCAGATAATAATTATGGTGATTATATGTCAAAAAGAACTTATGCGGCATTTATTATATTTTGTATCTGCATGGGTGGTCTCTGCATGCGCCTTTACGCTCTCAGCTCAGGTACTGTCATGAGCGGATACGAAGAATCCCATTGTGAAAAGCTCGTTCTCGATTATCTCAGACTGCCCATAACAGATTGTGACGGCGAATTATTCTGCAACCGTGAGACCGAAAATTATATAGCGGTCAAGCCTGTCAGTGATTCACTGCCCGTTCTGCGTGAGATTATGACAGAGGAGGATTTCAGAAACGCGGCTCAGTCTGCGGCTCAGGGCAGTCCGTTCTGTTTCAGAGCGGGGGATGCCGCAGGGATAAACAACTCAAATTTTATTACACTTAAAAAATATGTCAGATACTCAGAAAACAGCAGCCTCGCTCATTTTACGGGATATGTGGATTCTGACGGCAGCGGAGTAACGGGAATTGAAGAATCATATAATTCATATCTTAAAACAGAAATACCGCTGTATGCTTCTTTTTCATGTGACGCGAGGGGCAGGGTAATCGCAGGCTCTCCGATTGAAACGGGGACGGAGTACAACAGAAGCCGCGGCGGCGTAAGACTTACGATTGACAAAAAAATACAGGATATAATTGAAAATGTACTTGAAAAATCCGATATAAAAAAAGGCGCCGTTCTTGTCAGTGACACAAAAACAGGCGCGGTGAAAGCAGTTGCTTCGGTTCCCGTTTACGACAGAAACAACGTTGCCGCAAGCCTTGATAACAAGGATTCGCCTCTTGTCAACAGAGCGCTGAGCGCGTATCCTGTGGGTTCGGTTTTTAAGGCGGCAGTGGCGGCGTCAGCACTGGAAAACGGAATTCCTTCGGGCTTTTCCATAAAGTGTACAGGCAGTGTTACGGTTGACGGCAGGGTGTTCAGCTGTAACGGCCATACGGCACACGGTTATGTGGATATGCAGAAAGCGCTGATATGCTCATGCAACTGTTATTTTATTAAGCTGGCGCAGGCAACAGGATACAGACCTGTGCTTGAAACCGCGAGAATCATGGGCTTCGGAAAAGCCTTTGAGCTTGCTGATAATTATTATGCTTCAGCCGGAAGCATACCGACTGCGGAAAATCTTCACTCTTCAGGTCAGCTGGCACTTTTTTCTTTCGGACAGGGAATGTTCACCGCAACAACGCTTCAGATAGCCAATATTTTCTCCGCCATTGGCAATAATGGTGAATATTCAGAGCCTTACGCCGTTGAAAGTGTGAGTGACGAAACGGGAAAAGAAATAATAAAGTATACAAAGAAAGCACCTATACGGGCTATGAGCGAGGAAACCGCCGAAAAACTTAAAGAAATGCTGAAAAATGTTGTAAAAGAAGGCACTGCAAAAAATGCCCGCACAGAAGGTTTTGACAGCGCGGGTAAAACGGCGACTGCCCAGACTGGAACATTTAATCCCGACAAGACAGAGAAGCTGTGCACCTGGTTCGGCGGCTTTTTCCCTGCGGATGACCCGATATATACAGTTGTAATTCTTAAAGAGGACGGCGCTACTGGCGGCGAGGACTGCGCGCCTGTTTTTAAAGAAATTGCCGAAAAAATATATTCTCTTCAATAAAATAAAGCAATCCTGAGAATTTTCGTTCATCGGATTGCTTTTGTTCTTTTATGATTAATTATTATCTGCGTCGTGATAAGTGTAGTCGGTTGTGCAGTACAACCCTGTTTTGTCTTTGAAAAAAACCGAAGTTTTTTTCTTTAAGCTGTATTTTGAAAAGTAATTGTTTTTCGGGATTCTCAGAATCAGCCATTGAACGCAGAATATTGTGCCGAATTCAAAAGCGCAGCATATGAGCTCTGATAAAACAGCTTTCAGTATTTCAGCTCCGCCTGAATAATACCGCAGGGATATAATAAATGAAATAATAGTGAAAACCCCGCAGATAACAGATTCAATCTTAAGAATTTTATACCATTCACTTTTTTCGGCAGGGCGTTTAAGCAGTAAGAATCTTAATATCGCGGCAGGAACAAAGAATAAAAAGACAACAAGAATAAACATAAAAAATAAATACAAATACATAAAAAATCTGCTGAAAATACCTATAATCATTGCGCCCATTGAATCACCTCCGTTTAATATCTGCGTATACATTATATAATAGCAGATATTAACTGCCAACATGACGTGATTTTTGCCGCCTCTATATATTCTGATATACATAATATATATGTATATATCTTGTGGTTTTGTTGACAAATAAAATAACAGTATGATATTATTTGTATATACTATCTGCGGAGAATACCGCACAGGGAGGATTATTATGAACGTTTTTGTCAGATTCCTTACTTTTCTGATGTCATTTACTCTTGCCGCCGCTCCGGTGCTGAATGCGCCCGAAGCTCCCGACGGGGAGAAGCTTATGACTATCGACAGCGGTTACATTATTGTCAGAGGAGCGAACGCTTCTCCGTCAGAAAAGAACGCGGCGGAAATTCTTAAAAAGTACTTTAAGAAAATCGCAGGCGTTGAGCTGACTGTAACTGACGATTCATCCGCTGTTTCGGAGAAAGAAATAATCGTCGGCAGAACCAACCGTGAGGGCAGTGACTACACTGTTGACAGAGCCGCTCTTGGTGACGACGGCATCAGATTCATTACCTGCGGCAAAAAGCTTGTTATCGCGGGCGGTGAAAAGAGAGGCACTCTCTACGCAGTTTACGAGTTTCTTTATAAATACTTTGACTGCCGCTGGTATACTAAGGATGTTATCGTAATCCCCGAAAAAGACAGCCTTCAGATTCCCTGCGATATTGATTATACATACGTTCCGGCTTTTGAATACAGAGAAACAGACTGGATAAGTCCGAGAGACACTGAATACAGTATCGCGAATCACCTCAACGCCAACTCATACCGCAGTCTTTCTGAGGAGAACGGCGGCACATTCGGCTACTCCAACGGACTCGCTCATACCATGGCGTCGCTCGTTCCGTCATCGTATTTCGCTGAGAATCCCGAGATGTTCGCTCTCGGTGTAAAAACAGGGGAGAGAACAACCGACCAGCCATGCCTTACAAATCCCAAAACTCTTGAGGTTGCCAAGCAGTCGGTAAGAAATATTCTCCGTCAGAATCCCAAGGCTATTGTCTGCATTACTCAGAATGACAATCAGAATTACTGCGTATGTGACAAGTGCAGAGCTGTTGATGAAGAAGAGGGCAGTCAGTCCGGTACAATGATTCGCTTTGTCAACGCTATTGCCGAGGAGTTGGGTAAGGAATTCCCCGACGCGGTATTTGACACATTCGCTTATCAGTACACAAGAAAGGCGCCTCTCAAGGTTAAGCCTCTTCCCAATGTAATTGTCAGAATCTGCTCCATAGAGTGCTGCTTCGCTCATCCGCTGAGTGATTCAAAGTGTGAGGAAAACGCGGCTTTCCAGAAAGATATTCTCGACTGGCAGAAAATCTGCAACAGAATATATGTGTGGGATTATACCACCAATTACTCAAACTACAACGGCCCGTTCCCCGATTTCGGAGTTCTCCAGGAAAACATGAAATTTTACGTTAAAAACAACGTAAAGGGCATGTACGCGGAGGGCAACTATCAGGCGGCTGAAAGCAACGGCGAATTCGCGGAGCTTCGTTCGTACCTGCTTGCAAGACTTATGTGGGATTCCGAGTTCGAAAACTACGATGAAGAAATGCTCCGCTTCTGCTGTGCGTACTACGGTGAGGCCGGCCCTTATATCAAGCAGTATATTGATATGACCGTAAAGAACACAGGTACAAGAACGCTGTTCAAGAAGAATCATATGATGATTTACAGCAACATGAAGGACAAGGGCGTTCTGAATCTCAACCTCATAGAGCGTTATCAAATGAACGCTTTGTGGGAAAAGGCAAAGAGCTGCAGCCTCAGCGACGAAGAGATGAAGCGTGTTCTTCTCTCTGAGATTTCATGGAGATACTGGAAAGCGTCCAATAAGGTCTGCGAGTTTACACGGCTTCAGGGCGGCATGAAACGCCTTGAACAGAGCAAGGCTCTTTATGAGGACATGAAAAAGCTCGGCATAACACGCATATGCGAGGGCGAAGGCGGTCTGCTTACTGATGACCCGCGCTACTTCGACCCGCCGAGAGAATGGACAAAATAACAGGAGGAAAGAGAAATGTTTGGTTTAT
>JAZUHE010000208.1:0-12976 GCA_045641565.1 Acutalibacteraceae bacterium | reverse complement strand
AAGCAGAGAGTGCAGTTATTTTTATCAGTTGAAACTTATTTTTTGTTAACAGCCTTTACAATTCCGTTATGTATCGCTCTGAGTACAAGGCTTATGAGGAATGTGGCGAAGAGCATAATGAAAATCGAGAGATACCATTTGTTTTCAAGTATGCCGCTGTTGAAGCTGTAAAAGTCCTCCCAGCCTCCGTTATCCTTGCCGATAATCAGCACCATTACAACATACAACGTGCCGTAAACAACAGTCGGGATAAGTCCTGACAGCATTTCCTTGAAGCTCATTTTTCTGTCAGCTTCAAAAACAGCGCAGGCAAAAATCGCAAGCAGGGGAGTTATCAGGTGCAGGAAAAAGCAGCTGCCCGAAATCATCATTTTTAATGTATAGACCGTGCTGAGGAAAAAACAGGCGGTAATCATTGTCAGCGTAACAGCGACAGTGCTCATGAATTTTATCAGTCTGACGGCGTTCGGCATCTCCGCGTTTATATTTTTTATCTTTTTGAAATTAAAAACAAGCATTACCGCGGACATTACCGCCGCAAGAATGTTTGAGTCGACTGTAAAAAAACGGAAGCTTTCCGTACCCTGGACCATCATGTTTCCGTCTCCCGTTCCTGTATAGAACGTCGAAACGGCATAAGCTGTGAAGCCTACGATAAGCAGGTTGAGAACGAGCGAAATAATATTGAAAATCTTTTTTCCTTTTTCCATATTCAGTACCTCTTTTCAATTATTTATTATAAAATATATTTACAGACGTGTCAAATAAATAATGATGTGTTCCCCAAAACGGCGTATTATCTGTACAGATTAAGCGTAATTTATCAAAAATATTTTACATTGTCAGCAGAATCTGATATAATAAACCAAATCGTCGGCATCAGACTGACACATATTCTGCAATCTGGAGGATTGATTATGCTTCTTTTAAAACAGATTTTCTGCGTTCTGCAGGCGTTGCTCTGCGTTGTTTCATCTTTTTCGGTGTATGATTCAAATTTCAAGCTTTCGGTTGACAGAGCCGCCATGGAACTGACATCAGTCAAGGATTTCGGCTTTGACCCGATCACGTCAGAGGAGCTGGAAATAAAAAACAGCGAAAAGGAAAGATGCCGTCAGTGGTTCAATGATAACATTCTCTGCACTGATTCCGCTCCCGCATACGACTTCACTGTCGGCGGCAGAAAATTCAGCAGAAACCTTGATGACTGGGATATTTCTGCCGGAGAAGAAAGCGCTGAGGGCGCTGTTTACCGCGGCGGCAAAACAACATATATCACTTTAGAGCATAAAAAAAGCTGTCTGACAGCAACTGTCGAGGCTACGATATACGAAGAAAACGCCACCTGTGAGTGGACTGTTTTCATAAAAAACAACGGAGAAGAAAAATCCCCTGTGATAAAGGATTTTTACGCCGCTGACTGCGATGTTGAAACAGGCAGGTCTGAGGTGTATTTCAGCAACGGCGCCAATACGGACGCTGACGATTTTGAGCTTCATAAGTCCCTTGTAAGTCCCACTCCCATGGTATTCAACGCCAACGGAGGAAGAACAATGTCTTTCCTTCCGTACTTCAACATAAGCGGTCACGACTGCGGTGTCGTTGCCGCTGTAGGCTGGACAGGTCAGTGGTACGCTTCTCTTTCGCAGAAGTGCTCCGCCGTTCATCTTAAGGCGAAACAGGAATTTTTTAAGGCATATTTAAACAGCGGAGAGGAAGTCCGTTCTCCTCTTGTTTCGCTCACATTCTATGACGGTGACAATCCCTTGAAAGGCTTCAATTCTTTCAGAAAATGGGAGAATGACTGCGTATACACCGAAAGCGCATTCCCTGTAACCTGCACGGTTATTGCGGGCGAGTTTGACACAAGAACCGCTGACCAGTTTGTGGATTTCATCAACTCCATGAGCGAAGAAGCCTGCAAAGCGTCAGACTATCTGTGGATGGATGCCGGTTGGTATAAATATAATGAAGGCTGGTATGACGGAGTAGGCAACTGGACCCCCAATGAGGAACGCTTCCCGAACGGTCTTTCACCTGTATCACAGGCAGCGAAAAACCGCGGCATGAACTTCCTGCTCTGGTATGAGCCTGAAAGATGCTGTGAAAATACCACAGTCTATAACGAGTGCATGAAGCATGAGCACTGGCTGATGAAGGAAAGCGACAGCACCAACATGGTAAACCTTGCCGAAGACGGCGCCTGCGAATATCTCGGGAATCTTGTGGCAAATTCAATAAAAGACAACGGCGTCGGACTTTACCGTCAGGATTTCAATTTCACTCCTCTGCCCATGTGGCAGAACGCCGATAAGGAATGGTATGGCGGCAGAACAGGCATAACGGAGAATCACTACGTCACAAATCTCTACCGCTACCTTGACAAGCTGATTGAAGTAAATCCCGGTCTGATAATCGATAACTGCGCTTCGGGCGGCAGAAGACTTGATATAGAGATGTCAAGAAGAAGTATTCCTCTGTGGCGTACAGATTACAACTGCTGTGATTCATCAGGCGTAGTTCACGCTGACTGCCTTGAAGCCACTCAGAGCGCGACCTACGGTATTTCTTTCTGGATGCCGCTGACAGGCACGGGAATAAATCTCTATTCAGAATATGCCGACCGCTCACTTATCAGCGCCTGCTCTCAGCGACCCGGATACGAAACAATCAGAAAATATACTGACAAAAACTATTTCCCTGTTTCTTACGGCGGACGTGATACAGAAAAGTTCCACGCTGTACAGTTCGGCGATGAAACCGAGGGCGCGGCGATAATATACAGACGTGAAAACGTAAAAGACAACAGCTTCAAGCTGGTTCTCAACGGACTTTCACCTAATAAAAATTATGAACTGCGTGATTATGACAGTCAGGATATAAAAACTGTTTACAGCGGAGCCGAGCTGATGTCAGACGGCGTAACGGTTAATATTAACGAAGCTCCGAAAGCTGAAATAATACTTTATATAGAACTGAAATAAATAATGCCCCGCCCGAATGCAGGAAAAGTCCTGACTACAGGCGGGGATTTTTATGCTTTTACAGTTATTTATTTGCCTGTCAATCATTATCATGTACTGCGTAACAGCAAAAATATAAAGCTGTCTGCAGCGAATTATATATTTTTACTTGACAGGCGACCAAACGGTCGCTATAATAACATTAAGACCACTTGGTCGCTTAGCTCAATTTGGGAGGGCATTATGGGTAAAGATACAAAAGGAAGAATTCTTGATGAAGCGCTTGTCAGCTTTGTGGAAAACGGATATAAGGGAACGAATCTGCGTGATTTCGCCGCGGGGATGAACTTAAGCAAATCCGCGTTATACAGTCATTATGAAAGCAAGGAGGCAATCTGGAATGCCCTGATTGACAAGATGGAAGCATATTATGCCGAACGCTTCGGCCCGGCGGAGCATATGCCGAAGATTCCGAAATCCTGCGATGAATTCTTCAACCTTGTTATGAATATGGTGAATTTTACGATTCACGATGAAAAAATCATTCTGACGCGTAAACTGCTTCTGACAGAGCAGTTCCACGATGACAGGGTTAAAAAGCTTGCTACCGAGCATTTCATAAACGGAACAGAAGCGATTTATCAGAAAATATTTGAAAAGATGATTGAGAACGGACTTCTCAGAAAGGAAGACCCCGATATGCTTGCGTTTGTTTTCACGTCTCCCGTTACTTCGCTCATTCACTACTGTGACCGTGAGCCGGAAAAAGAGACTGAAATCATGAAGCGGATTGAAGCGTATGTAAAGCATTTTATCAAAGTTTATGGAATTGAAAAGGACAGTGAGCTTCTGTGACAATAGAAACAGAAAGATTAATTATTAAAGAATTTGATCTGAGCATGGCGAAGGCGGTTCATGAAAATTCGCTGGATGAAGATAACAGAAAATTTGTGCCGGATGAAGTGTTTGAAACCGAAAATGCCGCCGGCGAAACAATAGAATTCCTGATGAGTCAGTACGGGACAGAGGACGGGCCGCTTGTGTATCCTGTGTTTACAAAAAGGAATGAAAATATCGGATATGTTCAGCTCGTGCCGATAGAGGAAGGCTGGGAAATCGGATATCACATCGCGAAAAAATATACAGGTAACGGATATGCCACAGAAGCGGTTTCCGCGTTTTTACCTGTCATTGCCGATAAGAAATCCCTTTCTGAAATATACGGAATATCTTTAAAGGAAAACATTGCCTCACTAAGGGTAATGGAGAAATGCGGATTTCTGAATCTTTACAGCGGCGCAGGAGAATATCAGGGTGAAATAAGAGAGATTGTTAAGAATATCTGGAGAAAAAAATAACAGGAGTACAGAAAGAATGAAAGATGTTTTAGATTTTCTGTCTGCGGCGCTGCCGTGGATTTGCATAGGATTGCTGCTCGCGATATTTTTTGCTCAAAGCAGCCGAAAGAAAAAAGATAATAAAAAGAAAGAAAATTACGGCACAGAAGGGCTTGCCCTCGGAATGTGCTTCGGCACGGCAATAGGCACAGCTCTTGGCAATAATACGGGCATCGGCCTTACGCTCGGAATGCTGGCAGGGTTTGCTATCGGGCTATGTATTGAGAAAAAGAAAACCGATGAAGAATAAAACTATCATACACTGACTGAAATGAAAGGGGTATAGGCATGAAGAATAAATCATATTACGTTTGGGGCGGCATTCTCTGTCTGATTGCCGTTATATTTACGGTGGTTGCGTTCACTCATCCCGAGCTGTCATTCCCGTGGCCGAATTGGGTGAGCTATACTTTATACGTTTTGTATGTGATATATACTGTGCTCGTTTTCTGTATGCCGAAATTCAGGAATCCGAGTCTTGCCGCCTGCGGAACTGCCGCTGCGCAGCTTATTGCGCTGGCGCTTATCGTAATCTATATCGGAACAAGAAACACGCCGAATGAAAGCATCTGGTATCTGACATCGGGACTTGCGCTGACCTGCGCCGCAAACTTTACTAATCTGGCAATACAGAAAAGGAAAGGAAAATCAAAATGATTCAGACAGAAAGACTGTTTCTGCGTGAAATGAATTCAGATGATTATGACGCGCTGTATAAGGTCTTAGCTGATTCAGAAATAATGCGGCATTATCCTTATACATTTGACGAAAAACGTGTTCGCGGCTGGATTGAACGCAACATGGAGAGATACAGGACATTCGGATTCGGACTCTGGGCGGTTTGTCTGAAAAAGACCGGTGAAATGATAGGCGACTGCGGACTGACCATGCAGAACATCGGCGGCGTTATTAAACCCGAAATCGGATACCATATCCGCGCGGATAAACAGCGGAACGGCTACGCAAAAGAAGCGGCAATCGCTGTCCGTGACTGGACATTTGAAAATACACCGTTTAAAGAAATCTATTCCTACATGAAATCTGCCAATGAGCCGTCTGCCAAAACTGCCGTGTCATACGGATGCCGGCAGGTTGACGAATTCAATGACGAAGTGAACGAAACAACCAGAGTATTTATGATTTCAAAAGATGAATGGAGGCTGACGGAATAAATGGCAGCAGATATTATTACATTCAGCCGAATTTTGTTTTCTGTTTTACTGCTTGTTTTCCCGCCGTATTCCTATCCTTTTGCCGTACTGTATCTTTTGTGCGGTGTCACCGACGTGCTTGACGGATTCGTCGCGAGAAAGCTTCATACCGAAAGCGAAAAAGGCGCAATGCTCGACAGCATTGCGGATTTGATTTTTGCGGTCATATATGCTGTGAGAATTCTTCCGTTCCTGTCCGTTCCCTGGTGGATATGGGCCTGGACCGCGGTAATCGCAGTAATAAAAGTCACGGGCATTGTGATTGCAGGCAGAAAAGCGAAAAAATTGTCGATTGAGCATTCGTTTGGCAACAGGCTTACGGGAATCCTGCTTTTTCTTCTGCCGCTGTCGGTTTATATAGCAGACATAAAATACGGAGCAGTACTTATATGCCTTGCGGCGACGGTTACGGCGATAGGGGAAGCAATTAAAATATGCGGAGGATTGAAAAATGCCGTTTGATTTCAAGAAAGAATATAAAGAGTTTTATATGCCGAAGAACAAACCCGAAACAGTGAATGTCCCTGAGGCAAACTATATCGCTGTCAGGGGCAAAGGCGACCCGAATGAAGAGGGTGGCGAATACAAGTCCGCAATCAGCGTTCTGTATGCGGTTGCCTATACGCTTAAGATGAGCTATAAGACCGACTACCGCATTGAAGGCTTTTTTGATTATGTTGTGCCTCCGCTGGAAGGCTTCTGGTGGCAGGATGGTATTGACGGAATTGATTACAGCGACAAATCCACGTTCCGATGGATATCCGTTATCCGTCTGCCCGATTTCATCACGAAGAAGGACTTTGACTGGGCAGTGGAAACGGCTTCGAAAAAGAAAAAGACTGACTGCTCCAAAGCCGAATTTCTGACGATAGATGAGGGACTCTGCGTTCAGATTATGCATACAGGTTCCTTTGATAACGAGCCTGCAACTGTCGGGCTGATGAATCAGTACATTGAAGAAAACGGATATGAGAATGATTTTTCGGATACTCGCATTCATCACGAAATATATCTTTCCGACGCGAGAAAGGTCGCGCCCGAAAAATGGAAAACAGTCATACGGCACCCGATAAAAAAGAAGTACCATAATAAATAAGAAGATGACAAGAAATGATTTTACAGACAGAACGATTGATTCTCCGCCCGTGGAATGAAGCGGACGCACAGAGCTTATATGAATATGCCAAAGACGTGCGTGTAGGCCCGATTGCCGGATGGCCTGTACATACAAGCGTTGAGAACAGCCGTGAGATTATAAAAAATGTGCTGTCAGCGCCCGAAACCTATGCCGTATGTCTGAAAGAGGACAACAGAGCTATCGGAAGTATCGGGCTGATGATTGGCAAAAACAGCAATCTCGACCTTCCCGAAAACGAAGGCGAAATCGGATACTGGATAGGCGTTCCGTTCTGGGGGCAGGGACTTATTCCCGAAGCTGTAAGAGAGCTTATTCGCCATGCTTTTGTTGATTTAGGAATGAAAACTTTATGGTGCGGCTATTTTGACGGCAACGAAAAGTCAAAACGCTGCCAGGAAAAATGCGGTTTTGTCTATCATCACACCAACAGGGATATTCACTGGAAATTGACGGATGATATCTGCACAGAGCATGTTACACGGCTTACAAAAGATGATTGGAAAAACAGTTTTACAGTACGCAAACTTGAAAAATCTGAGACTCAGTCGGCACGTTCTCTTGCGTGGCAAGTGTTCTCGGAGTACGAGTCCCCGGATTATTCTGCTGAGGGGACAGAAGAATTCAGAAATTGTCTTCATGATGAAAACTATCTTGCAGGTATAGAATATTACGGTGCGTTTGACCACGATAAGCTTATCGGCATGGTCGGCATACGAAAAGACAAATGCCACATCTGCTTTTTCTTTGTTGACGGAAAATATCACCGTCTCGGAACAGGTACAAAACTTTTTAAATGCATAAGCGAGGATTATTCAGAAAAAACAGTTACGCTTAATTCTTCACCGTACGGTTTGCCGTTTTATAAATCTCTCGGATTTACCGAAACTGACAGCGAGCAGACAGTGAACGGCATAAGGTTTACACCGATGAAACAGGAAAGAAGAAAAAATATGATTGAAACAGAACGATTAAAAATATATCCCGCTTCCAAAGAACAGATGGAAGCGTTTATCGCGGCGCAGACGGTTGATGTGCTTAAAGCGGCTTATTCCGAAATGCTTGACGGCGCTTTGACACATCCCGATAAGTGGGATTGGTACGCCATATGGATGATTGAGCTGAAAGACGGCACTCATATAGGCGAGCTGTGCTTTAAGGGCATTGACGAATACGGCTCAACCGAAACAGGCTACGGTATTGCCGACAGCTATCAGGGCCGCGGATATGCGACAGAGGCAGTCAATGCGGTTACTGACTGGGCTTTAAAGCAGAGTGCGGTAAACTGCGTGACTGCTGAGGTTGATAAAGAAAATATCGCGTCAATAAAAGTCCTCAAAAAATCGGGTTTTGAACAGACAGACAGATTTGGAGAAGAAGGGCCTATTTACTGTAAAATGATAAATCAGTGTTCAGCTCCTGACTCTTCTGTTATTAATACCGAAAAAATATTATTACAATAAAATTAAACGAGGTAACGGCAATGACGGTAAGAAAAATTCAGATGTGCGACAGAGAAAAAGTCGCTGAATTCTACGCTTCCATGGGGGAACGGAGTGCACATTTTTTTAATGTGAATCACGGCAACGAAAAGAGGACAATGGAGTTCTTCGAAAACGGCAAAAAAGACCATATTTTTTATGTTGCCTTTGACGGCGACGAGCTTGTCGCTCTTGCCTTTATCTGGGATATTGACAGAACAGTTCCCTGGTTCGGAATTGCCGTGCGTAATTCCGCTCAGGGAAAAGGCGTCGGTACGGCTTTCATGAAAGAGATATTTTCGGATATTCTTTCTGCCGGTTATGCGGGGCTTCTTCTCAGAACAGCAACAGACAATATTCCCGCACAGCATCTTTATGAAAAATGCGGATTTGAGCGTCTCGGCGTTCACCCGTCGGGGGAATACCTTTATCTTAAAAGATTTGCGAGGGACTGAAATGGTAACTGTAAGCGTGGACTTCAACAAAATAACAGGTAAAATTAAGCCTGTTCACGGTTTTAACAATTCTGCCCGTGAAACGAATTACGGACCTCTGCTCGAGAGCTTTTCAGCGCTGAAGCCGCCGTTTGCGAGGCTTCACGACACGGGCTATCACGGCAACGCTCACTATGTGGATATTCCGTGCGTTTTCCCCGACTTTTCTGCTGACCCCGATGACGAAAAATCCTACGACTTTACGCTGACGGATTATTACATAAAGCCGCTCATTGAAAACGGCATAAAGGTGATGTACCGTCTTGGCGTAACAATCGAGCACGAGCCGAAAAAGCATAATATTTTCGCTCCGTCTGACCCGAAGAAATGGGCGTCTGTCTGCGAGCATATTGTCAGACATTACAATGACGGCTGGGCTGACGGATTTCATTACGGCATTGATTACTGGGAGGTATGGAACGAGCCTGACGGTCTGAATCCCGAGTGTGAGCCTTACGGCTGCCCCAACTGGATAGGCACAGCTGAGCAGTATTATGAGCTTTACACTCTCACCGCGAAGAAAATCAAGGAGCATCACCCGAATGTAAAAGTCGGCGGATATTCGAGCTGCTATATCCTCGGGAAGTTTCAAAACGGACACTGGGAAGCAGGCGACGCGTCGTATTATACAGACTTCCTTGAATATGTAAAAAGAGAAAACGCCCCGCTTGATTTCTTCACATATCACGGCTATCTCGGAAAGCAGTACCTTGAAAAGATTGAAATTGAAAGCTGCTTTGTGCGCGATAATCTTGACCGTTACGGATTTACGGAAACCGAGTGCATTGACGCGGAATGGAATGTCAACATCTGCGACATTGAAACCGACAGCAGGCGCATACAGTATTATATAAACTACCGGAACGAAAAAGGCGCGTCTCACGCGGCGGCAAGCCTTTATGAGATGCAGAGATGCCCCATAGATTCCGCAATGTATTACGACACTCAGCTGTGGGCTGAATACGGCGGACTGTATCACGTTCCGAGCCTTGAACCGACAAAAACATATTATGCATTCAGGCAGTTCGGAGAGCTTTACGAGCAGAAAAACGAATGCGAAAGTCACGGCGGCGGACTGATTTACACCTGCGCCGCGGCAGAGAAAAAGAAGCTTCTCTGCATAGCGAATATCAGTGAAAACGCCGAAGAAATAAAGCTTAAAATAAACGGAGCAAAAGACGGCAATGCCGTTATCCGTACTTTAAGCAAAAAATATGATTACGAAGAAACATACAGAGGAAAAATCCCGAAGCTTATAACACTTGACGGATATTCGTTTATAACAATAGAAATCGGAGAATAAAATGAAAACTGTATAAGAATCATTGTGTAATCCGATAAAATCCTGTTAAATGAATAATGCCCCGCCCGGATGCAGGAAAACGCCTGATTCCGGACGGGGTTTTTTATGCTTTTACAGTTCTTTATTCAGATTTTAATTCTCATCAAGGTCAAAATAATCCATTGTCAGCAGACCTTTGATTACACTCTCAAGATATTCGTCTGAAGGCAGCGGCCACGAAAAACCGAGTCTGTAAAGAACGTTTACCGTGAATTTGTTGTCAGTTACCACGCCGTGCAGATCGGGACGGTCATTGGTTATAAGTCCCTGAAGTCTGGCGTTAACCTTCGGGTCACCGAGCATTCTGTGATAATCAGCGTAATACTCCTCATCAGGTACGGGCGTAATCCTGACGCCGCATCTGTTTGCCGCGGCAATAAGCTGCCACTCGTCGATGATAAAGCGGTTGTCAACATTAAACGCTGTGAAAATATCGTTTGTACCTGCCAGAAGCACAATAGCTTTTGCGGTCATATCTATGGGCGATAAGCTCATGGGGTCTGTTGCGTGGCTTATTGGCGATTTGCCGATAGTCGCGAAGCCTCGTATCGCATTTATGAACGCATTGGTGTTGAAGTTAATCTGGAATTCGCCGTCGCTGTGACGCCCCATAAGGTTGCCGACACGGAGAATTTTGCCTCGCATACCGTTTTTGACAGCTTCAAGCATTTTCAGCTCGGCGTGATATTTGGAAATACCGTATTTATTTCCCATATCGTCTACAACAAAAAGCTTATTTTCATATGCCTTGATGCCGCGCTTGTAGGTTTCTTCCGTATGTACTCCGGGAATTGAAATGGTGGAAATCTGAATCATTTTCGCGTTTCTTTCCGTGGCGATTCCGATAAGATTTTCAACGCCGTGAACATTGATGCGCTCTAAAATATCATCTGCCGCGTAATGCTTTACACAGGCCGCGCAGTTTATAATTGTATCAAAGTGAATGTCTTTAACTGTTTCTTTAAGGTTATCATCGGTAATGTCAGCTTCAATAATCTGAATGCGGTTTTCAAGCGCGTCTTCAAACAGATTGTCGAAGTAGTAGAACAGCATATTCTTCAGTCGCTTAATCGGTGAAGTATGTCGTCCACGTCTGATGAGGCATATTATTTTCCCCTCATTTGCTTCAATCAGCTCACGAAGCACATGAATACCGAGGAATCCGACCGCACCTGTTAAAAGAACATCTCCGAGAGGCTCACGTTTGACTCTGTCAGCGTATTCAAGTGTGTTGAACTTAAGCTGTTCGGGATAATCGGATTTTATTTCAAAATCCTCATCTGAAGCCTTTTCGGAAACACGCTCTGTGGCGATACTGCGTCCTATGCCTGAAATATAATCCGCAAGAAGCTCGGGCGTGGGATTTTCAAAAATATCCTGATATTCTATCTTTAATCCCTTTGCCATAAGCTGCATTGTAACCTTTGAGGCTGTGAGCGAGGTTCCGCCCATTTCAAAGAAGTCATCGTCCGCATAAAATTCGTTCAGTGACAAAGCCTCTGCAAATATTTCGCAAAGCTCCTGCTCAACAGATTTGCGCGGAGCCTTTCGACCCGATTTTTTCTTTTCGCGCTTTACTTCGGGAAGAGCTTTTTTATCAATCTTTCCGTTCGCCGTAACGGGCATGGCTTCAAGCTGCATTATCACATCGGGAACCATGTAATAAGCGAGCTGTGCTTTAAGATGCGCGTTGAGCTTATCAGAATCAATCTGACGGTCTGCGGTGTAGAAGCCTGCGAGGTAATCCTCCGAGCCGTTATTGCGTACAACAACCTTGCTCTGAGTGATACCTTCAAACGAGCTTATGCATTTTTCAATTTCGTCAAGCTCCACACGGAATCCGCGAAGCTTCACCTGATTGTCTCTGCGGCCGAAAAATTCAATCTCACCGTCTGAGTTAAGACGTACAAGGTCGCCCGAATGATACGCCGGAAGACCGCGGAGAGTAAAGAAGGCCTCTTTTGTCTTTTCGGGAAGATTCATGTACCCTCTGCCCACAAGCTCACCTGTTATGATAAGCTCACCGCAGGCATACGGCGGCAGAATATTGCCGAATTCATCCAGAACATAAACTTTTGTGTTGTTTATAGGACCGCCGATAGTAATATTATCGGCACTTTCAAGCTTTTTGGCGCAGCAGGTTATTGTGCACTCAGTAGGACCGTAGCCGTTGATAACGGTTATGTCCGGGGAAATCTCTTTGAGAAGCTCGTAAATTGAAGCAGGAAAAGCTTCCGCACCGACAGTGATATTTCTTATATTTGCCATTGCGGGTCTGAATTCGGGAATGCTTAACAGATTAGTGAGCAGAGACGGGGTTGTCATCATAATATCAACGCCGTTGTTTTTGATAACATCTGCAAGCAAAGCAGGGTTATGTATTTCACGCTCTGTAGCAATGCAGACTGTTTTGCCGTTAAGAAGGATAAGCATATTGTCGAATACCGAAGCGTCAAATGAAACCGAGCTTAAAGCAAGCGCAGTATGTCCGCTGTCTTTTCCGTGATAATAGCGATACACTGAATCGCCCGGCTGTGAAACATTTGCAAGATTATGGTGTTCAATCATTACGCCCTTGGGTTTGCCCGTTGAGCCTGAAGTATAAATGCAGTAGGCAAGGCTGTCAGTGGGAATATCAAGGTTCGGATTTCCTTCATTTCCGTCTGCCAGTAGCTCGTCAATGTTTACGGCACGGTAAGGCTTGTCGGAGCTGAAAAGCTCACTTCGTGACTCGATAATTTCTTTTGTTGTAATAATAATTGAGCAGTTTGCGTCACGCAGACAGTAGTCAATTCTGTCATCGGGATAATCGGGCAGAAGTCCGAGGAATGCTCCGCCTGCTTTAAGAATCGCGAATTCCGAAACAGAAAGCATTTCGCTTCTCGGGAGCATAATGCTCACAACGCTGTCTTTCTTTACACCGCATGCAATCAGCCTGTGAGCCATGCGGTTA
>JAZUHE010000207.1:0-5298 GCA_045641565.1 Acutalibacteraceae bacterium | reverse complement strand
CAGTGCCGAAAATACTTGGCTGGCAGCGGCCCGGGAAAATAGGTCGACGCCGACACTTTTTATTAGCCCTAATAGCTCAGTCGGTAGAGCACGCGGCTGTTAACCGCGGTGTCACAGGTTCGAGTCCTGTTTGGGGCGCCAGATGAACAGAATCGCTAATTGTGCTTTTTGTGTACGATTAGCGATTCTCTTTTTCTCTGTTTTTGTTGATATTATTGATTTTCCGAGTATAATGATAATCGTACATCATTGTCAAAAAGTCGTTAAAATTATGACATTTTCCTCAAAAAGTCAATTTTGTATATCGCGTGTTCGATTATGTATTATTACATGCCCAATATTTATTTTCATATTTGTTTGGAGTTGTGTAGCGCAGAAACGAATGTGGTCTGTCGTTATTATAGAATGATATATATTCTGAAACGCTCTTTTGGAAATCATTTATTGATTTATATCTCCCGATATACAGTTCTTCTGCTTTCATTGCTTTGAAAAATGATTCCATAACTGAGTTATCGTAAGGAATGCCGGGTCTTGAAAATGATTGTCGTATTCCCAAATCCATTAAACATTTCATAAATGTTTTTGATGTATAATTAACTCCGTTATCGCTGTGAAACAGAAGGTTGGTATTATCGGGAAGTCTTGAGCTGTATGCATACATGAATGTTGATTTTGTCAGTCTTGTTGAGTTTTTATCTGAAATTTTATATGCTATTATTTTCCTCGCATACAGATCCATTATGACGCAGATGTAATAGCATTTGTTTTTTACTTTGAACTCGGTAATATCGCTGACCCATACCTCATTTGGTCTATTGACCTTAAATTCCTGATTTAATATATTTCTCTTGATTTTCATGTTTAATTCGTACAGTGCTTTGGAGCTTGTTCTTGCTGCAAACCAATTATGTTCATGCATTATACGAGCAACAAATCTTTCACTTACATTGTATCCTTTTTCTTTCATTATTGCCTGAACTTTTCCCGGACCGTACAGACATTTTGAATTGAAATATATTTCTTCAATAACAGGTGTTAATTCGGCTTCTCTTTCAACAAAAATACTGGTTTCTTTTTTGTTTCTGAAAATGTGATTGTAGTAGCTGCCTTTCGCAACATCTAAAGCATCACAAAGAAGTGATTCACTATATTCGGATTTTAGATTCTGAATCACGGCATATTTTACTTTGGGTTTTGCCGAAACAGTGCAGGGGGATTTCTTGAGAATTTCAATTATTTTATCCTGCCTTTCACATTTTTCTTTGAGAAAGTGATAATCACGGAGATTCAGTTTGGGATTGGATGAAAAATTATGTTTTTCTTTTTCTATCCATGAATAAAGGGTACTTCTGGAAGCACCGATTTCTTTTGAAATATCTGTCAGGGATTTTCCGTTGAGATATTCCTGAATGGCTGAGATTTTGGTTTCGGTTGAATAATGTTTGTTCATTGTGAAAACTCCTTTTTGATTTTAATATATAACATTATTCAAAATCATTAAAGTTGCTAATTCGTTAAAAAGGGACAAAAAAAAGGAATCGCTTTTGCGGTTCCTTTTTTTCTGCTTTCTGCAGTCCTACAGCCTGTTCCACCACGATTGCAAAGCAAGCATACCGCGCGTAAGCGCTGCACGCGAGCTGCGCGACTATGTTTCTGACCGTGGTGTCACATTGTTTTGCGGAATGTCGTTAATTTGTACAATAACTTTAACAACCCTGATATAGTTCTTGCAGGAAGTATGTCGGGGGTATTTTTTACCGGCCTAAAAAAGTAGTTGACATAACCCACTTAAGTGTATATAATGAATATATACAATAATTAATTGTTGGGCGATGGTTTGTCCTTACCGCCGCTCTGTGCACAGAAAAGGTAGAAATATGGATATTATTATCAGTAACTCCTCGGGCGCGCCCATTTATGAGCAGATTGAGGAACAAATCAAGAATCAGATTATGACAGGCGAGCTTGTGGCAGGGGACGCCCTCCCGTCAATGCGAATGCTTGCAAAGGATCTGAAAATCAGCGTAATCACAACAAAAAGAGCTTTTGAAGAGCTTGAGCGCGACGGCTTTATTGAGTCTGTTGTAGGCAAAGGCAGCTTTGTAAAAGGCATAAACAGCGAAATCATGAGAGAAAGTATGCTTCGTGACATTGAGGACAGTCTTGAAAAAGCCGCGGATAAAGCAATCCTCGGCAAAATCAGTCTTGATGAAATGAAAGAAATCCTCACCGTCATTTTTGAGGAGAAAAAACAATGAACGATAATAAATATGTAATAGAGCTTGAAAACGTAACAAAGGATTACGGCGATTTCAAGCTTGATAACGTTACCTTTTCCGTGCCCGAGGGCTCAGTCTGCGGCTTTATCGGTCAGAACGGTGCAGGTAAAACAACCACAATCAATCTAATTCTCGATATAGTTAAACGCAATTCGGGTGAAATCCGTCTTTTCGGCGAAAGCATTGACTCGGGCAGTGCGCGGCTCCGTGAGGATATCGGCGTTGTCTTTGATGAAATGGGCTTTCACGAATTTATGACAGGCCGTGACATCAACATCATGATGAAGAATATCTATAAAAACTGGGACGAAAAAGTATTCTTTGACTATCTTAAAAGATTTTCACTTCCATCAAAGAAGCCGTGCGGCTCTTTTTCAAGAGGTATGAGGATGAAGCTTCAGATTGCAGTCGCTCTTTCACACAACGCAAAGCTTCTTGTGATGGATGAGCCGACAAGCGGTCTTGACCCCGTAGTCAGAAATGAAATGATTGACATCTTCCGTGAATATGTCGTTGAAGAGAATCACTCTATTCTGCTTTCGTCACACATCACCACGGATATTGAAAAATTAGCCGATGAGGTTGTCTTCATCAACGGCGGCAAAATAATTCTTGCAGGCAATAAGGACGAAATTCTTGACAGTCACGCCATACTCAAATGTAAAAAGGATGAGTTTGAAACAATCAGCAAGTCAATTATCGTCAATACAGATATCGGCCCTTACGGCGTTGAGGTGCTTGTCAACGACCGTCACGCCGCACAAAAGCTTTACCCCGATATGGTTATTGAACCGGCTCAGCTTGAGCAGATAACGATTCACTATGTCAGCAGGAAGGGGTGAGGGTATGAAAGGTCTTGTAATCAAAGATTTATTCTGCCTAAAAAAACGCCTCGTCATTCTCTGCTTTGTTATTGTGGGTGTGCTCGCTCTTTCGGTTATGTTTGTTCTGAGTGCTCGCTTCGGCAATGTTGCCCAGGCTGGAAAGGATATGCTCAAAGACGACAATATGACGGCTATTGATGTTGAAAATCTCGCTGTTACGGCTCTTGCATTCTTTATGCTTGTGCCGATTGCGGCAGTCGGCGATATAGCAATGGTCTGCGATATGGACGAAAAAGCCGGCTTCTGCAAGGTTTCGGCTTCGCTGCCCGTGTCGCTGAAAAAACGCGTTCTTGCAAGGTACTTTACCGTAATTGCTCTTTATTTCCTGAGCGCTCTGATTGATATGGTCATTGCATTTGTGCTTTCACGGATATCCGATATCATTACCTTCGGCGTTTTTCTGAACATTATATTTTCCTGCGTTTCAATTATGCTCCTTTACAGCGTTTGCGTTATTTTTTATTGCTTTGTACTCGACAGCGGTAAAACGTCCTATGCTCAGTTGTTTTCATTTCTGACTCTTATAGCCGCGGCTGTGCTTGCAAATCTGAAAACGGTAAAGCAGATTATTCGCGGAATGTCAGCGGGCAGTCAGGATATTTCCTTTATCTGGAATGTATTTGATTTCATCAAAGAAAAATCGTGGATTCTGCTTATCATCGCCCTTGGCGGTTGCATAATTTCATATACCGCTTCAATGCTTGTGGTTAACAGAAAGAGGGGTGTTATCTGATGCTCGGACTTCTTTATAAAGATTTTATTGCAATAAAAGGTAAACGCCTTTGTCTCTTCCTCGCACTCGGAACTGTGCTGTTTATCATTCTCAGAGTTATTCTTAACGGTGAGGCGACAATTGATATCGCGATGGCAATTGATGATCAAGGAGAAAAAGCAAACCTCCTGGATCTTTCATTTTTTCCTTTGGTTGAATTCTTAGTATTGACGTTATCAGTCTTTTTTGCAAATCGGCTCAGCCGGAATGTGATGGGCTTTGATGAAAGAAACAAGATAAAGAGCTATATTTCTGCCATGCCCGTAAAAAAGAGAAGTTACGTGACGTCAAAATATATCTTTGTCGGTGCGTTTGTACTTGCATCATTTTTGCTTTTCCTTCTGATTCATTTTGTCAATATCCGTTTTTCCTACATCAAAGTTATCAGCGAAATGATGTACAAAATTTCAGTTCCGTTAATTTGTATTATTGTATTTATTTTTGCACTTGAGCTTCCGTTTTACATCCTCAAGGGTGTTGAAAAAGCCATGCTCTTAAAAATTGCAATTGTTATGACAATCGGTCTTGCGCTGATGGGCTTCATCTTTTTCGGCAACTTAGAAGTTTTCAGGAATTTCAACATAATTACCATCACGCAGTGGTTTGACAGGCACAATATCACCGGGAAGCTTGTAAAAACCGTTACTCCCTGTGCTGCCTGCATTGCATATATCGTTTCGTATTTGTTTACGGCAGCAAGATATGACAAGAAAGAAGATATGAATTAGGCTGAATAATATTTGTTCATTGCAAACTCTATTTTGATTTAAATATAAAACTTTTTTCGGAATTAAAAAAGTTGCCGATTCGTTCACAAGGGACATGAAAAAAGCACTTTTGTCGAAAGACAAAGGTGCTTTTTTCAATGAAATAAATCCCTTTCGGGATTTGTGAAATATCCTGCGGATATGAAATACGCCTGCGACGTATGAAATGCCCTGCGGGGCATATGGGATTTATTTTATTTCACATTCGGCTGAAAGCCGGATATTTCATAATGGCGTATGCCGTTATTTCATATCGAGCAATAGCGAGATATTTTATTAGTCTGCTTCGCAAACAGCTTCCCAATGCAGCAACTCAGATAAGCAGTTCGGCTATGTTTCTGACTACGATTAAATAAGATCTTTTCTTGATTTTATTACTAATTTAAATTATAATATAAGAAATTAGTTCGTATTCATTTATGTAAAGGGGTATGGTAATGATTAAAAATTTATTCAATAAAATTACTGCAACAAAACCGGGTTGGTCTACCACACAGGGCGAAAGAATGACTTACTACTCATATTTTGCAGGTCAGAATATTATTTATACGCTTGTATCCACATACCTTGTAACTTACCTTATGTTTCAGGGA
>JAZUHE010000206.1:0-13878 GCA_045641565.1 Acutalibacteraceae bacterium | reverse complement strand
TATCCATGAGGAACAGGAAGATGGTATTTCGGGTCATAAGGTTCGTGCCGAAAATCGTGATAAAATTCAGCTTATTAAAGAGCTTGCAAGAAAAAAGCAGTTTGATATTCTGCTTGTATTTATGTTTGACCGAATTGGCAGAATCGCAGACGAGACACCGTTTGTTGTTGAATGGTTTGTCAAAAACAACATTGAAGTGTGGAGCACCCAAGAGGGTGAACAGCGTTTTGATAATCATATTGACAAATTGCTCAACTATATTCGCTTTTGGCAGGCTGACGGCGAAAGTGAGAAAACCTCAATTCGTACAAAAACAAGCCTCGGTCAGATGGTCGAGGAAGGTCATTTCAAGGGAGGCGTTGCCGCCTTTGGATATGACCTTGTTAAAAGCGGCAGAGTAAACAAAAAGAAACATGAACTGTATGATTTGCAAATCAATGAAGACGAAGCTGCCGTTGTAAGAATAATCTTTGACAGATATACAAATTACGGTTACGGCACACAGCGTATTTCAACTTGGTTGAATGAACACGGTTACAGAACACGCAAATCAAAAATGTGGACTTCTCCGACTATAAGAGGCATAATTCGCAACCTGACCTATACAGGCATTTTACGAAGCGGAGAATCACGTTCAGAGGTTATACCCGAGTTAACAATAATTACAATAGAACAATACGAAAGGGCTCAGGAAATTATGAATAATCGTTCAGAAAACAGCACAGCAGAGCATAATGTTCCGCTGAATACAAAAGGTAAAGCATTGCTTTCCGGTAATGTGTACTGCGGGCATTGCGGTTCAAAACTCACACTCACAACAAACGGAAAAGGCCGCAAATTGGTTGACGGAACAGTCAAAAACACCAAACGAATACGTTATATCTGTTACGGAAAAACAAGAAAACAGACTGATTGCAACGGACAAACGGGTTATACAATGCACATTCTTAACGATATTATAGATAAAATCGTCCATGATATATTCACCAAAATGAAAGGCATACCGAAAGACGATGTTATCACTGTGCGTTACGGTGAAGAACTTGAACAGCGTAAAGCTCGGCTGTCATCACTTCAGAGCGACTATGCAAACGAAAGTGAAAACCTGAACACGCTGAAATCCGAAGTCGTTAAATGTATTCGGGGTGAAAGCAGTTTTTCACAGGAAATGCTTTCAGGTTTGATTTCCGAATCCGAAGCGGAGTGCAGAAGATTACTTGATTTATGCAACGGTGCCGAAAAAGATGTAAGCGACAGTCAGAATGTTCTCAAAGAACTTTCCGAGAGCTATGATGAACTTATCTCTTGGGCAGAGCTTTATGACAATGCGGATTTTGAAAAGAAGAAAATGATTGTAAACTGTCTTATTCGGAGAGTTGATGTTTTCAGTGATTACAAGCTGAAAATAGATTTCAATTTTGATTTTCAGCAGTTCATTAACGGAATTGACTGCATTGCGTAAAAATACCTCGGGGGGTATACCGGTGAATCACCGGAAAAGCCTGATTGAAGCAAGTATTACTCCCTGAAAGCAGAAAAATATTACGCCGTTTCAATGAAGAAACGGCGTAATATCAAGGTTTTTGGTGGTGGAGGCGGTGGGGCTCGAACCCATGACCTCTTGACTGCCAGTCAAGCGCTCTCCCAGACTGAGCTACGTCCCCGTGTTAACCTTATTCAATTTTTGTGGGGGTGCGTTTCCGATTAGTTCGGGCTCCCAGCTGAGCTACGCCCCCATAAAGGTATTCAGTTGTATTGTAAATTACTTGGGGGTGCGTTTGTGGGTGTTTCGGGCTCCCAGCTGAGCTACGCCCCCGTGTTTGCACACTAAGTAATTTATCAACTTATTAACAGGGATTATAATAACACATAATCCCTGTTAAATCAATAGTTTTACAAAAATTTTTTATCTTACAGGAAGATTTTCTATCATTTCAAACATTCCGTTATAGAAATTCATAAGATATTTTTCGCTGACGCCGAGGCCTATGGGGTTGCCGTGGTCGCCTTTGCTCAGCGGCATTACGTTCCATATGCCTGATTCAATTCCGTTCGGGTCATAATCCTTATGAGGGTCATCAAAGGGATACTGCGCCGAAACCACATTAACAAGTCCGTCATTGGGACGCCACGATTTATCTATGGGATAATCCGTTTTATTATTATATGCATAATTGCCCATCATCGCCGCAAAAGGATTAATCATAAACAGCGTGCTTGCGAGGGGCATCTGGGCGCCGTCTATTCCCGTATCATATGTAGACTGAAACGCATATGAAAAATAATATATATCGTCACTTATACCTATTTTTTCATTGGCGGCGGCGCATCCGTCGGGAGAAAGGTCATACTCTACATCATCAATCTCCTGCTCCATCAGGCATTTGAACGCGTCAAAAAGACCTGCGCTGCTTTCTTTGTTGCCGGGAACATATGTAAGCCCGAACTGTTCAAGATGGAAATCCACATAGCCGTTAAGGAACGAACGTCCCATAACTCCCGCATAAAGATAGAGAATTGTTTCAGCAGTCTGAATGAGATGAAGACTGTCAACAATATACTTTAGGGTTGTGCCGTTATGCGGTGAGCAGATGGTGACAAGAGCGTTTATCCAGTCTGACTTTCCTCCGGTGAAAAGAGGCGATATATCGTCCTTTGCCGTTGCGGCAATTTCATTTGCGTCACCGTTTGCCATAAGCTCCGTAAAAATTCTTATGGTATTGCCTCCAAAGCTGTGTCCGATAAGATTTATCTTGTTTTTCAGTCCGTTTTCGTCAGTTTCGCCCCAGTTCTCAATAAGCGGAGTCTCATATTCTCTGCCATAGCGCAGATGATTATGCAGCTTGGAATGTGCTTCACCGTAGTCAACACGTGTACCCGTAAGCTGAGCGTAAAGCTCACAGGCTCTGTCCCACGCACTGGAAAACGGGCCAACAGAAGCGCCATAACATTCATAGCCCTCTTCATTAAGATTTGCCACGAGGTCACACGCAGTCGCTCCCCAGTAGGGAATATCTTTATTTATGCCCTCATCTCTCCCCCATCCGAGGAATCCGTGGACAAGAACATACGGATAGCTTTTTTCCTTTTCAGCTTTTGCCGGAGCAACAAATCCCGGAACAAAATCAACAAAAAGCATGACAAATGAAACCCAGAGTGCGAGTATTGCCTTTATCATAAAAACATCTCCTGCATATTATTTCAGGGCTTGACCAATTTTTAACAAATTCATTTTATCATTAACAATACTCGTTGTAAAGAGGAAAATTATACATTATTTAGTCATCTGTATAAAAAATCCCTGTGAAGCGGTGAGCCTCACAGGGTAATTTTTATTTGTTTGCGTTATTTTCAAGATAATCAAGAAGATCGCCGACCGTTTTAATGGAGGCGTAAAGTCTCGCGGGAAGCTCAACGTTAAATTCCTTTTCAATTTCATCGGAAATCATAACCAGGTCAAGGGATGTAAGGCCCAAGTCTGCGAGAAGCTTTGAATCTCTTGTGATTTCATCTGTGTCAATATCAACGTAATTTGTAACTATTTCTTTTAATGTGTCTATCATTTTTTCAAGTCCTTTCCGCGGATTATATTCTGTCCATTATTTCGCCGAGCGTCATGTCCGGATTCTCAACGCCGAGCATAAGTGCCTTGGCTGTACCTTCATAAAGGGATTTGATATCCTCAACGCTGACGAATTTCGTTCTGTGCATGCAGGAGAATTTAAGGCATCCTGAATGCATATCCTTCATCGCGAAAGAATAAAGCACCATAACATATCTGCCGAGGGCGTAGCCTTCAAACTCATACTCCCAGCCGTTCATTGTATTCGCTTCAAGCGGGAACCAGGAGAACATCATTGTTGAAGCGCCTGCCGCCGCGGGGTAATTATACATCTCCTGCTGAAGGTCACGGTATGAAAGATAAGGATAGTCCATATGCTTGAACGCCCAGAACTGAACCTCAGCCATTTTACCGAGAGCCTCCATAAATGTGGTTTCCTCAGGAAGAACGATTCGCCACGGAAGCGGAGCCGCCATAGTGCCGCCGGCACGTTTCTCTTTAAGGTTATGACGTCTCGGGCAGAGAACGATAAAATATGTGTCAGGGTATCTGCCGTTTATCTTTGAAATATGAAGCCTCATCGCAAGCTGAGTGAGACACTCGCCGCTGACTCCTTTTTCTTCCATGAATTTAAATATCTTCTGGCTGTCTTCATAGGGCAGCTCTGTTTTGGTAAGCTCAGCTTTATCGTGAATCGGGTCAAAAAGCGACGGAGCCATAATTGACGGGTCTTTTTTCTTCTTCCGCTCAGCTTCAAGGAATTTCGGACCCTCAACGCCTAAATACATAGGCTCGCCGTCTTTTTCAAAGAACTCTCTGTAGGCCTTCTTCTCTTTTTCGAGATTCTCGGGGTTGGCGATATAAGCCAGCTCTTTTTTAATCATATCCTCATAGCTTCCGAGAGGCTTGGGCATCGGAGCTCCGTCCTTAAGGCTGTCATATACTGCGAATAAATCCGCGAAGAAAACAAACACCGCAGCGTTATCCATAACAAGATGATGAACGTTAAGATAAACTCCCCAGCGATTATCATATGAACGGAAAAACTTAATGCGGAAGGTCTCGCCCTTGAGCATCTTTATAGCTTTCTGAGCATCGGAATTAAAATAATCTGTCTGCTCTTTTTCACTGCTGAAAGAAAGAACGGGAATATCGTCAAGCCTATATTCAGGAAGAAAATACTGCTTGATTTTGCCTTTCTCTTTAAAGAAACGAAGTCTGAGACAGTCGTTTCTTTCAATTTCAATATTAACGGCTTTTTTCATTATATCAAAATCAATCTCTTTTGTAACAACGATTGATTCGGGTATCTGCGTTACCTGCTTATGAAAGAAGCTGTATTTGAGCATAAACTGAATCATTTCCTGAGGAGGAATAAGGTCATAAACAGCTGTATCTATTTTTTTCATTATTTATAACACTCCTGTCAGATTACCGTCTGATTGCGTTTTATTTTACCGCTGCCGGTTTTTTCAAAGGGTATATCGCGGATTTTAATCTTAAAAATAATGTGAGAGGCCTTGGCGGTGGAATTGATTTTGTCCACAGCCTCTTCAACAGCCGCGGGGATATCAGTAATTCCGCTGATTTCGGCATAATCATAATCGGGATAAATCTCAGCGGTCAGAATATTGTTTTCGCCGTAAACAAGTATCTCACTTACAATCCTGACATCTGCGAACTTCTTTTCAACCGCTTCGGGTGAAACATTTTCGCCGCCTGAAAGAATAATAAGATTCTTTACTCTGCCTGTAATAAACAGCTGTCTGTCGTCTGTAACATATCCGATATCGCCTGTTCTGAGCCAGCCGTCCTCAGTAAACATCTCGGCTGTCTCCTCTGGCATTTTATAGTAACCGCTCATAACCGTCGGCGTATTCACCTGTATTTCGCCGTCCTGAATTCTCACATCGCATATATCAATAACTCTGCCTACTGAGGCAAGCGCAACGTCATTATCGGGAACAGAGATTCGGCATCCCGCTTCGGTCATTCCGTAGCCCTGACGCATTGTAATACCGAGCTCGGCGTACTCCTCAACCAGCTCCGGATTGAGATACGCTCCGCCGGAAATAATCCACTGAATATTTTTGCCGTAAATCCTTTCAGCCGCTTCACGTGGTGAAATGTCACGGTTTTTATTGCGGATTATTCTGATTCTCTGAAGAAGCGTCTGAGCTATCATCGGAACCACCCTTACAACCTTCGGCTCGAATGTTGTAAGATTGGTAACAATATCCTTAAGATTTATATTAAGGCACAGCTGAACGCCGTCCTTGAGATTCTTTATATAGTCGCCCGAAAAGCAGTAACAGTGATACATAGGCAAAACAGAAAGAGACGCGGCGCCCTGTGTAAAAATATCATCACAGTAGTCATGATACATAATATTGCCCACAAGCGCGTCAGAAGAGAGCATAACGCCTTTTTTGACTCCCGTTGTACCTGATGTATAAATGATAACAGCGCAGTCTTTTTTGTTGACGCTGTAATCAGAAAGTCCTGCGTATTCCGATTCATCAGAATATTTTTCATATACAGCAGGTGCTTCAGTTTCATCGTCAATCCTCTGATAAAAAGTAATCTGCGGACATTTTTCTTTTATCTTCTGAATTTTGGCTTCAAATTCGCCGTCATATATTACGCCTTTAATATCAGCACGTTCAAAAAGCTCAGCGGCTTCTTTTACAGATATTTCAGGAGAAAAAGGTACACCTGTATTACCGCTTATGATTACACCTGTAAAAAAGATGAGATAATCATAAGAGGTTTTGCCTATAACCGCAAAATTAGACTTCTCAGTTGAGCGGCTTCTGAGCATACGGCAGACAGCCTTACTGTCCTGCTGAACACGGATAAAGCTTTTTTCAACAATTTCACGGTTTTTTATATATTTTATAAACGGTGCGTCTCCGTATTTCTCTGCGCCTGAGTCTAAAAGCTCACGGAGCGACGGAGCGTTAAAATTTTTCATAGACATCCCTTGCTGAACACATTTTCATATACTTACAGATATTAATAATTATATCTTATATTGTTTTAAAAGTCAACACCATTGAAATTGATTGTTAACAATCATTATGTACACAAACTTAAAAATTGTTTACAAATCAGAAAATATGTGCTAAAATTACTATATTATTACAAGGAGGAGTCAAAGATGAAAATAGGACTTATTGTTGCAATAGAAACAGACTCGATTTTTGAGTATTATAAAGACATAGAGACTCTCGAAAGCCCCAAGGGCTTCAACGCCTATTACACTAAAAGAGGCGAAAACGAAATTTATATCATCCACACAGGCATGGGCGTAATCGCGGCCGCAGGCGGAGTTCAGTATGCTATAACAAAATTCGGCGTTGAGCTCATTGTAAACTTCGGCGTTGTCGGCGGTCTCACCGAGGACATGGCAAAGCAGAAAATCTGCGTCATTGACAGAGTTGTCCATTATAAATATGACTGCTCCGAGTTCCTCGATTTAAAAATCGGTCAGGTAGACGGTCATGATTCGATATATCTTCCCACCGACGCAGGACTTGTTGAGAAAGCTCAGTCAATCAATCCCGAGCTTAAAAGAGCCACCTGCTGCTCCGGCGATAAATTTGTCGGCACAGAAGAAGAAAAAAGAAGCATCAGCGAAAAATTTGACGGCGATGTATGCGATATGGAATCCGCGGGAATTGTGCTCACCTGTGAGGCAAACGGTGTTCCGTGCATTCTTTTCAAGGCCGTTTCAGACGGACTCGCAGGCGGCGCGAAAGAATTTTTTGAAGAGCTTAAAGACGCCGGCAACATATGCCTTATGGCGGCTGACGGAATAATGCAGACTCTTTAAACACAGCTTTATAAAAGATAAAAGCAATCTTCAAAAACGAAGATTGCTTTTTATTTTTACTGTAAAGCCGTTCAGCTTTCAGGGGCAAGCTTTATATTAACTATTTCAGGTCTGTTGAAAAACCTTATGGGCAGCGGATAAGCACCCAGACCGCTTGAAACAAAGAGTGTGCTGTCCCCTATCGTGTATGTTCCTTTTACATAGAAGCCGTTTCTGTCCGGGAGCAAATTCCCGTCATAATATACGGCGCCGACATACGGCAGTCTGAACATTCCCCCGTGGGTATCTCCGCAGACGGAAAGGTCTATTCCGAAATCCGCGAATTTCTTAAAATTCGACGAATGAGCCAGAAGCACGGAGTAATTGTTTTTGTCCGGTACGAACGCGTTTTTCAGATTAAACGTGTCAGAATAATAGACATTGTTTATCCCGTAAAGGTGAAGCGTAGTATTTTTTATCCTTACAACTTCATCTTTATAATTGAGAACATTAACCCCCGACTCTTCTATTTCACGGTAAAAGCTCTCGTCTTCACTGTCGTGTTCGCCGTTAATATAATAAACATTGAAGTGCTCACCCAGATACTTCATCAGTTCAAGCGCGGTATCGCGTCCGCTGTTTTCGGTAAGATTTGTGTACATATCCCCCGTAACAAACACAAGGTCAGGCTCCTGCTTTTCAATTTCACTGATAAGATTTTTATTGCCCTTGCCAAATACCGCACCGTGAAGGTCGGTTATCTGAACAATAGTTATAACATCGTTTATCCTCTTATCTGTAAAGCATACATCTGTAACCTTTAGGGTGAAGTTGCTGAACCACCATGTGAATATTATTACAAGCAGAAAAATGAAACGTCTTTTTCTTGCTCTTTTGCGCTTTTCTTTTTTATTGCGGGTCTCTTCGCTTTTCATTTATTCACCGGCTTATTTCATAAAAGACTACTTCGTTGCCGCCGAGCTGTGCATCAACGGTGATTTTGCCGTCCCTGATTTCCACCGCTGTTTCGGTGGGAGTAAGAACTGAGCATTCCTTATACTTCGCATTAAGCTCGTTAAAATAAAGCTGTCTCTTTTCGCTGTCCTGAAGTATCGCTTCAATATTCCCGTCATCGGGAGACCAGCTGAAGCAGCTGTCATCAATGCCGTAGGTTTTTCTGTCCTCAACCCATTCGTCAAAGAAATTGCAGTCGTCATTGATGCGGTACGCCTTGAGAGTCGCCTCCCCGTCGGGAAGCTGAGGGACATTTATATTGAGTCTGATATTGGCTGTGCGGTCATAATCAACCTTGTTTTTATAATTATATGCCATAATATGAAGAATATTTTCGTTTTCATCAAAAGCGGCATATGTTTTGACTTCAGCCTTATATATAAGACCTTTGCGGGTTCTTTCAACATCAGCGAGCTTTGAATTCTTAAACTTCTGAATATTATCTGAAACATGATAGCTGACAGTGGGGTTGCCGTGCATAAGTCCGCCTGAGAAATATCCCCAGTATGAGAAATAGTCAACATCACTGTCAATCATCTGGCCGTAAAGTCTCGCGTCAAAGGCGGCCTGCCAGGAATAACCTGCCGCACGGAGCATAAGCTCATCTGACACAGCGCCGCTTGTGTTGCCGACAAGGACTCTGCCCTCGTCAACGCCGTATTTCAGATTGTAAAGTCCGTACTTCTCAGCGTAGCCGCGAAGCTCGTCAAACATATCGGGAAGAGATTTTCTGCCTTTATTCTTATCTCCGGGTGCGCTTACATAAAACGAAGCGGAAATATAGCAGATTCTCGTACCTTTTTTACCTGTTTTATAATTTGTACCCTCAGCGCAGTGACGGATAAAGATTTCCTCATCCCAGAGACCTTCGGAAACGGACATCGAATGTGCTCCGACATAAACGTCCTCACCGATTACATCCTGCAAAGCGGCTACGGTGTAGTCATAAAGCTTGCAGTAGGCTTCCGCGGATTCATTCGGGTCGCCGCTCTGAGTCTTGAACCAGTCGCTGTTCTCATACTCGGTCATTACGCCGAAATGCCACGAAAGCACCTCATCTTTGCCGAATTCATCAACAAGCGCCTGTGCAATAGCGGCGATATAGTCATAATAAACATCATAATCGTCGGGCGGATATACGTTTGTTCCGAAATAATCAAGGCTGAAGTCCTTGGTATACTTCATCGGAACGCTGCCCAGCTTGAGATGGGGTTTCGCGCCCAGTTCAAGAATACCCGCGCAGTTTCTGATAAGCGGCTCAAAATCGTAGTCGTCAAGCACGCTTGTATCATACGGGTCCTTAAACAGGTCCCTTTCGGGATTGCCGCCTGTGCACTGCATAAGCTGAACGTATTCAACGAACTCAAAAATATCGTTGTCTTCATTTCTTGTCGGATTGTAGAACTGTGTTCCCATATCCCAGAGATTCACGTTGCTCGCCTTATTGCCGACGGTTTCGCCGAGCTTGGAAGCGTCAACGTCAAAAACGTATTTACCTGTCAGATTTATATTGCCGAAAAATCCGGCTATCGCAAAATAAAGCGACAGAATTCCCGCAAAAATTTTTTTAATAATCATAACTTATCCTTTCAGAAAATCGAGAATGAAGATAATTACATTTTTAATAAAACCTATGTAATCAAAGCTCATAATCGCATTGATTACAGTTTCCCAGATCGAGGTCTGAGCCGCAGGTTCATCGGTTACAGGCTCTGTTTCAATAAAGATCTCTTCCTGAGAGTTCGTAACGATCTCACTTGTAAGGGAATTATTTCTTGCATATGTCTGAGCCGCTGAACCGCTGCTGCAGTACATCTTGAAACCGTCCACACGGCCCATTTGATTGCCGCCGAGAAATTCAAAGCCGAGAGCAAAATCATTTATCGTTTTTACGCTTGACGGTACGGTAACCGACTTGAGAGCGGTGCAGCTGAGGAAAGCATACTTATCAATAGTTTGGATTCCGCTTTTAAGCGTTACGCTCTGAAGAGATGAACAGAATGAAAACGCGCCTTCACCGATTGTGTTGACAGTTCCGGCTATTGACACTGAAGCAAGGGATTTGCAGCTGTAAAACGCGTACTTGCCAATGGAGGTTGTACCTGAAACTATATTTACAGTCGTCAGATTATCACATCCGTAAAAAGCGTAGTCATCAATCAGCTTGAGTATTGACGTTGTTGAAAATGATGAGAGACCGTCGCACTCCGCAAAGCCGTACGCATTAATCTGCTTGATGCCGGGCATTGAGATACTGGTAAGATTCGGACAGTTCAGAAATGCGTATGTGCCGATAAGGTCAACAGTTGAAGCAAGAGTAACCGTTGAAAGGGCAGGACAGTTGGCAAAGCAGTTGGATGAAACGGCAATAATATTTGTGCCTGCCGTAAACGTGGTAAGATATTTACACTCGCTGAACGCATAAGCCGAAATAACATTAATGCTTGAAGGGATGGTATAAGATGTCGCCGTTTTGCCGGCAGGGTATTTTATAATCTGATTGCCCTCTTTGTTAAGAAGAACACCGTTGCTGTCGACTGAGAAGTATTCATTGTCGGGACTGGCGGTAAAATATGTAAGAGATGTGCAGTCCGCAAATGAGCAGTCACCGATTTTTGAAACACCGGCGTTAATTGCAAAAGATGTTATTCCCGTATGTGCAAAGGCGAAATCGCCTATAGATGAAACACCCGTACCGCCGGTAACCGTTCTGAGATTATAGCAGAATGAAAACAGATTATCGGGAATTTTGCCCAGATGATTGCTGATATTAAGCGTAACACCGCTATCAGCTCCCGTATGTGAAAAGATACCGTTCCCGACTACAGAGGTTGTGCCTGTGCCGAGTCTGTTTGAATTATAGTTGATTTCAGTAACGCTGTCACAATCCGCAAAAGCACACTCATAAATATTTACAACACTTGTGGGGAGTGTAATTGAAGTAACCGAGTCGCAGTTTTCAAACGCCGTGCCGCCGACAGTTGTAACAGTTGAAGGAAGATTTATCTCAGAAAGTCCCTGACAGCCGTAAAAAGCGCCGTTTCCTATTGTTTCGACTGACGGGAACGGGAACGAATCGCAGTCTGAAAGGTCACAGCCTCTGAAGGCATGGTCGCCTACAGATGTAACATAATCTCCGCTAACCTCGCTGATGGCGCTGCAGCCTCTGAACGCATACTCACCGATTGAATCAACTGTGCCGAAATCAACAGATGTAAGCTTTTTATACTTATATCCGCTGCCGCCGTTATAAAAAGAGCAGGCACCTACATATGATATTCCGTCCTCAAAGACAACGGATTTGATGTATCCCTGATATCTGTCCCACGAAGGAGCGGAGCTGAAGTCGAAATCGGGCATTTCGCCTATTCCGGCAACGGTAAGCGTTCCGGTGTATGTATCAAGCTCCCACACAAAATCTTCGCCGCATTCGCCGCTGTAGCTCGCGGCAAAGGCAACAGGAGTGCTTATGGTAAGCACCGTAAATATCATTATTATTACAAGAAATGCAGAAACTGCCTTTTTCATATAAAAACACCCCAATTTTCTTTATGACTGTATTATAGCATCTTTACAATCAATTTGCAAGAAAAAGAAAAGCAATCTTCAGAACAGCAGACGCCGATTCTGAAAATTGCTTTTTATTAATCTACGCTGAAAAGAAGGTCGCCGTATGTGGGGAACGGCCAGAATTCTCTGCCGACAAGAAGTTCAAGCTCATCCGCAGGCTTTCTGACGTTTTCCATAGCAGGAATAATCACTTCATAATGATATCTTGCATACTCCAGAGCTGTATTCTTCGGCACTTCGCCGAGAACTTTTTTAAGCTCAGTAACACTCTCATAAAGATTGCCGAGATTATCTGAAATATCCGAAATAAGGCCGTCCTCACAGCGTGTATCCAACGCGGGAGAAAGCGTCTTTTTAAGACTTGCCGACTGAGTAAGATTATTCAGATACGCAACAACCGCGGGTATGATTTCCTTATTGGCGATATGGAGCATTGTAACAGCTTCAATATCAACAGTCTTTGCATATTCCTCAAGAAGAATATCTGTTCTTGAAACAATTTCAACTTCACTGAAAATATTATGCTTTGTGAAAAGCCTTACATTCTTTTCGTCCTTGTAATGAGGAATCGCATCAGCGGTTGATTTAAGATTGAGAAGTCCGCGTTTTTCAGCCTCTTTTTTCCATTCTTCGGAATATCCGTTACCATTGAAAACAATTCTCTTGTGAGCTATATATGTTTCTCTTATAAGCTCTCTTGCGGCAGTGTCAAAATCCGCAGCCTTTTCGAGAATATCGGCAAACTCAGAAAGAGATTCCGCAACAATAGTGTTGAGAACAATGTTTGTCTCAGATATTGAGAAAGTTGAGCCAAGCATACGGAACTCAAATTTATTACCCGTAAACGCAAAGGGAGATGTTCTGTTTCTGTCTGTATTGTCTTTTTTAAAGGCGGGCAGAACGCTTACGCCTGTGTCAAGAGTAGCCTTTTTTCTGGAATGGTATGACTCACCTGCTTCAATGGCGTCAAAAACACGCTGAAGCTCTTCACCGATAAACATGGAAACGATTGCAGGAGGAGCTTCATAACCGCCGAGTCTGTGGTCGTTGCCTGCGCTTGCGGCGGTAATGCGCAGAAGATCCTGATAATCGTCAACAGCTTTCATAACAGCCGCGAAGAAAAGAAGGAATCTCGTATTATTAAACGGGTCTGAACCGGGTTCAAGAAGGTTTTCACCTTCATCTGTTGAAAGTGCCCAGTTGTTATGCTTGCCGCTGCCGTTTACGCCGTCAAAGGGTTTCTCGTGAAGAAGACATACAAGACCGTGCTCGTGAGCAACTTTTTTCATAAGCTCCATCATAAGCTGATTGTGGTCCGCGGCGACATTTGTTGTTGTATATACGGGCGCAAGCTCATGCTGAGCGGGAGCCGCCTCGTTATGCTCTGTTTTGGCATGGATACCGAGCTTCCACAGCTCTTCGTTCAGGTCAAACATGAAAGACTTGATTCTCGGCTTGATTGTGCCGAAATAGTGGTCATCCATTTCCTGTCCCTTAGGTGTGGGAGCACCGAAAAGAGTTCTGCCGGTATATATAAGGTCCTTGCGCTGGTCGTGAAGAGCCTTGTCAATCATGAAATATTCCTGCTCCGCGCCGACGGTGGAGTTGACTCTTTTAACAGATGTGTTGCCGAAAAGAGCAAGTACACGAAGCGCCTGACGGTTAACCTCTTCCATAGAACGGAGAAGCGGAGTCTTTTTATCAAGAGCTTCGCCTGTATAAGAAATAAATGAGGTGGGGATGCAGAGAGTATTCTCTTTCAGAAACGCAGGTGATGTGGGATCCCATGCGGTGTAGCCTCTTGCCTCGCAGGTGTCGCGAAGACCGCCCGAGGGGAATGAGGAAGCGTCGGATTCGCCCTTTATCAGTTCTTTCCCGGAAAATTCCATCATCACCTTGCCGTCGTCGGTAGGCGAAA
>JAZUHE010000205.1:0-3969 GCA_045641565.1 Acutalibacteraceae bacterium | reverse complement strand
CATTCGGGTTTAGCTTTCGCACCGCATATGCAGACACCGTTAACGAAGGTATGTTCTTCTGCCGTTCCGTATTCGTCACAGTCAGTGCATTTCTGTGAATGAGTTCCGTCGCCGTTATCTTTATAAACTCCGCTTGTGAAGAAGTGAATATGTTCGTTGATATATTCAACTCTTAAATAATGCTCACCGTTATATTCGCTGACAAACGCCGCTGACTGCTCATTATCGCCTGCCTTGATTACCGGCAATCCGTCGAGAACAAGTAATTCAGCCGCATAGCCGTCATCATAGGAAATACTCGAGCCGCCTTTTGCCGTAAATTTACCGTCTGAGAAAGCTACTGTTCCGTTCACACCGTTTCCTCCGGCACCGCTGTGTTTACTGCCTCCGCCGGTTCCTGCATTGCCGCCGAATACTGATATTTCGCCGCCGAGCACCTTAACCGAACCTTCTACACCACAGCCGCCGTTTCCTCCGGTGTAATATCCCGGTGAACCGTTACCGCCGTATATTGCAGCTGTGCCGCCGCTTATTTCAACATTGCCTTTTACGCCGTTGCCGGCAGCTGCACCGGTATAGTAGTATGAACCGCCTGCTCCGCCCTTTATTATCGCAGTGCCGCCTTTTACCGACAAATCGCCTGTCAGACCTGTACCGCCTGTTGTCACAGCGGAATTTTCATAGTCAAATTTGCCGCCCTGCGCCGTGACTGTACCACCGCAGACAGTAAGCGAACCGTCCATACCGCAGCCGCCGACAATTGCAGAACTCCCTTCTTCGGGATTGCCGCCGTTTATAGTTATCTTTCCTCCGTAGGCAACCATATTGCCGACCAGGCCTGCGCCATCTCCGTGCCCTGCGGCAACCAGCACGCCATTGTCATTCGACTGACCGTATATGCACAGTATGTTGCTGTCATTCAGAATGATACCCTGCGACGCGGTGAGTAAACAGCCGTCTTTAAGAATAATGTTAATGGGTTCGCTGTTTATTCTGTTGACTGAAACAGGAACGGAAATCTCAACTGTACCGTCTGCGTAATACCATCTGCCCGAATAAAGAACTGATGTAAAACCGTTTATTTTTTCAGCACCCGACGGTATCTCCTCGTATGTTTCAACTAATGTCTGCCTCGCTTCGTTCCAACTGCGTGAAACGTAAAGCTCCGCGTCGCATTTATCGCAGATATTGTCTTTATTATTATCTCTGTGCATATAATGCTCTGCCGATTCTTTATAACCGCAGTCCGTGCAGAAGCCGTCAACGAAGTTATGAAAACCGTAATCCGTTTCTTTGAACACACAGGTTGAATAATCCTTTATATCACATTTTGATGCTGTACATTTATGCCAGTGAGCTATTTCGTTAGTTGTCCAGTCTGACGAAAAAGAATGTACATGCTCTTTTTCTCCGCATATTATACATTTGCCATCAACTATCTGATGTGGAAGATGTATATATGTAAAAGTTACAACATACGGACCTGTAAACGGAAACATAAGCTCGTCAACTGTACGTTCATCCATATTGCAAGGATAATATACAGTATCAAAATTATTGCAGCAAAATCCACTTTCTCCAATAGTTGTTAAAGTTACGGGAATTGTTACGGATTTAAGATTATCACAATCCCAGAATGCTCTGTTCCCGATACGCTCAAGACCGTCGGGGAATACAACGTTTATTACGTCCATATTCCATGCAAATACCGAATCGGCAATAGCCACAACACCGTCGGGTATTACAATATCACCGCCCGCGCCGTTGTATGCAGTGAGAACACCGTTTTCATCAATTACGAAATCCTCTGCCGCAGACGCTGAAACACAGACAAACGGAAATGCGCTCAATATCATCACGATTGCAAGAATGACGCTCAGAACCTTTTCTGAGTTTTTCATATTATCAGACTCCTTTACATAAACTAAACAGTCAATTTTGTTGAAAAAACGACAGTAATATGTATATAATTTTATCATCATATACATATTATGTCAATAAAGATTAAACTTCGGAAAATATTCATCTGCTTTAACACGATTACATTTTTATAATTTTCTTAATGAATTTTGCATAAAGTGCACTTTAGAATATGGCTAAAATGCAACCCTTGCCATTCTGGTATCAATATTGTTGGTGCATTACATATACGCTTCATTAACAGCATTTTTTATTTTAACTGATTCGTCTTCGCTCACAGGATCGGATGTATCCGCAAAAGAATTATTATCTATATCTGAACCCGTCAAAGCTTTTATCCATGTAAGAGCCAGAGCATATCGACCTGCACCGAGTGAAGCGTGAAACGTATCCCGATGACATTTTATCCCTTTTGCTGCCATATTTTCAAACACCTGCCCCGACGGAATTAAACCGTCTGCGGCACATTCCTTTAAAGCAAGGCAGTAGCTTTCTTTAATTCTCGCAAACATTTCTTTTCTTGATGAAAAACCATTATCTGAGAGGCGCTGAGAATTATCCTCATAAGCCCATGTCTGATGAATAAATACCTTTGCTTCAGGCTGTTTATCACGTATGAATCTGACAAGTTCAGAGGCAAAGGGCTGATAAGTGGAATAATATGCAGAAAAATGACTCGCCTGCTGAACTGTAACAACGTCCCATTTATCTTTTTCAAGCGCCTCAATCAGCGAAATATGAATATTTGTGCGTTCGCCGTTTATTTCAAGCTCATATGCCTGCTCACCGCTTATCATATTACGATAGTGCCGTTCCAGTGAACAACCTCCGATATAAAGATTTTCAGTATAAATCTCAATGCCCTGATTTTCAGCAACACGGCTTAAATAACTTGTTGCATCCTCAGAAAAGCTGTTGCCTATACATAATACTTTCATTTGCGCTTCTCCTTTTATCGGTAATCATTTATTAAAATAATAATATAATAATTGTATCAGCCAGTGATATATAAGTCAAGCCGGGACATATGCCCCGGCTCAATTTTATTATATTGAATTATTCTGCAATCTGATAAATTCTGACGTAATCAACTATCATCTGAGTTGTATAGTCTGTGTCAAAATCTTCAAGTCCTGACGAAGGAATTTCAAGAGAAACAATTACTTCTTCGGGAGTTGTTGAAACACCTTTGCCGAATGAACTTCTTGCGCTCTCTACTCCGTTTATGTAGAAAATGTATTCATCTTCTGTCCACATAAGGCCGTAGGTATTATACTCGTTATAAATATCTCTGCCGACTTTAAAATCACCAAGGCAGCGTGAATCAATGTTTTCTATATCGTCATCCCAGCCGTTGCAGTGAATTGTCTGAGTTACAGAGTTGCGTGCTGACTTTGTTTTTGCATCTGCACTCATAGCCTCAAAAATATCAAGCTCTGCGCCGTTGATACCACCGTTTGAAATATAGTGGTCATAAGGGCTGTTAATTGACTGAATCCAGAATGCACTCCAGAAGCCTTTATCCTTATTGCACTTGCAGCGTATTTCGTAATAGCCGCGGCAATAATGCTCTCTGAGGCTTATCATGCCTGTGTACCAGCCTTCGCCGAATTTGCCGTTCTTAAGATATTCACCTGTGAGAACGCAGGTACCGTTCTTAAGCTTAACCTGTGAATCGGCGTTGAAGCCACAGCGGCGTGAGCCCTCACCGCGATGCTGCCATACATCAAGATTAAGCTTGTCCGAGTCAAATTCATCTTCAAAAACGAGCTCATATCCTGTAAGGTCAAGCTCCGCCCCTCTGGGAGTAACAGGAGCATCAAAGATAACACAGCCGATCATTTCAATAATCACCATAAAGCCTGCGATAATCTTTTTAAAAGTAAAACCGTCAAAAAAATTCTTAAAGAATTCACCTACAGCATAAACAGAAGCTTTCTGTCTATATGCAAAACTGAGTGCATCCATTATTTTATCGAGCATAATTATTCCTCCTTTTTGGTTATTCTATCATATCAATAATAAAAGTTCAAGATAAAGAGCTGACAA
>JAZUHE010000204.1:0-2226 GCA_045641565.1 Acutalibacteraceae bacterium | reverse complement strand
TCGATTTCCGTTCCGTCAACACCGTCGTTGTCTGTGTCATACACGCCGCCGTTCATCATCCAGAACGCGGACCAGAGACCGTAACCCGCAGGGAGAATGCATCTTGTCTCAAAATATCCGTAAAGGAATGTGTCGGGCTCTGCGGTGTATTCCTTATTGGAATTATATGTTGTAACGTAGCCTGTATACCATCCGGCTTTATAGTCTCCGCCGTATGATGCGGCCTGCTCTTCGTCAAGATATTTTGTTTCTATATGAAGCGCACCGTCGTGAACGCTTATCATATCCTTGTGCCAGTATCCGCCGTTTCTGATAGCTCCCCAGTGAAGAGTGTCAACATTCTGATTGTCGTTCCACTTGTTTCTGTCAAGCTCATCGCCGTCAAAATCGTCGCTCCATACGAGCTTGTATTCAGAAAGGTCGACCTCTCTGAATTTAGGATTGAGTCCGAGCCCTATATCGAGTCTGAATATTGAGGATAAAACTATAACTGCGGTAATAAAAAAGTTGGCGATTTTAATAAACATGCAAGGCCCTCCCGATTAAAGTTTTCTGAGGATTTCGCTTGTGGTATATACTGCGCTCTCTGAATCAGCCGCTTTGTCAAAGCTGTCGCCGACAAACAGCTCGTTGAATATGAGCAGATACAGCTCCTTGAGCTCCTTGCTCATGCCCTTGCTCTGAAGGGTGGATTTTGTCTTTTTGAGTCCGCCCGCGACTCCGCATTCCTTAATGTCGCCGTAGAGCCATTCAAAGGCCTGACGGAGTCTTAATTTATATGAGCGTGCCGAAACAACCGTTTCGCCGCCCTCTGAGTTGATTTTCTTTAAGAGCTGATTGCTGTTGAGAATTTCTCTGAGCTTTTCGTAGCCCTCCTGAGAAAGAATCGCCTGATTGCTTGTGGAACCGCCGATTTTCTGAAGATTTTTAACTATGTTCGGTCTGAAAACCTCACGGCATTTTTCTTTATAGAGCTTTTTGGATGTGCCGTTTTTATTTCTGATTTTACCGGCGACAGGGGCGATGTTGTTTCTCGCGAATGGATATCTTCCTGTGATGCCGAATGAATCGAGCATCTTCGCGCTCTTTTTGAGGATTATCATGTTGCCCGTAACGTACGGGTCGGCGTACATAAAGAATTTTTCGTTCTTTTTTACCTTGCCGCCTGTGGCACGCTTTAAGCTGTCGTTGTAAAAACAGGAAAGAATCTGGTCGGCGTATTCGCCGCAGATGAGATTTTTCGCTCCGCTTTCACTCAGAGCGCTCGCGAGAGCGTACTGAAGGAAAACTCCCACCTCAAAAACGCATCCGTCAAGGCGCCAGACAATATCTGAGAATTTATCAAAATACGTCTCGTCAACGGTAACTGTGTGAAGTTTAACCTGCTTTATATCAGCGACGTTTTCCTTAACAGTTTCGATTTCGCTTCGGCCTGTTTTGCCGCCGACGGTGAATGCGTTGATTTCTTTATCAGTGGAGGCAAGGACTGTGTCGAGCACAAGATTTGAGTCGAATCCGCTTGAAAGAGGAATGAAAATATCTCCGCTTTCATCGATGAGCTTTTTTACGTTTTCACGCATGACGGGCAGAAGCTCTTCTTCCGCGTCTGAGCCTTTGTATTCGGGCGTTTTATATTCGTAATTTATCTGTGAAATATCGTCACCGCAGACAGTAAGCATATAACCGGAGGCGATTTTATATACATTCTCTATAAGAGTCGGTGAGCCGAAAACAAAACCGTTTGTCAGAAATTCCTTAGCGGAAGAAATACTCAGCTTTCTCTCGCAGCCGCTTGACTTAAGCAGCTTTTTAAGGGAAGTTGAAAAATACAGTTTCGAGTCATTTACAGTGTAATACAAATCGAGAGGGGATGTGGTTATATCGCTGAATGCAAAAAGTGTCTGCTGTTTTTTATCATAAATCACGGCAATGAATGTCTCGGGTATAACCGAGGCACAGCCTGCGCCGAGACGTGAGTATTCGCTGAGAATAAGCCCGGAAATATCTTCTGTTGAGTCCGTAAGAACATATACGCTTAATTCATCGTTTTCAGTGTGAAGGCATTCGTAGTCGGTGACGCTCAGTGATTTTTTGACGGTATCGTATGCTCCGCTTAAAATCATAATAATTTCCCCATTCAAAGTAGTTTTGTTTTACACAGTTATATTATTCCGATTATACTATCTGAATCTGTAATTGTCAAGAAAAGCAGGTTTAAATGACGGC
>JAZUHE010000203.1:0-12755 GCA_045641565.1 Acutalibacteraceae bacterium | reverse complement strand
CGCTTGAAGAGAGAAATATTCCTTTCTCATTCGTCTACGGCAATCACGACTGGGAAGCGTACCTCTGCCCCAAGACAATGCAGAATAAATTTTACTCGGCTCACTCAAACTGCATTATGCCCGATGGCTACAGCACATTGTTCCGTGCAGGCAACGGCAATATCCTTATCAAGGATTCAGACGGTGAAAAGAATATTTTCAACATCTGGCTTCTGGACTCGGGTACAAAAATAAAAACAGGCAAAACAAAGGTTCAGTCTGTCAATTCCGTTCAGCTCAACTGGTATAAAAAGACAAGCGAAAAGCTCGCGAAGCAGAACGGCGGCGAGGTTATCCCCTCGATAGCTTTCCAGCATTTCCCCGTTCAGGAAATCACAAAAATATTTGATGAAGCAGAAAACGGCGTCGATTGCGGCGAAAAGACATATACTCTCAAGCCCGGTTTCACAGACGGCTTCACTTTCGGTGTACCCGGAACTCAGAGCAGCACAGTGTCAACTCACCTCAACAAAGGCGTTGAAATCCCCACTGACAACAGCGGTGAGTATGACGCATGGGTTTCTCAGGGCGATGTTATCGGCGCGTTCTTTGGTCACGCTCACGTTAACGATTATTGCGGAATCACTGAGGACGGCATCATCCTCGGCTCGACTCTTTCAGCGGGCGGCTTCAATATCGCGTCACGCTTTAACGATAAAGACGGAAATCCCGTTGAGGCAAGAGGTCTTCGCATTATCGACCTTGACGAAAAGACTCTGCTCGACAGCTCAAAAAATCCGACAGAAGCGGTGTCCACATTCTCAGTTTATTACAGCGACTACGACTCAACTTCAGTAGAAAAATACCCGTCAAAATACAAGGCCTATGACGAGCATGATTTCGGTGAATGGATTAAGATTGAATTCGGATATCTCGCAGATTTTATCGCAGGTTTATTCAACTGAACATAAAAAAATCAGCACTCCTTGAAAGGGGTGCTGATTTTTTTATATCAGAGTAAGATATCTTCCGCCGTTTTCTATGCCGAAGCAGTCGTATTTGCGCCACACTTCCGATTTTTCATAGGAGTCGCAATGCGAACCGAGAAAGCTGAAATAATTCCCGGCGCATTCGTGCGTAACGTTTCCTATGAAATAATTGGCGAATGAGGCAAGCGAACAAACCACCGGTACAATATCCGCTCTGTCAGCCATTCTGTGAAGCGGACATTTCTTACCTTTGAACAATACATAGGGCGAGCCTAATGTGAGCACGTTGAGCGTTTTGTACATACCGCTCAGTTCCTTGTCTGCACCGAGCTGCTGGCTTACCATTCCGCCGAGACTGTGTCCTATGTAAACGATATTTTCCCCTGCGGGGATTTCTTTTTTTATGGCTTCCTTAACAAGATAAAAGAATATGTTTTCTCTCGAGCAGCCGCTTCTGAAACAAACGGGAAGACTGAGCGGGTCTGTTTTGTCCATTGAGCCATTGGTGCCTCTCAGACCGACAACCCATACAGTCATATCCTCGCATTCGGGAACTGAAAGCACGGCTTTTCTGATTTTATAAGGCGCGCAGTCTGCTATGAAGGTGTATGCTTCGTTTATGTTGCTGATTACAGTTTTTTCTTCGCTCATATTTTTCACTTCCGAGATTTGTAATTATAATCATTCACAATATTCAATAACAACAGGCTGAGAAAAATCATCAATTTCCGTAATCAATTCGGAATTATCATGCTTTTTCCAAAATCTTAATGTGAATGAATATTTTCTGTCCTCTTCGTTCATTATCGTATGACAGACATATACGAAATTTACTGTCCGTAAATCTTTTAAGCTGAGCTTTCCAACTTTTTATTATTCCGATAGCTTCAACATATTTCTGTTCGATTAAACCAATATTCTCAAAAGATATGTTTATCTCGTTTCCGTCCCATTCAAGTAGGGAAAGATCTGTATCAGCCGATATATTTTCGTCCATATTCCCAAAATTAGAAATGCCATAATATGCTCTGCCGAAATCATCATGTTTTTTCCATATCGGGTAATCATCATTTATTTTGATATCACTGATATTTATTTCAGAAAATTTCTCTTTTGCCTGATTATTGAATACCATAATATCCCCTTAATGGATTCTGATTTGTCCATATCTTTATCGAGTGTCGGATTTTGACGCACAAACCCCCACACCCCGAAAAAGCATCCTTATCACATGCCGGCTAAGGACGGCTCAAATTCTTTATTAATAGTGATATTCTCCGCATACACAAAAGCGGTTTGCGTTAAAGATTCTGCAAAGGAAAATATATACCTTCCATAAAATCTGAAGTACGGGATTCTCTGTATGGCAAAGGCAGGTATCGTCAACCTCGGGATATTCGGGCGCGGCTGAGGCTGTGCCCTTGTTTATTTTATTAATCTCGTTTACTGAGTAAACCCCTTCTTCGCTGTACTTGATAAAGCGGATTTTGTCAGCGGTGAACTGAATGAATCCGAGAGTGAGAACGTTTGTTGATGTTTCGTATACATGGTTATCAGAATATCCGATGTATCCGCAGTTGGTGTAGGTGAAGTTAAGAGTCTCTTCGCTGTAGCAGTCTTCGCCCTTCTTGTCGGGGAACGGAACACGGATTGTATCTCCGGGTGCCATGTAGTTGACTGAACCGCCGATATAATCGTCATAAGAGCTTGAATGATTATGGCCGAAGATGAATATTATATCGAGCTTCTTGCCTTTTTCATTGAGTACGTTGAATATGTATGAGGCGTACATGTTGTCGCCGTAGTTGTTTCTGCCTGTGTGGTGAAGCGGAACGTGAGTCATAACGATAACGGGACGCTTGTCGCCTGCGGCTATCATAGCGTCAAGATTCTTTTCGATATCCTCAGCGACGGCCTTTACGCCGTCATCCTTGCGTGAGCTCTGCTTCCAGGGGAAATCATTCTCGTTGATTACATAAAGGCAGTATGTGCCCATGTTGTAGAAGCCTGTTTCAGCGAATTCGTCTTTGGTATTGTCGTGATTACCCTGAATGCAGACAACCGAAGCAGGGTCATTTCCGGGAAAAGCGTCGAGATATGTTCTTCTGATTTTTGAGATACCGGGAACGGCATTGTCAAAAAGAAGCATTGTGTAGTCGCCGCCTACGAGCATTGAGTCGGCTGTGGGCATCCCGTCGGCAACAGCTAAGTCGAGAATTTTACCGAAACGGTCATATGCCTCGTTGCCCGAATGCTGAAAGTCGGACGCGGTGATGATTGTTGCGTAAGCGCTGCTGTCAAATGCTTCCCTGTCCTCAGCGAATCCGGTTACGCAGAGGCTGAGCATAAGAACAGCGATAAGCAGAACAGAAATGATTTTTTTCATAATAACAAATCCTTATTTTTTATTTGCGGGCGGAATACCCACATCAAGATTATAACATTTTCAGATAAAATTGCAAGGTGCTTTTCAGAATGCCCAGTTGCCGTTTCTGAATACGGGCACCTCTCTGCCGTCTCTTGTGACAGCTGTAATGTCAAGGTCTTCGGCGCCTATCATGAAGTCCTCGTGAATCATTGACTTGTTTATGCCTTTGGCGCGGCATTCCTCAAGAGTCATGTTTTCATTTCCCTTTATGCACTGGGAGAATCCCTCGCCGAGAGCAAGATGGCAGGCGGCGTTCTCATCAAAAAGAGTGTTGTAAAAAAGAATTCCGCTGTTTCGTATGGGCGAGTCAAATGGAACAAGAGCGCATTCGCCGAGATATGCGGCGCCTTCGTCCATGTTGATAAGCTCCTTGAGCAGGTCTTCGTTCTTCTCTGCGTGAACCTCGACAGCCTTGCCGTTTTCAAAGCGGATTGAGAAATTCTCGATAAGCTCGCCGCGGTAGGAGAGAGGCATTACAGAGTAAACAACGCCCTCAGCCTTGCCTCTTTCGGGGGAGATAAATACCTCTTCGCTGGGAATGTTGGGATTGAAATAGTTGCCCGAAAGAGTGTATTCTCCGCCGCCTGCAAATTCAGAGCCGTCAATAAGGCCTACGGTGAAATCCGTGCCGTTGGATGATTTGTAGTGAAGCGACTCGATATCGAGAGAATTCAGATAGTCGCACTTGGATTTAAGATTCTCATTGTGTCTGTTCCATTCCTCAACGGGGTCGCCGGTGCAGCGTGATGTGGTGAGAATAGCTTCCCACAGCTTCTCCACAGCTTCACTCTTTCTGCATCCCGGAAACACCTTTTTAGCCCATTCCACACCCGGAACGGCGGCGATGCACCACTGATACTTATTTTCCATTTCATCTCGGAAGGGCTTGATGATTTTATATCTCGCCTGAGTGCCTTTTGAGTATTTCTGCTGATTCATTCCGTTAAGGCCGTCGGGGTCCTCTGAAAGAAGATAAATCATAACGGGCAGGACTTTGACTCTGCGTTTGAGCTTCTCAACCTCCCAGTCGAGCATTTCCGAAAGAGTTCTGACGCTTCTGTATCTGACGTGAGTTTTGGTGAGCGGCTGATAGCTCCACTCAATGTCAACCCTTTTTGCGCCGGCCTTGTAGCACTCCTCTGTAAGCATTTTTACAAATTCGGGCTGGTCAAGCTCCGCGTAAATCATGACCTCCTGGCCTTTTTTAACTCTTGCGCCTACATTCGCGATGAGAGACGCGTATTTTCTGAGAACAGTTTTTTTCATGATAACAACCTCCGTATATATTATATCCTGATTACACGCCTGTTAAATCAAAGGGCGGAATATATTCTTCCTTTGCGGAAGAAAGCTCCTGAAGATATATGTTTTCAAAATCCAGTGAAAACAGATGATTAACCACCGTGTCGTATTCTCTTTTTGAGATTCTGCGGTTCATCGGCGGATATTTTTCCGCTTCGCCGCAGGGAGTGTACTGGCTCATCAGGCTTATCACCGTTTCGCACGGCAGATTATCATCAAGCCAGTCAAGAATCTTTATGCTCTGACTGATGTTGCCGGGGAGAATGAGATTCCTCACTATAACGCCTTTTAACATTATCCCGTCGTCATTGTATATATCCTCGGGAATCTGACGGCGCATCTCAAGAAGAGCCGCCGAGGCGTATTGAAAATAGTCAGCGGCGCCGCTGTATTTCTGCGAAACAGCTGAGTCGTAATATTTTAAATCCGTCAGATAAATATCAACCGAGCCCTCAAGGGCTTTCAGCGTTTCGACAGTTTCATATCCCCCGGTGTTGTAAACAACAGGCACAGACGGCTTATGTTCTTTGAGAAACTCCGCGAGCCTTAAGGCATAATGGGTGGGATTTACAAGATTTATATTGTTGGCACCCTGCTTTTCGAGTTCTGAGAAGATTTCAAGAAGTCTTTCGTCGCTGATGTCTTTACCGTAAAGACCGTGGCTCAGCTCGTAATTCTGACAGAATACGCATTTGAGATTGCATCCCGAAAAGAAAACCGTTCCGCTGCCGTTTTCGCCGCTTATGCACGGCTCCTCCCAGTAGTGGAGGGCGGCTCTGGCGACTCTGAATGTGTTGCCCGTTCTGCAAAAGCCTGCAGCTTTTTCTCTGTCAACCCGACAGGCTCTCGGGCAGGCACAGCAGATTTCACTCATCAAAGCTCACCGTCCTTTCAAAAAGCAGTCTGTATCTTCCGTCGACAGAACTGCGCTTTCCGTAATCAATAACAAGCGCTTTGCTGCCGATGAATTTTGCGAATATCTTTTTTTCTCTTGAAAGGCCCTCGTTTTTTAAAAGCTGAACAGCCGCGGGGTGAGCGTATTTGTTAAGCGGCACAAGGCTTCTGAGACTTTCGGGGACGATTTCGGAATTCTCGCTCAGATAAAAATCTCTGAGAAGAATCTCCGAAATATCAGCGCCGTTTTCAAGAGAAAAATCATTCAGAAAATCATATAATTTTTTTGAAGAAACCGATGAGAAAATCATTCCTTTTTTCTTGAAAAATTCCGCGATTTTTTCAAATATTTCAAAGGGACTTTCAAAATGTTTTTCGAGCTCTTTCAGTGAGAGAATAAATCTTCCCGAGTTATAAAACTTTTCGACGGAGTCTTCAATTTCTTTTAAGCGCTGAATCTCCTCATAAGAAATATATCTGTTTTTCAGAATCTCATATGGAGGGTAGGATGTGAAAACATACCCGTGCTTTTCAATCAGATTGTTAAGGGGTGCTCCGTTGAGAATCTTCAGAAAGCCCAGCTGCAGCTGATGAGCACCGAGAACGTAAACTTCGTTGAATGACTGACGGAATCTGTCGTAATCTTCATAGGGAAGACCTGCGATGAGGTCTGTGTGAAGATTTATATTGCCTCTTTCGCGAAGAGCTTTTACATTTTTAAAAATCAGCTCATTTGGTGCGAAGCGGCAGCTTTCAACGAGAGATTTTTCGTTTGTGGACTGTATTCCTATTTCAAGCTGAATCTTGCCGTCGGGCATTTCCTTAAGAAGCTCAATCTGTTTTTCTGTCAGTAAATCCGCTCCGATTTCAAAGTGAAAATTAGTCCGACTGTCAGCGCTTCTTTTTAAGATGTACTCCCATATTTTATACGCTCTTTCTTTTGAGCAGTTGAATGTGCGGTCAACAAACTTCACCTGCTGAACATTATGCTCAATGAAAAAATCAATATCACTTTTCACTCTCTCAAGAGAAAGATATCTGACTTTGCCGCATACGGAGGACAGACAGTAGGCGCATGAAAAAGGACAGCCTCTTGAGCTTTCGTAATATATGATTCTGCTGTCGAATTCTTTAATGTTTTTTTCGTCATAAATAAACGGAATATCGTCAAGCTTTTCGACAAAATCCGCTGAGATAGTTCTGCCGCTTATTTCAGCGTTAAGCCCGTCGGGAATTTCTTTCCCGTCAAGGTGGAGCACAGCCGCGGGAAAGGCCTTTTCACCCTCGCCGCTGACAATCATGTCAAAATCAGCTTCGGTAAAATCCGTGTGCTCTGTGCCGTATGAAACCTCGGGGCCGCCGAGAATTATCTTTATGCCGCTGTCGATTTTTTTAATTGTTCTGCATATTTTCGCCGTAAGAGAAACATTCCATATGTAAACGGAAAACCCGATAATATCGGGACTGTTTTTCATTATACCGTAAATAATATGCTCAGTTGTGTCATTTATGCTGCATTCAAAAATATCAGTCGCGTATTCATTTTCGGGCAGAAGAATATCCGCCGTCCTCTTAAGATAACGGACAGCAGGAGATGAATGAATATATTTTGAATTGATTGCGGTAAGTAGTACTTTTTTCACGTTATTATCACCGATTTCATTAATACATTATCATTATAACATAAAAATTCCACTTGTCTATATAACTTTACTATGATATAATATCTTAAAACAATTTATCGGGAGGTCATTTCCATGAAAAAAATAATTTCTCTTATTCTTGCAGTGCTTTTATGTGCTCTTACATTTACAGCCTGCGGCAAAAAAGACGAGCCGAAGACCGATGAGGTAACGGGTCATCAGAAGGTTAAGGTTACTATGGAAAGCGGAGAAAGCTTTGTTATAGAGCTTTACCCTGAGTATGCTCCCGAAACCTGCGCAAACTTTGTGAGTCTTGTCAAGTCACATTTCTATGACGGCCTTACATTCCACAGAATAGTTGATGGCTTTATGGCCCAGGGCGGCTCTTCAGACGGCAAAGGTTATGAGGGCTCGGATAAGACAATAAAGGGCGAGTTTGCTCAGAACGGATTCACTAAGAATACCTTAAAGCACGAGAGAGGCGTTATATCCATGGCGCGCGCCAATGACCCTGATTCAGCTTCCTCCCAGTTCTTTATCTGCTATGATGACGCAAGCTTTCTTGACGGCGCTTACGCCGCGTTCGGCAAGGTTGTTGAAGGAATGGAAACTGTTGACGGCTTTTTGAAGATTGACAGAATTCCCAACGGCGTGGATTCCACACCTGCGACTCCTGTCACTCCGATAGTTATTAAAACTATGGAACTGATTTAATATAAAAGGATTGAATTATATGAAAAAAATTATTTCTGTTTTACTTGTTTCTGCTTTGATTTTTGCTCTTGCCGTTGTGCCTTCAGCCGCACAGGGTAAATATATATACGGCGATGCCAACGATGACGGAAATGTTTCTTCCATTGACGCACTTATTATTCTTCAGTATTCGGTAGAACTCGCAGAGCTTTCAGAGACTCAGCAGATACTTGCTGATGTTACGGGAGACGGAAGTGTTAACTCAGCTGACGCTCTTGATGTGCTCAGATATGCAATCGGTACGATTGAGAAATTTGACAAGTCTTACGAAAACACGCTTAAATACGAATACGTTGATTCCGTTTTCAGCGGCAGCTCTTTTACGGCAGAAATGTCGATGGATGTTGAGGGCGAAAACGTTGGTGCGGTTATGACATCAGACGGCGTGAAAAGCGGCATTTCAATGACGATAAAAATTGATCTTTCGGATTTTGATGAAGAGGATATCCCCGAGGCGGACAAGACTCAGCTTGCGCTGTTTGAGGCTCTTTTCGGAACGGCTTTTGACCTTGAGGTAAGATATTTCACAGATTCTGACGGCACGGAATATTTAATTATTCCCATGCTTAAAGCCTACTGCAAAATAGACAGCGGTGAGGAAGACTCAACGCTTGATATTATCGATACGCTCTTTAAAGAAGAGTTCCTTTATGTCGGCAAAACAACTGAAAAGAAAAACAATATAGACTATGTATGCGAAAAATACGCCTTGGATAAAGATATGGAAATACACTATCTGTTCAACGGTAATTCACTTGAATTTATAGATGTCGGCGGCACTGATATTTATACGATAAACAAAATATCTTCCACGGCTCAAAGCTCGCTGCTTTCAATCCCGTCAGGATATACGGAAGACAATTCTATTGCGGATTTTGGTGATTAATTATGGAATTCAAATCAAACGACATTATTAAAAGATATCCCGAGCCTGTGCTCACATATAAAGACGTTCCCTATCCCTCAAATCTGACCTTCAACGCGGGCGTCGCCAAAAAAGACGGCAAATACGTAATGATGTTCAGAAACGATTACGGCTGCACCAAAGAGGAATGGGAGAGCGGAGAACGCTTTGACGGAACAAATATCGGTCTTGCACAGAGCGACGACGGAATCCACTGGAAAGTTTCGGACAAGCCCTGCTTCGCTCTTAAGGATGAAGAAATCAGCCGCGCCTATGACCCGAGAATCACGGTTATCGACGGCAGATACTATGTCTGCTTCGCTGTTGACACAAAGCACGGCGTCCGCGGCGGAATCGCCGTTACGGATGATTTTGAGGACTTTGAAATCATCTCAATGAGCGTACCCGATAACAGAAACATGGTTCTTTTCCCCGAAAAAATCAACGGAATGTATGTACGCCTTGAAAGACCCATGCCTGTTTATTCAAGAGGCGGCAAGGACAAGTTTGACGTATGGCTTTCCGAGTCTCCCGACCTTGTTTACTGGGGCAACAGCAGACTTGTTTTAGGTACGGAAGACGTGCCGTTCTGCAATGATAAAATCGGTCCCGGCGCGCCGCCTGTTAAAACAGAAGCGGGCTGGCTGGCTCTTTATCACTTCGTTGACATTGACCCGACCCGCGGCAAAAACGGCTGGGAGGATACGTGGAAGAAGAGATATTCCATAGGCGTTATGCTCCTTGACCTCAATGACCCGTCAAAGGTTATCGGTATGTCAAAGGCTCCGCTTATGATACCCGAAACAAAGTGGGAAACAAGCGGCGGCTTCAGAGACAACGTTCTCTTCCCCTGCGGAATGATGGAAGAGGGCGACACAATCAGAATATATTACAACGCGGGCGACGCGGTTGTATGCATGGCGGAATGCAAGACGCAGGAGCTTATCGACGCCTGCAAAGACGGAAGATTTGATTAAAAACAGCATATCAAAGATACGAATCAGACTTTGCAGAGGTTAAGAAATAAAAAAACATTTTTATTAAAAGCTTTATATCAGTTATTCTCTGTGTGTGCTTCAGCTTCGGCTGCTGTGTCTTTGCTTTTGCGGCACAGGCTCCGCTCAATGGGGGGGTAATAAAAGGACGATATACATTATATGATAACTACGGATCAATAAGCAGTAAGTATAACGAGCCTTTCACAGTGAATATATATTCCTCCGTAAATGCAGACTGTTATCTGCATTAAAACTTTATACCATTTAATATAGTTCTGCCTGCTCATAATTCATTATAATATAATAATCGCCGACTGATTCAGACGAACCGGTCGGCGATTGCTTTCTTGCTGATGCTGAATAAAACAACTCATTATATCAGATGGAATTTATCGTTTTCTTCAAGCTCGAGCAGGTCGATAATCATTTCCGCATTCTGCTTTTCGAATGCGAGTCTTTCGGGATGATGAGCGTCAGAACCGAAATAGAATTTACAGCCCTCAGCCTTTGCGATTCGGTACGGAAGCAGGACAAGCTCTCTGTTTTCTTCCGTCAGAGCAGTGGCGTCAAAATTCAGCTCAATGCCTACGCCGACGTCCGCGGCTTTTCTGAAAAGCTCAGCATAGTCACTTTCACTGATAAGTTTCAACACTTCGGCAGAATGACCCTTATACATAAGGTCGCAGGTAAGATGCGCTATTCCTGTCTTATGGAACGGAAGCTCCATATTAAGAACGGCGTCAAATCGGCTGACCCACAGCTTTGCCCGTTCTTCCGCGTCCTCATCACCGCGGCAGGTAAAGCCGTCCATATGCAGATGTGTTGTGGGGATTATGATGAAATCAAATCTGTCAAACACTGCCTTTGAAACGCCGAGCGTAAGGTCAGCGCGCAGGTCAGTTTCACAGCCGAATAAAAAATGAACACCGTCAGCCTGCGGAAGCGGAAGCGCCTGCGCAATATGGGCATAAGGCTGCTTCGCATACCAGTCAGACGGCCCCGGAACATTTTCATCCCAGTAGTGGTCGGTAAGACATATTGTTTTAAGCTTATTGTCAATCGCGTACTTCAGAATAGCGTCAGGCGTCTGTTCGGGGTCTCTTGAACAGCGCGAAAGCTGTGAATGAATGTGTAAATCATTATCGAAGCAGTATCTCATATTATATCTCCTTTTGGGATGAACATATGTTTTATTTTACATATATTTTTATTCGTTGTCAACAAAAATACCGAAAGAGATTCTCTGTATAATATATGATGATTGAAGCAATAGAACTTGAAAAGTTGTGTTTTATAGCATATAATAAATTGCAGCGGTTTATAATAAAACACCGTTGATTATAAAGAGAATTTTCAAAAAAGGTTCCCGAAACCGGGAATACTGTAAGGAGTATATTATGGATAATAAAGTTTTACGCTGCGGAATTATCGGCTGCGGACGGGGCGCCGCTGTTGCGGCATGCGGATTCGGCAACCCCAAATGCAAAATAGTCGCGGCCTGTGACCACAACGAAAAAGTACTTGCTCACTGCAAAGAATATTTTGAATCAATGAATGTAAATGATGTCATTTATCTGAATGATTATGATGAGATGCTCAGAATGGACATCGACGCGGTAATAGTCGCGACAGAGGCTGTTTATCACGTACCGATAGTTAAAAAGGCGTTTGAGGCAGGCAAGCACGTTTTATGCGAAATTCCGTCTATTACAAGTGTTGAAGAGGCATATGAACTGAGAAAAATTGTTTCAGCTCACCCTGATTTAATCTATATGGCGGCTGAAAACTGCTGTTACTGGGCTTTCATCGAAACCTGGAAGAAGATGCGTGAAAAAGGGGAATTCGGTGACGTTGTCTTTGCTGAGGCGGAGTATCTTCACAGCATAGACCCTGAGAATTTCGGGCCAGACAATTACCCCGAGGGGCATTGGCGAACCTACAACCCTGCAATTAAGTATTCAACACACGAGCTTGGCCCTCTGCTTTACATTATGGACGACCGTTGTGTCAGCGTATCCTGTATGAATTCCGATATTGAATATAATCCCTATTTCCCCCAACAGAACGCAACATCCGTTGCGATTTTTAAAACCGAAAAGGGTGCGGTTATCAGGCTCCTTGTAAGCTTCGGTGCATACACAAGCTATGACCACAATTACCGACTTTGCGGTACAAAGGGTTCCATTGAAACAGACAGGCGTACTATTGTTGACGATGCCCACAGCTATGCAAACCTTTCAAGCATACCCGGTACTTTTTCACAGAAAATCGATATTCCCGTAACTGCAAAATATCTTGACGAGTACGGTAACAGCAATGCTTTCGGTCACGGCGGTGCGGATTCTATTATGTTCGGTGCTTTTGTTGACTGCGTGCTTGAAAACAAAAAGCCTGCTCTTGATGTGGATTTTGCAATTAAGATGTCACTTCCCGGAATTATTGCAAGCCAGTCCGCCGAGCAGGGCGGAGCAAATCTTGAAATCCCCGAAATATGAAGAAGCTGAACTATTTTACCGCCGTTGAAAAATTGCTGTGGACAGGCTCGGTTCTGCTTATTGTCGTCACATTTGTAATGTTTGACAGAAGCAATTGGCTGTCACTTGTTGCCTCCTTAATCGGCGTAACCTTTTTGATTTTCAACGCAAAGGGAAATCCCATAGGACAGTTTCTGACCATTGTTTTCAGCATTTTGTACGGCATTATTTCTTATTCATTTTCCTATTACGGTGAAATGATTACCTACCTCGGCATGACAGCCCCAATGGCGTTGTTTGCCCTGATTTCCTGGCTCAGACACCCTTACAATGGCAACAAAGCTCAGGTTGAGGTGAACAGGATTTCAAAGAAAGAAATCTGCTTTATGAC
>JAZUHE010000202.1:0-18190 GCA_045641565.1 Acutalibacteraceae bacterium | reverse complement strand
CCCATGTGATTGTCAATGTGAGACGGCTTCATGCCCAGAGAGTGAGCGTAGTCAATCTGCGCTCTGATTTCGTTTTCGATTTCATTCATTTTGCCGCGGCGCTCGACGAACTTTGACTTGGGCCACATGAATCCGGCTTCGTCTGTGAGCGACGGCGCGTCAGAGAGCGTCTTCCAGCGGTATGTTTTCCATTCTGATGTAAGGGTTAGGTGAACTCCTATGGCATATTCCGGGTGAGCCTTTGAGAATTCCACCGCTTCAACCGCCGCGGGACACGGCAGCATAATTGTTGAGGAAAGAATCTGCCCGTTTTCAAAAAGGTCAAAAACTGCTTCGTTCGCGGCGTGGCACATACCGAAATCATCGGCGTTTACAATAAGATATTTTGACATAAAACCCCTCCGTTTTATTTTATTATTCCGTACTGCTTCTTCGCTTCGAGTATTCTTGTAAGGCTCCGGTTAAGTCTTTCCTGAGATATTGCGCCGTTTCTGACAGCTTCAAGCACAGCGTTATATGATTTCACAAAATTCTGCGGCATAAGCACGATATCACAGCCTGCGTTTATCGCCATGACAGATGCCGCGCCTGTTTCGTAATAATCGGTGACGCCACGCATTTTCATTGAGTCGGTGACTATAAGCCCGTTGAAGCCCAGCCTGTTTCTGAGATATCCTGTAACAATGTTCCAGTCTACCGCGGCGCTTCTCATAACTCCTGTTACGTTGGGCAGAGCGATGTGCCCAACCATTACGGCACAGCCGCTCAGGTCATTGTTTATATAGGGCAGCCAGTCATCATTCATAAGTCGTTCAAGATTATGATTGTTTACAGCGAGACTTTTGTGGCTGTCTTCAGCGGTGTCTCCGTGACCCGGAAAATGCTTGAACGTGGGCATTATGCCCTTGTCGCGAAGTCCCTTTGCCGCCGCGCCCGAAAGTCTTGCCGCTGTGGCAGGGTCGGGGGAGAATGAACGATTCCCGATAACAGGATTGTTCGGATTGGAATTAACGTCGGCTACAGGGGCAAAGTCCATATTGAATCCGTATCTTTTAAGGTATCCCCCGATAGACGCACCCATGTTATATGCGTCGCTGTATCTGCCAGAAGCACCGACAGCCGCGGCGCTTTTATATGTCGGCAGAGAGAAGTTTTTATTTCTTCCGAGTCTTGCGACAGAGCCGCCCTCTTCGTCAACCGAGATGAAAAGGGGAATGTCCGATGAGCTTTGAAGCGCGCTGTTGAACGCTGTTATCTGACTTGGCGAGATAACATTCTGCGCGAACATTACAACGCCGCCGATATGATATTTTTTTATGGCCGCTTTTATATCGCCGCTGACATAGGTGACAGCCGCTTTGCCTGCTCCGTCATTAAGTCCGACGTAAGTATCCACGCCCGAAAGAGTCTCGGGGAATACCATGAAAAGCTGTCCGACCTTTTCTTCAAGACTCATGGAGCGTATTATTTCACGCACTGTACCGAATGATCTCGGAACGTCCGTTTTGACAGCGGGAACTGCGGAAGATTCCGATTCGGCCGAAGAGGCTTCTGATGATACGGAGGTTTCCGAAGAAGTCTCGGTTGACGCAGTGGACGAAGTGGTTGTTTCACTTTTTGAGGTTGAGACAGTGGTTTCCTCACTGTCGATATTTTTTATTGCAGTGCATCCGCAGAGCAGAGTGAGAATGATTGTAAAACACAGAAATGATTTTAAGAATTTCATATAATTACCTTTATGTGAAAAGTTTTTATTATTATATCACTGCGGCTGAAATATGTCTACACAGAATTGCGTTAATTGACAGCGTAAATGAGTTATGATATATTACTTTTAATCAAAGCTTAAGGGGATTTTTATGAATAAGTTTTCTCAGAATGATTTTATAAAAGCAGACGGAGAACGTCTTATAACAGCCGACGGCAGATATGTTTCTCTCAGAGGAACTAATATCGGTGGGTGGCTTGTATTTGAGGAATGGATGGGTGCTTTTACAGGCGCAAAGTGCGGAATTGAGATAACAGAAATTCTCGAAAAGCGTTTCGGTAAAGAAAAGGCAGATGAGCTTTTTAAAACGTATCAGGATAATTATTTTACCGATAAGGATTTTGATATTATCGAAGAGCTGGGCTTTAACTGCGTCAGACTTCCGTTCTGGTATAAGAATCTTGAAACAGACAGTGAAGATGAGTATGATTTTTCAAGACTCAACTGGGCGGTTAAACGCTGCGCCGAAAGAGGCATACGGGTTATTCTCGACTGTCACGGATTGCCCGGTTTTCAGAGTATTGCTCACCATTGCGGCAAAATAAACGACTGCCGTCTTTATGATGAATCAGAAGAGGGCGAGAAGTACAGATGTATGAGCGAGAAGCTCTGGATTGCCGTTGCCGAGAGATACAGAGACAATCCGACTGTAGCGGGATACGACCTCATGAATGAGCCTATGTGCGATTTTGATGAGAATCAGGACGACGAAGCCATGTGGAAAGTATATGACAAACTTTACAGGGCTGTAAGAGAGGCCGACCCGAAGCACTTGATTATCATGGAAGCGATATGGGACTTTGACCACCTGCCCGACCCGAAAGACGCCGGATGGGAAAATGTGATGTATGAGCTTCATCTTTATGACCCGTCGGACGAGGCGTACACTCAGATAATAAAAGAGGCAAAAGCGAAGGATTATAATGTTCCGATATTTGTCGGCGAATTCAAGCCCACAACGGAAGAAGGACACTGGGATTATATTCTTAACATGTTCAACGAAAACCATGTGAACTGGACTACGTGGACTTATAAGGGACATTCGGGCGGCGACAGAACCGACTGGTTCATTTACGGCGAAACGTCACAGGAATGCAAGGCCGACCTTATTAATGACAGTTATGATGAAATCGCCGCAAAATGGGGCGAAAGGCTCAGAACAGAATATTTCACGGCTATGGGAGATATTGAAGCTCTGAAAAAGAATTCAATAATAAAATAATACCGAAAAGTAAAAGCAATCCTCGGCAGATGATGTTTCTGAGGATTGCTTTTTGATTATGTTGGGGTGTCAGTCATCTTTTCTCAGCGGAAGCCACCAGGTGAAGCCGAAGCTGAGACAATTTATCAGCGCCTTTGCAGGAGAAACGCCTTTTTCTTTCCCTGTTTTTCTGCCGATAATAAAATATTCGCTCAGGTGCATTGCGAAAAGTATTATAAGCGGCAGGGGCTTTTTCTTTACAGCGAAATATGCTGAGAGAGCATAAAGCAGAATGCAGAACGGCTGGCCTATAATTTTAATAAGCTTCATCATAAAATCACCTCGCAGAATGTTGAATTAATTGTAGCATAAATAAAAACGGCAGGCAATACTGTCGAAAAAAGAATTATGCATATTTGTCAAATGTGTTAAAAACTTGTCAATCTATTTTGTGAAAAACGCTTGATTGTCGTGAGGGATTTATGATATAATCTGAAAGATATATTATGAAAGGCAGATGACCAAATGAAAACAGCCGCACTTGTTATTTTTATCGCAACTTATATAGGGTTGCTTGCGTTCCCGAAAATCAGGAAGTACATAGCTCTCGGCGCAGCCGCCGCAATGGTGATTGCTGGAGCAATGCCTGTTAAGGAAATCTTCGGAGCAGTTGACTTTAATGTTCTGATGATGATAGCCGGTACGATGGGTATCGTATCGTTGTTTATTGAATCAAAAATGCCTGCACTTCTTGCAGACTTGCTTATAAAAAAGACGCCGAGCGTCAAATGGGCCATAATTGCTCTTTCTCTTTTTGCAGGGCTGATATCCGCTTTTGTTGATAACGTTGCAACGGTTCTCATGGTTGCCCCTGTTGCAATGAATATATCCAAAAAACTGAACATGTCACCTGTTAAGAGTATTATCGCCATTGCGGTTGCGTCAAACCTTCAGGGCGCCGCAACACTTGTAGGCGATACAACTTCAATTATGCTCGGCGGATATGCGGATATGGATTTTCTTGATTTCTTTGCGTATCAGGGAAAGATGGGAATGTTCTGGGTCGTTCAGATAAGCGCTCTGATTGCAACGCTTGTGCTGCTTGTGGTATTCAGAAAAGATAATCAGAGAATTTCTCACAATGAGCTTACAAAGGTTGAAGACTATTTCCCCACATATCTTCTTGTCGGTGTTATTGTTCTTCTTATTGCCGCTTCATTTATCCCGGCAGATAAAAAGCCCGCAGTTACAAGCGGAGCTATATGCATGATTCTCATGATAATAGGCGTTGTAAGAGATATTATCAAGAATAAAAGCACATCAGGCGCGGTAAGAGTTGCGAAAGAAATTGACTATGATACGCTTCTTCTGCTTGTGGGTCTTTTTATTGTTATCGGCGGACTTACTCAGGTTGGACTTGTTACGGATATAGGCAATCTTTTTGTTAAGCTCAGCGGCGACAACGTATTTCTCATTTACAGCCTTCTGGTATGGGCTTCGGTACTCTTCTCAGCTTTCATCGACAATATTCCGTATGTTGCCACAATGCTTCCTGTTACTCAGGCAATAGCCGCCGCCGTCGGAGTCAATCCCGCGATTCTTTATTTCGGATTGCTTACAGGCGCTACTCTCGGCGGCAATCTTACTCCTATCGGAGCAAGCGCCAACATTACAGCGACGGGTATCCTCAGAAAAGCCGGCTATGAGGTTAAGTCGGGAACATTTATGAAAATAAGCGTTCCGTTTACCCTTGCGGCTGTTGTTTCGGGGTATGTACTGGTATGGTTTGTATATAAAGGACTGATATAGTAAATGCAAAAGCAGATTTCTGTACGCGGGAGTCTGCTTTTTACATATGAACGAATGATTCGCATGGCGGGAAGTGTTAACAATCGGTTAAATTTCCGTAAATTACTGTGTTTTTACCGACTTTGAAGCTCTCCGAAATGTTTTAAACCTTGACTTTACGGCGAAAATGTAATATTATATATTTAACTTGCATTATTGTAGACGATAAGGAGGAAGTCATAATGTCAAAGTTCAGTCTCAAAAAAATGCTGGCTCTTGTCATGGCACTTGTACTCATTATGAGCGTTACTGTTGTAGGCTCATACGCTGAGCAGAAAGCTGCGCCGCTTTTCACAATCAGCGATGTTGAAACACGCCAGGGCGAAGAGGTTGAAGTTACAATTAAATTCGCACAGGATATTAAACCGGGCGCGACAAATATTTCTGCGCTTGATGTTTCGCTTAAATACAGCAGTGAGGTTTTCACGGTTGTTCAGGTCGTTAAGGGCGACGGACTCAAAGCCGCTTTTGACAAGCTTGCAAAAAGCACAAAGCTTCATCTTGAAACAGGCGACTACATTTTCGGTTCAAGCTATAAAGAAGAGGGCTATGTAAAATGGTCTCTTTCCACTATTGACGGATTCACCTTTGCTAAAGACAGTGATTTTGCTGTAGTTACATTCAAGGCAAAGGATTTCTCAAATCTTGAGGGCGACCTTGGTATGACTCTTGAGGTTACCAATGCGGCAGACAAAATAGATAACAATAACTATAAAGATACAACAGATTTATATACTTCTGTTACCAATAATGTTAAGGTTGATATAAATCTTGCAACTCTCTGCGACTGGGAATTTGATCCGGCAAACGAATCATTCACACTTGCCAAATTAAACGATAAGAATGCAACATATTTCACCATTCCCGATGAATATGACCCGGATAATGAAGGTGACCTGCCCGCATGCCCCGTAACAAAAATCAAATACGGCGCATTCAGCACCACTTCCAAACTCCAGAACGTTGTTATCGGCAAAAACATAAAGACAGTTGACTCAGGCGCATTTTTCAACTGCACGGGACTTAAGCAGGTTACTGTATATTCTGACGATGTTCAGTTCGGCGCACTTGCGTTCCTCGGTTCAAAGACTAATCTTGTTATCAGATGCAAGAAAGGCTCTACAGCAGATAAATTCGCAAAGAACAACGGTATTGGCGTTGAGTACTTTGAAGAGATTTCAAGCTGCAGATTCACAGGAATCGGAGACGGAGTTAGTTATACAGGCAACCCCGTTACTCTTTCAGAGCTTAAGATATACAACTCATACGGCGTAGCTCTTAAAGAGGGCAAAGATTATGAGCTTGAATATGAGGACAATATCGAAATAGGCGAGGCAACTGTTCATGTAATAGGCCTCGGCGAATATCCCGGAAACAAAGACCTTACATTCAATGTTCTCTGTCCGTATCATTACGAGAATTCCGGATATTATACAAAGACTGTTGTTTACGCTGACTGCGCTGAGGGCGGTAAGCAGACAGAGGACTGCACATTCTGCAAAATGCACAAAGAAGAAGACCTTGAGGCAAAGGAACACTGTGAGCCTGAATGGAAGGTTACAAAAGACCCCACCTGTGAAGAAAAAGGAACAGAATCTCTTATCTGTAAAGACTGCAATAAGATTTTTGATACACGCGATATTGATGTAATCCCCTGCGATATGAAATGGATTGTTACAAAAGATCCTACCTGCACAGCTGAGGGCGAAAAACAGCTCAAGTGCACAATGTGCGGCAAAACCGAAGGTGACCCCGTAATTATCGATAAGCTTTCACACGAGGACGAAGGCGTTTGCGAGTGGGTTGTTACAAGAAACGCAACCTGCCTTAAGGACGGCGAAAAGAAGCTTGTCTGCAAGTATTGCGGCGAGACAATCACCACCGAAACAATCTACTGCGAGGGTACACATCTTGAAGCAGCGGAATGGGTTACCGTAAAAGATCCTACCTGCACAGAGGAAGGACTTAAACAGAAGCTTTGCGTAAACTGCGGTGATGTTGTTGATGAAGAACCCATCCCTGCAAAGGGTCATATAGCAGCAGAAGAAAAGGTTATAGTTGAAGCTACCTGCACAAAAGCCGGTGTTGAAAAAACTATATGCGCCGAATGCGGTTACGTAATGGAATCCAAGCCTATTGACGCTATCGGTCATGAAAAGTCGGACTGGAAGGTTATCAAAGAGGCTACCTGCGCAGAGGACGGCATAGAAGGTATCGAATGCATCCACTGCCACGAGATATTTGAAAGTGAAAAAATCCCTTCACCCGGTCATGTTCCCACAGACGATTATGTACCCATTAAGCCTGTAACCTGCACATCAGACGGCACAGAGGGTATTGTATGCAAGTACTGCGGAACACATAAGGTATTTGAAAGACGTCAGGTTAAGGCAACAGGTCATAATTACAGCGACTGGGTAACAGCTATTGCTCCTACCTGCCTTGACGAAGGATTCCGTCAGCGCACCTGCGCCAACTGCGGAGATGTCGAGATTGAACTTGTTCCCGCGTTAGGACATAATCCGATATATATTCCCAAGACTCTGCCTACTTACAGACTTCCCGGTGAAGAAATGCAGGTTTGTGAGCATTGCGGAAAGGATTATCATAAGACGAGAAAAGTAGGTAAGGTTGTTCCCGACCTTGACGGCAACGGTAAAATTGCGGCGGCTGACGCTCTTATGATTCTTCAGCACGCAACAGACCTCGTTCCTCTTACGGGAGATGCTCTTAAGAATGCGGACTGCGACGGCAGCGGAAAGGTTAACTCAACTGATGCACTGCTTGTTCTGCAGCTTGCTGTAGGAATTATAACAGCAGATTAAATTTACTGCCGGGCGCCAGAAACACTGACGCCCGGTATTTAATTGAAAAGAATTCACTGCGGAAAGGATAATATTATGCAGAAGCTTTCTTTAAAAGAAAAATTAGGCTACGGTATCGGGGCGACAGGCCTTGACCTGAGCTACGGATTGTTTTATTCTTATCTTTCCATTTATCTTACGGACGCTCTTGGAATAAGTCCGTGGTTCCTGCTGATACTTGCACCGCTCGCAAGAATATGGGACGGCATAAATGACCCCATGATGGGTACTGTTGTTGATATTTCAAATCACAGAATGGGCAAATACAGACCGTGGATACTCAGAGGTACCATACTCAATGCAATAGTACTTATTCTTATGTTCAACACTCCTGCGGGTATCGCAGGCTCAAAGGCTGTTTATATTTATGTCGCGGTATTTTATGTGCTGTGGGGTATGACAAATACTCTTGCGGATATTCCGTACTGGTCAATGATTCCGTCGTTTGCCAATGAAGAAAAAGACAGAAACCTTATCTCGACCATCGCAAGAACTTTTTCCGCGGTCGGCCAGGGAATTATAGGCATATTAACTGTTCCGATGGTTGCTCTGCTCAGCCGCTCAGCTGAAGATGACCTCGAAAAAATGTCTTCAGGCGATATAAGCACGGGCCTCGGAAGATGGGCTGTTATATGTGCTGTGTTCCTTGTAGGCTTTGCTGTTATCTGTGTTGCGTCAACAAAAGAGCGCAGCGTTATTCATGCGGAAGAAAAGTTTTCTTTTAAGAACGCAATCAATGTTATAAAAAGCAATGACCAGCTGCTTGTGTTTATACTTTTTGCAATGATTTCAAACGCCGGCTATTATATGACATCGGGAATCAGCAATTATTATTTCAAATCCGTAATGGGAATCTGGGGAAATCAGTCAATTTTCTTTACTCTCGGTGCCGCAGGCTCGGCGCTCGGACTTCTCGTTATTCCGCTGTGCTCAAAATTCAATCTTACAAACCGTACAAGCTATAAGCTTTCCTTATCTGTTGCCGCCGCGGGATATATCGGTATGGCGATAGTTGGCTACGGCTTCGGAGGAAATGTAATCGGACTCGGAGTCTGCTACATGATTGCCTCAATCGGTACAGGCAGTATGTTTATCAATCAGACAGTTATGCTTTCCGATATCGTTGATTACGGCGAATATAAGCTTGGTACAAGAAATCAGAGCCTGACATTCTCTATGAAAGGCTTTCTGCAGAAAATGGCATACACAATTCAGTGCGTTATAATGTACGCTTCGTTCGGAATCACAAAATATCAGGTAGTTACCGGCAACGAAATTGTTGAGCAGACAGCTATGTCAAAGAGCGCAATTTCCGCGCTGATGTTTATTGTTCCGCCGCTGTTTATCCTTATTTCACTTCTGATTTTCTCAAAGAAATATAAGATTTACGGCGAGTTTAAAACTGAAATTCTTGAAACAATCGCTAAAAAGCGCGAATCGGAAAAAGAATAATATAATAAAGCAGCTCCTCTTAGGACGGTACAAATCAGGGGTAAATCGTCTTAAAACATATCTTTCAGCGAATAACTGCTTCAAACGCGGGCAACATACGTCAGTATGCTGCCCGCGTTTCCATTGTTCTTCATCTGAAATATATTGTTTTAAGATACATATTAGTTTTGAATGAGATAGAATCAGATTTAGACGCCGCTGACAAAGCCGCTGATATACTGGCGCATTTCAAGGCTTTTCATCACGATTATAGCCATTCAAAACCGTTTTCTCCCTAATTTGTACCGCCCTTACGGGAATCTGCTTTCATCTATGCTGAATTCTTTTTCGACACCGATGTTTTCATAGCAGGTAAAAACCCCATCAACAGCTTTCTTCTCAGAGTCAAAGTTTTCAGCAGAGCTTTCGCTGATTAACTGCCGGGTTTCTGTATAATCCATAGCCTTCTGAACATATCTCTCGATACACATCAACTCAGTCTGATTTGCATCCGGGGCGGCTGTTTTCTTAAAGCCACAGTATTCTGTATGGAAAATCCCGAAGGGCATCCTTTTGCCGTTGAAGGAAAGATATTTTTCAGTTTCAGCGGCAAGGCTGTATTTCGGAGCCTGCCTGCCGAGCGGAATTTCAGCACCGAAAAAAAACAGTGTATACACCTTTTTTACACTTAATGGTCTTGTGAATTTTTCATCGGGAGCGGCAGAAGCCTTTACGTCGGTCTGGGTTCGCCCGACAGCGTATCCCGAAGCGTGAACATATCCTGTTGATTCATCTTTGTTCGCAACAATTCCGCTTATCAGCACTTCGCCTTTGAGAACGGTGTTGAATCTTTTGGCTATCGCAGTTCCCTTGTACGGTTCAAGCACAACGAGCTGAGCGTCCTTTGACGCTGTAATGTTATATAATCCCGAAGAGTCCTGCACTGTGGGCTCCTCTCCGCGCTCCTTGATTTTTACCGTTGCCTTTGAGCCTTTGATATTCACGGCGATTTCAGAAGCACCTTCAATTTTCCCCGAAGCTTTCAGAGAAATATTGACAGGGTCGGCGGACAGCGCGGAGCATCCGATTTTCAGCCCCGCGTCCTCAACGGCGCAGAGAATGCGTTCCTCAGGTATTTTATCTCCGCCTTCGATTTCAATAAGCCATATTCTTGTTGACAGAATTGATGTTGTGATAATAAAAATTATTATGCCTGCGGGAATGCCTGTTCGCTTTCTGTTTCTGAAAATAAAAAACGGGAGCCCCGATTTGCTTACTATCCGCGTAGTCATTCCGCTGCCTGACGCGGCTTTTCGTATTTTTCTGTAGCCGTCGATTGTTGTAGAGGCGTAAATTTCATCTCCATGAGTTTCCATATCCCACAGAGTGATTCCGTTAATGGAGCAAAGATTTATAAAACGTTCTCCGAATCCGCCGCGGGCTCTGAATCTCACACAGCCCGGCAGAAGTCTTAACAGCCTTATAAGAAACATAAGCTCACTCCAGTTCCACAGAAACTATATTGCCCGATATAATGACCTGAGAGCAGATAAAGCTTTTTATCGTCAGTCCGTCGCCGAAAACACCGACTGTTCTGCCGCCGGTGCTGAGCTTTATTCTGCCGTCGTTGTATTCTGCCACATTGCGGCATCCGTCAACAACAACCGTATCGTTAAATATTTCAATATGATATCCGTCCCTGCATAAGTCTTCGGGCAGGTCAAATTCTTTTGCTATGCCGTATATTCTCGGCTGTCTGTTTTTCATTTTATCACCATAATAAAAAAAGTCCCTTTGCCATATATATTTATGGGTGATAAGGTTGAAAAATTCCGTAAAAAAAGTTTTAGGCTGCTTTGCTGTGATTTCTGCGGCTGTTCTGTTTATTGTCAGGTCTGAATCAGTTGCCGCGGGCGTGTTTTCATCAATGAAACTTTGTGTGCTGACTGTAATACCGTTTCTTCTGCCGTTCATGGTGCTGTCAAATTATGTTATCATGTCAGGTATGGCATCCGCGGCAGGCGGCTTTTTTGACAGGATATGCAGAGCACTTTTCAGACTGCCGGGGGAGGCGGCCTGCATAATAATCATGAGTCTTATCGGGGGCTTCCCCGTGGGAGCGAAAATGATTGACTCCGCGCTTGAAAACGGCATTCTGAATAAAAACCAGGCGAGAAGAATGCAGCTTTTCTGTGTTAACGCAGGCCCTGCGTTTATTATTAATATCGTCGGTTCATCAATGCTCCACAGCAGAAAAGCGGGAGTGATTTTGCTGATTTCAACTGTTCTTTCTTCTCTTACAACAGGAGTTGTATCCCGTTTTTTTGATAAGCCCGAAAAAAAGCAGGTTGTACCTGTTATGAAAGAAAGCAAAGGTACCGCACTTGTTGAATCGGTTGAAAATTCCGTCGGCTCAATTATAACCGTATGCGGCTGGATACTTGTATTCGGAGCGCTGAGGCAGATAATAAGCGACGCCGCACTGCCTGATGATTTTAAGCTGTGGTCTGATTTGCTGTTTGAGGTTACGCAAGGATGTACGGCGGCTGTAAGAAGCTTTCCGCTGCCTGTGACTGCTCTGGTGCTTGGCTTCTCGGGCTTTGCGGTTCATGCGCAGATATTTCCTTTCCTCAGCGGAGCAGGACTCAGATACAGAGTGTTTTTCACTTCCCGCGTAATCAACGGAGCGTTAGCCGCCATGTATTCGGGAATTCTGTTCAGACTGTTTCCGTGCGACGTGCAGGTGTTCGCTTCAGATTCTCAGCTTTTGCCTGTATCTTTTTCTGTTTCGACATATGCCTCAGCGGCGGCAATAATTACTTGTGCACTTATTATTTTAGACCTTGCCCCGACGGAAAAAGTGTGATATTATATATAAGGAATATAAGATTTAAGACAAATAAAAAGCAGGGATGATTAAAATGAGAAAAAAGATTATTGATTCCAACGAGGCCGCAAAGGAATGCAGAAACTGTGCTTACGGTATGGCTTTCCCTGAGGAGGACAAAATAATTTGTAAAAAATCAGGAATCCGAAATCCCGATTCAGGCTGCAAGAAATTCAAGTATGACCCTTTGTGCCGTGTGCCGCGAAGAAGTCCGTCTCTTACAGAGTATTCAGAAGAAGATTTTTCACTTTAAGGTGTACGATTATGAAAAATAATATTTTAAGGATTTTATCGTTTTTAATTGTTTTGTGCGTTATTACAGGGCTGTGCTCGTGCAAACTTACGCAGAAAAAGCCTGCCGGTATAATGACAACACACCGCTCAATGACTCTTTCTTCAGCCACAAGTCCGGTTAAGAAGACAAACCTTTCCGTTGAGGCGGTTGCGCCCAAGGGCGATGAGGAAATCATAGATTATTTCAACAAATCTCTGGATTATTTTTATAATAATGATTTTGAATTCACGCGCAATAAGAAGACAACTCTGGAGTCATATTCTGCGGGCAGTCTTTCATCCGTTTCCGGAGCTACCCAGTCCTATCAGCCAACGCTCAGGTCAGCCTGCTCGGATATGATGGGCGTCAGCTCTCTTAAAACAACATACTATATCGGCGATGATATTTCTTCTGCGTTTCAGATAAAGCCTGTTTCTGCTGAATACCTTAAAAGCTGCTCTGCCAAGGCAGAAAAAAATCTTGTAAAAATTGTTTTTGATTTCAATCCGTTCTTAGGCGATGAAGGCACAAGCCTGAACCGTCTGACGAGAGATTATATGACCGCGGGCAGCTTTGCTCAGAAAATAAGAAGCTACGGTGCTTCTGCGTCAGAAACCAAGTCCTCAATAAGCGGAATCAGACTCAGTGCGGTTATTGATTATTCGACAAAGAATTTTACATCTGTTAAAATTGAATTCACAACATCATTTTCCGCTTCTTCAATCGGGTTTGACTATGTTTCGGGCGGCCCTGTGAGCGGTACAACCAAGACCGTTATTACTTACGGAGATTTTACAGAAAAATAATATGGAAGATAAAAGTATTAATTCCTGCTGTTCTGCGGCAGGCAAGTGCTCAGGCTGTCAGCTGAATAATCTGCCGTATTCTCAGCAGCTCAGACTGAAGCAAAGCAAGGTGAACAGGCTGTTTTATGGTATAATAAAGCCGGAAAAGATTGTGCCGTCACCGGAATATATGCGCTACAGAAACAAATCAAGCGCGGTGTTTTTTGAAGACAGAAAAAAGGAAATCCACTGGGGTATTTATCAGTCAAAATCCGGTGGATTTTGTGCTGCCCGTGAATGCTTCCTTCAGCCGGAAATTGCGGATGAAATATTTAATTCTCTGTCACAGATTTTAAAAAGCTTCAAAATAAAGATTTATGACAGCGAAAAGAAAACGGGATTTTTCAGAAGCGCAATGATAAGAAGTTCTGCTTCAACAAATCAGCTGATGCTTGTACTTGTTACGGCAGACGGTGAGTTCCCCAAGGAACGTTCTTTTGTCAACGCGATACTGAGCAGGCATAAGGAAATCACCTGTATTGTCCAGAGCATTTATACAGGTGACGCTGTTCTGATGACGGGCGAAAATGAAAAAATACTTTTCGGAGAGGGATACATAGAGGATGAAATACTCGGGAGTAAATTCAGAGTATCCGCTCATTCTTTTTATCAGATAAATTCTTTGCAGACAGCACAACTGTACTCCGAAGCCGTGTCGCTGGCACAGCTCAGAAGCGGAGAACGCTTCCTTGACGCGTACTGCGGCACAGGTACCATAGGCATAATAGCCGCCGGATGCGGTGCCTGCGGAGAGGGAATAGAAATAAATGCATCCGCGGTAAAGGATGCGGAGAAAAATGCGGAAATAAATAATATTGAAAATATAAGCTTCACCTGCGGTGATGCGGGCGAAATCATCGAGAGTCAGGAAGAGAAATATGATGCGGTTTTCATTGACCCTCCGAGAGCAGGCTGCAGCAGAAAGTTCCTCAGCTCACTTGTCAAAGGCAGCCCTGAGCGTATAGTGTATATTTCATGTAATCCCGAAACTCAGGTGAGAGACGTGCGCTTCCTCTTGAAAAACGGCTACAGAATAAAAAAAGCCGTCCCCTTTGACATGTTCCCTCATACAGGACACGTGGAGTGCGTGACCCTGTTGACTAAAGTACATAAATAAATATTGTGGACAAAATATGTAATCCAATAGCCGGACTGAAGTTAAATCAGTCGGCACAAAATCCGATTACATATCTGAACCCACAGAAGTGAGATAAAATTCTGATTTAAGGAGGAAATAGAAATGGCAAAACATCAATTTGGTATTATGAGCTTATCACCAAAATTGAATGAACGGTATGATTCTTATGAACCAGAGAAATATGATTGTATTCCTATTCATGATGACTATATTGAGCCACTATTAGAAAAATTGGCTTGTATCCAATGTTACTGGCATACATTAGAAAGACCAGAGAGAGGCTTGGCTTATTGTGGCATAACCTTAATTCCACCTTCTTCAATAGAACAATTTGTAGAGTGCCTCAAAGGAAAAGTGGGTACTGAAGAATTGATAAAACTACTGTTGAAAGCAAAAGAAGAGAAAAAGTTTGTTATTCACTTTGGGATTTGAGTTATTAGCTTGTTGCAATAGCACGCAAAATTGTAATTTACGCAATAGGCATTTACTGAATTTGCCTATACGAGCATTAAGGCAACTCAACACTGGTATCGGTTCGACCTACCCATTTTAAGGCGAAAATAGGTGTTCCACCATTCCCTTGTACAGTGGGTGTTGATAGGTTGTTCATTGGAGAACCGAGCCATATAGAGACGGTAGTTTCACTTTCAAAATAATATTAAATACAACAGAAAACCTCTTCGCTTCTTATACAGAGGCGAAGAGGTCTTTTTTATTTGCTTTTTAAAAGTTTATCGGTAATCTTTTCAAAGTATTTATGCAAGTAATATCCGCAGAATATTGCGATGACAGCAGCTGAAATGTTAATTATAATGCTTTGCGGAAGAGACCGCTCCATGAATCTGTCTGTTATCTGAACAATGAAAAAGAGTATTTTTTCATGGATGAGATATATTTCAAGAGTGAATGTTCCGAGTACAGTAAGCCATTTTAAAATTTTACTGCTGTAAAAACGTGAAAAATATTTGCCCATAAGCAGTGATATAGTTACAGCGGGAAATATAAAAATGAGTCTTGATACTGTCCATGGATTAAGATTGTTAAATATCATATTAACAGTAAATGCTATAATAGAAATTATCAGCACAACGGCGGAACCTGTTATACTGAAGCTAATCTCCCGCTTGTTGTATATAATTTTGCCAAAGTATATACCGATAAGAAGCACGGGGATTCTTGAAAAGAAAATTTCATTAATTATATAAAGCTTGAAATCAGGAAAAATGGAAATCACCAGGCATACAATGACTGTAGCAAAAATCAAGGCTTTAAAAACAGATTCATTCTTATTGATCAACTTATACAGTAACGGAAAAAACAGATAAACTGCGATTATTGACGATATAAACCATTCAGCAAGAGAATCATTGATCCAGAAACTGATAAGCAGATGCTTTTCAAACAGTTCCTTTATCGGCGTTTTAAAAATGAATTTTACTGTGCAGTAAACAATATTGATAACAAGATAAAGCGGAATAATTTTTAGTATACGTTTTTGGTAAAAAGCAACAGTATCCGGATTCCTGCTTAAAGAAAAGTAACATCCTATACCGGACATCATGAAGAAAATGTCAACGCCTACCTGAAAAAAACTTTTGATTATCATATTTGTTTCTTCAAAGTCCCCACCAAAAGTAATGGAATTGTGACATATCATGATAAAAATAATGGCTATACCCATCAATGGAGCACGGTATGTGCTCAATAGGTTTATGGGCAGATTTTTTTTCATAACAATGCTCCTTGCACAAAGAATAATATAACTATATCACAGCTTTGACGTTGTGTCAATTTGAACGCTGTTTATATAGATTACACTTATCTCCCGAATGCAACGGATTTTTACAGAGGTCAGCATTAAATGTCGCGTTTGGTTGATTGATTCTGTTATACTTTTCATATATCATTTTTGTAAAGAATTATTGCAAAGGTGAGAAAAGTATGAGAAAATATTATCTTGATAACATTCGCTGGGTGACAGTTTCGCTTGTCGTTGTCTATCACGTGATTTATATGTTTAACGGTGTCGCCTGTGAAGGCGTGGCAGGCCCGTTCAGCGCTGTTCAGTATCAGGACGCGGCGCAGTATATCCTGTATCCGTGGTTTATGGTTATTTTATTTATGATATCCGGTATGTGCTCGAGGTATTATCTTGAAAGCCATACAGAGAAAGATTTTATCCGCTCAAGGACGAGAAAACTGCTTGTACCATCAACAATAGGCCTGCTGGTATTTCAGTGGATTCAGGGGACAGTCAACATGAAGCTGGGCGGCGCGTTTGAAAGTATGCCGGATATGCCGAAGGCTGTGCTTTATTTTATCAGGGCGCTGTCGGGTATCGGTGTTTTATGGTATATACAAATGCTGTGGCTGTTTTCAATTCTGCTTGTTCTCTTGCGAAAAATCGAAAAAGGCAGATTTTATAATCTCTGCGGTAAAATTGCAGGAAGTCCTGTTTTCCTGCTGCTTTGCGGTGTTGTTGCATACGGGGCGGCGCAGGTGCTCAATACACCTGTTATTGCCGTTTACAGATTCGGTATTTACAGCTTCGCTTTCTTGTTCGGGTATTTCATTTTATCTTATGAAAAAGCGACCGACTGCCTTGTGAAATACAGATTTCCCCTCGCCGCTGCCGCTGCTGTGCTCGGTGCGGTGTACACAGTTAAATATTTCGGCCAGAATTACGCCGTCAGCCCTGCGGTGAACTGTCCGCTCGCCATGGCGTATATGTGGTGCGCTTGCCTCGGGATAATCGGAATCGGTAAGAAATACGCTGATTATTCAAATTCGTTCACTGAATTCATGAACCGTAAAAGCTGGGGGATATATGTCTTTCACTATCTTCCCGTTTCCGTGTGCGGACTGGTTCTGCTCGGCACGGGATTGCCACCTGTTCTGATTTATATTATTGCGGGCGTATCTGCTTTTGCGGGTTCGTTCGCTCTGTATGAAATAATATCACGCATACCGTTCTTCTGCTGGTGTGTGCTGGGGATAAAAAAAGGAGAAGAGAAATGTTTAATGAAAATCTTGTGAGGCTCAGAAAGCTTAACGACATGACTCAGGAGGAACTGGCTGAAAAAGTCGGAATCTCACGTCAGGCGCTTGCAAAGTGGGAATCGGGCGAAACTCTGCCCGACCTTGAAAAAAGCCGCGCGCTGGCGGAGGTTTTCGGTGTTACGCTTGACGACCTTGCTAATTATAAGTCCGAAGAAAATTTCGGCCTTTCCGTGCCGCCTAAGGGCAAGCATCTTTTCGGAGTTGTTACTGTAGGAGATAAAGGGCAGATTGTTATTCCGTCCTCCGCGAGAAAGCTTTTTGATATCAAGGCGGGAGACAAGCTGGTGGCTCTCGGAGACGAGACTCAGGGCATAGCGCTTCTTAAGGCGGAGGGCTTCCTTTCTATAGCGGATATGATACAGAAAAACGGTTGACAACACACTTTTAAAGTTGTAAAATTTCCGTATTATATTACCGAGGAGCTTATTATGGCAGACTTCAAAACAAATGTTATGCGCTTTCTTGACCAGAAAAAAATAAAGTATATTCCGCACGAATATCCTGTAGGTGATGATATTCCCACGGACGGGATAACCGTTGCAAATATGATAAAAAAAGACGTGTCTGAGGTTTACAAAACACTTGTAACCGTAGGCGCGTCAAAGAAAAATTATGTTTTTGTGATTCCCGTTGCCGCTCAGCTCGATTTTAAAAAATGCGCTAAGGCGGCAGGGGAGAAAAATATTGAAATGATAAAGCAGAAAGACCTGCTCCCTCTTACAGGATATATTCACGGAGGCTGCAGTCCTCTCGGGATGAAAAAACCGTTTAAAACATTCTTTCAGCAGGATGTTTCATCTCTTGTCACCGTTACGGTAAGCGCAGGCAAGATAGGTCATCAGATAGAAATTGAGCCTGAGCTTATCTTAAAGCT
>JAZUHE010000201.1:0-8798 GCA_045641565.1 Acutalibacteraceae bacterium | reverse complement strand
TGGCCTCCGACTTCATCAGCCGCATCTATTATATCGTCATGGTTGCAGTCAGCCGCCATATATACCGTTTCGCCAACCTGCTCTCTTGAAAGAAGTCCGTTTGCAAGGCAGTTGACGATGATTGAATCCGTGCCGTCATATATTCCGTCGCCGTTGACGTCGCCGAAAAGAACTGTTGTATACGCATCAACAACTTCGCCGTTTCTGAGAACATTTACGGTCGTGCCTGTGCCGATTGTATCGGTGCTGTATGCGAGAGTAAGAGTTTCTTCCGAAGTTTCAACAAACGAATCAAGGCTGACAAGCATCGGAGCAATGCCGCTGATTATTCCGTTATCGTAGTCTACCGCCGCGGTTGTGTTCATTATCGGAATAAGTCCCGCGACTCTGATAAGGCAGAAATCCTTATATCCGCCGTCATCGGTTTCAGCGGTTATTACTGTCGCGCCTGCACTTTTTGCAGTTACAACGCCGGCGGCGGATACTGTTGCGATATCTGAATCAAGAGAAGACCAGCTTACAGTTTTATTTCCTGCTGCAACAGGAAGTACGGTTGCTGAAAGAGTAACTGAATCGCCGATCAGAAGAATTTCCTTATTTGAATTAAGGGTAATTCCCGAGACTTTTTTATCTGCCGCTGTAGAATATCCGCATTCGGAACAGGTGTAATATATGCCGCTGCTGTCCTCCATCTCAAAGTATGTATGCTCCGCAAGACCTGAAGTAATGCCGTTATGTTCGCAGGTTGCTTCGTGCCAGTGCTTTGTTTCATCATAAGTCCATTCGGGTGAGAAAGTGTGCTCGTGGGCATTCCATATTGCTATAAGTACTGTGGAAACATCAGTTCTGTTCCATACTTTCGTACCTTTGCCGTTGGCGTCATAGTATTTTACGCCGCTCAAATCATAATATCCATCAAAATCATATCCCGTGCGAACGGGAACAATGATATCGGGAAGTGCTCTTCCGGGGGAAACGGTAACCGAAGCAGTTCCGCCCGTTCCGCCTGCCGATGCAAACAGCACCTCGCTGAAATATGCTATATTAACCGAAAGGCCTTCCCGTATACAATTCACGCCTCTTGAAACGGTATCAAGAGTTGAAGGACAGAAGAACGTCAGCGTATCGTTTATTTCCGACGGCAGGAACCAGTATGTTTCATAATTCTGACCGTTGCCCCATTCGGTGAACGAAACTTTGATACGGCTGAGATTCTGACAGCCATTGAACATACTTGTATAGCAGCCATAGCATAACTGTTTTGCCGGCAGATTGGGAGCATACGTAAGATTTTCACAATCCCAGAACATATTGTAGTAACAGTTGTCAGCTAATTCCTCTGCAGGCAGCAGCTTCTCTGGTATTACGGTTAAAGCACTGCAGTTTTCAAACATACCGTAGTAGCAGGATTCTTCCAGTTCAGTTGCAGGCAGAAGATTCTCGGGTATGGTTGTTAATGAAGTACAGTTGGCAAACATAACCCTGTAGCATCTTTCTGCTAATGCTGTCGCAGGCAGGAAGTTATCGGGTATTTCCGTCAAGCCTTCACATCCGACAAACATACCGGCAAAGCAGGCCTGTGCAAGCTTTGTATTTTCATTGCACAGGGTAAGGTCGCTGATATCAGTCAGGGCTTTGAGATTAAAGAAAACATTACAAAAGGCATATTCGGGATATTCCGCCATATTGCCTGTTTCGTTAAGCAGAGTGCCGATATCTCCTCCGACAGCAAGCTCGGCGTTCCGGGTATCGCACGTTACTCTGACGTCACTCATATTGGTGTTCTCGCCTCTGAAATAACAGATATCACCGGGATTCAGTTCAACTGTGCCGCTGAACTCTGTGAAAGAGGTTTTATTGTTGATGCTGTATTCAAGATTTGCGGCGGTGCCGTATTCGGCGTGTTCCCAGCTTACCGCTGCGGGAACACTGCCTGTATTTATAATGTAGAAATAATCTTCATTCGGTCCCGCTTCTTTTTGACCGCAGACACATTCGCCGTTGACATATATATGTGAAGCTGTCGTATTGCAATTTTCACATTTATGTGTTGCGGCATCATACTGTACCCAGCTGTGTATTCCTGTTTTATTGGTTATTTCATCATAAGATGCATTACAGCGCTGGCAGTGATAAACCGTTAATCCGTTTTCCACGCAGGTGGGTGCTTTCACTACTTCGGAAGTATAATTATGTCCCAGTGCGGGAACGTAACCGCTCCATTCCTCCAGAACAGGGATTTCCACAGTACAGCCTGCATCTTTATAGAGCTTGCCGCCCTTGGTGTAATGATTCGCCCAGCCTGCTTCTGTACAGGTTGCCGATTTTGCGGGGATTTTTTGAATATTTGTAAATACAGGCTTATTGTCTTCACCGAGCTCAAGATACATCCAGCCGTCTGCCGCTTTACCGTTAGTGTTTATGTATTCATTCACGGCGGTTACGATATCTCCATCATCAAGGCATAGCTCATAAACCGATTCGGGGATTGACCTTCCCACAACGGTATGGGCATCGGACACGCTTGCCGTAACGCTGCCCAGAACATGCGCATTGCCGACCGTTACGCCCTTGCCCTCATAACCTTCAGTGTTTTCGCCGTCTTCGTAGCCGATAAGTCCGCCGATATACTGCTCGCCGGAAACATCACCGAAATTCAGAGCGTTCAGAATAACAGTGTTCGGTCTTGCTCTGCCGACGATACCGCCGGCTTTCATTTTCATCTTTATATTGCCGAAGTTTGTGCAGTTATTATATGTACAGTCATAGCCTGAACAGCCGACAATACCGCCGCCGTAGCTTTCGGTGCCGTCAATCAGAGCATAGCTCTTGCAGTTTCTGAACGAAGTGTCAACCGCGTTGCCCACGATACCGCCAAGGGAATACTGACCTTTAATAACGCCGTTAACGGTAAGATTGCATATCACTGCGCCTTCAGTTGCGGAAAATATGCCTTTGTCGCTTGTATCAGCATCTATATCCGAAATATTTACGGTATGACCGTTGCCGTCAAAGGTGCCTTTGAACTTTTTATTATCGGCATAACTGCCGACAGAACTATACGCGGCGATATCATTTTCAAGCACAACGGTTTCGCCCGCAAAATCCTTGCCGTTTATATTTACATCCTGATAAAAAGAAAACCAGTCTTCGTTATTGTTAACATGGTATTTGCCGTCATTGGATTTTTCAATTGTGTAGTCCGAAGTCGGCTTGTGTGTATATACTGTGACGGTTCCGAATTTTACATGGTTTTCTTCGGTGCACTGTTCATTATCGCAAATAAACGTCGGGTAAAACGTTTTAACGCTGCTTGTTTCATCACCGTCGATATCTGCAAAATTATCATGGAACATGCCAAAACGGACATCCATTGACGCATTGAAATCCGCATAAGCCGCGCCGCCTGAAATTCTTGCACCGTTTGAGTAAAAACTGCAGAACATGACCTGAACGTTCTTTGCGAATGCAGAAGCATAAACCGCGCCGCCGTTATTCTGGCTTCTGTTTGAAGCAAAATTTATATCTTCTATCAGCACTCCGCTTTCAACGTTTTTTCCTTTTACGTAAATCGCGCCGCCGAAAACAGAATAACAATCCTTTATAAGCGTCGAATCAAAACCGTCAATGTGGATATTGATGCCGTCTGTATGCATAAAGCCGCCCATATTTGAACTGCAGTTCGACGCCACCGTATTTTTAAATTCTATATCGACGTTATTGCCTTTAACACAAATCGCGCCGCCGTTGCCCTGAGAAGAGCAATTACTGAACCTGCAGTTGATAAAATCGACACTGATTTGCCGATTTTCACCTGAATCGATATAAACACAGGCACCGTTTCCATCTGACATTACATTTTCAAAAGTTACGTTTTCAAACGTTACCATTCCTGCATTATCAGTTATGACAACTGCGCTGCTCTCATATTTTCCGCTGAAGGTCATATCGGAAACAGTTGTACTGTGTTCAATGACCAGAGGTTCTTTGTACTCCGTTTCCTCCATAAAGGCGGGAATCGCCCCAAGCGGAATCATGCCGACAATCATAACTACTGCAAGCAAAATACTGATGACTTTTTTCTTCATAACAGGATATCTCCTTATATTGAAATATTGTTTATATAAAATCGCACATTTCCAACTTTACCGAAATTGTATAACCTCATTGCTGATTTCAATGACGAGTCATATATGCAAAACAATACACTCTTCCATAATATGTATAATTATTATTAATTTTATCACATCGGCAATTTATTTTCAATACATAGCAAGCGAAATATATATACCGGCAATCTCCGCTCCGTAACAGAATTTGAAAGGATATGTTCCACACAATCATGTTTTTTGTATAAAACCAGCGTTCCCGTTATATATAAAATGCCCTCCGAGGTTAATCCCGGAGGGCTGTACTGTTATTAAAAATTCAGATGATTAATATCTTCCTATCTTATCTAACGGTATCTGTTCAAAACCGTCGGGGACATTTTTGAGAGCATAATTGCCGTTTGCGGCATCTTCAAAAACATCATCACGGGCTTTCATTTTGTAAACCGAATTGTCTGTAACATTGCTGAATCGGTCAGCCGCTTCACTGATATTACCTATTGTTCCCGGAATATTTACGATGATGTTGTTTTTTACATCGCTGAAAGCGGGATTGGGCACAAATTCGGGCGCGTCGGTATTGTTGAAATCGTCGCTGAATTTCGTCATCTGCGGGTAGGCTTTCTTCCATATATCAGACTGCCACGGTGAGTCGAAAAGAAGCTGCCACATTCCGCCCTCCATATCCTTGTCGCGGCTGTGGGAAAACCATCCGCCGCTCACAACGCCGTCACGAGCACGGGAATCATAGGCTATGCTTCTGTCATTGCAGTTCACCACGATATTATTATAAACATTAAGATCTCTGCCGCCGCCGAGATGAAGAGCTATACTCGGAACATTTACAAGCAGGTTTCCGTAAATGGTCTGTCCCGAAAGAGCGTCGTCCATATAGATACCGCAGGGACGGTGACCGTCTGAGCCGAGGTCATACACCGCATTATATCGGATTACAATGCCGTAGAAATCCCAGCGTCTGCCTGCGTAAATTGCGCCCGCATCGTCGGTGAGCAGACAAACATCGTGAATATTGTTATATTCGATGATATGATTATTGCCGCCGTATGTGATTGCCTCGTGCGGGGAATCGTGCATTTCATTATGAGAACAGATATTGCCCACGCCGCCGAGAGAACACGCCGGCTGATAGGTCTGCGTAATTTCCGACCAATGGTGGATGTAGTTATTGTCCGCTTTGTTGTTGCCGGGCTTGAGTGTTTCACGGTCTCCGCCGTCAAGATAGATACCGCCCTTGCCTGTGCGCGTAATCTCGTTTGCGTAAACAAGATTATCGTAGCCGTCCACGTGAACGGCATCGCCCGCAACATTTTTGATAAGGCAGTTTTCAACGGTGTTGTTATTGCCGCTGATGACAACCGCATTGCCTCTTGTTCCCTTTACGGTAAAGCCGTCAAATGTAAGATAATTTGCATTCTCAGCGTTTATTACGGGCTTGACGGTAACAGAAATGTCGATTGACGCAGAGGCTAAATCACTGTCGGGATATACATAAACGATACCGGTTTCACGGTCAAGGTACCATTCGCCCTCATGGTCAAGCTCCTCAAACACGTTGAAGAAATAATAAGGTGCGTCTTTTTTCGCGCCGAACATTCCTGTGAATTTCGGCGAAACGGTAAGTTCTTCAGCGCTGAAATCACCAATCGGCGTTGAAGCGTCCGCCCAGTCAGCTGTCCAGAATCCGAACATCCAAACATCTTCAAGAGTTTTCCACGAGGAAATTCTGTCGGCAAGCTCGCGGTCTATTTCATAAACATCCGAGGGAGGATTGCGTACCTCGTCCCAGTTTGCCGCCGGTGTGCCGTCGGAATTTTTGCCGTAGCCGGAATCAATTACTTTTCCTGTGTAGAGATAATCCGTGTCGGGATAGCGTGCAAGCACCTGACGCTTGTCATTTACAAACAGCTCGCAGTAGAGGTCGCCAACCCAGTCGCCGTCATATCTTGTATTTGTATTATGTGAGCCATAGGGATAAATCTTGCCCCAATCTTCGGCGGTCAGGCCGTATTCTTTCAAATCAGCGCATAGCACCTTTTTCTTTGCTTCATCGGAAAGTCTTGAGAGCATCGATTCGTCGGCAACAGCTTTAAAGCTGTCGGGCTTGAGCGTTACGCCTCCGTTAAGGATAGCCTCGCCGTCGCCGTAAGCGCGGTAGGCAACGGGGCATTTTTCCGTACCTGAATCCTCCTCCGTAAAGGTAAGAGAATCCACTCTGTATTCCCCTGCTTTAACGGCTACGGTTATACCCTTTTTGCCCGATTTATCAAGTGAACGAACAGCGTCACGGGCTTTTTCAATTGTTGCAAAAGGCTTTTCAATGCTGCCGTCATTTTCGTCATTACCGTCGGAAGCAACATAAAAATCGGCATTTTCTATAAGCTCACGCTTCTTTTCTGTAAAGACAGAAAGTCCCGTCGGAGCGGCCTGAGGATCAGCGTGCTTGATTTTATAATCGACATACGCAGGCACGGCAATAGGCGCATAGCCGACCGCGGCAATAAGCAGAAGTGAAAGCGCGGCAGGGAAAATCTTTTTGCCGTCTGCTTTCAAAACTAAAACATACGTCAGCGTGAAAAATACGCATGCAATGCCTGCAATTATTTCAGCGGCAAGTGTTGATTTTTTTGCCCCCAGTATCACATTGTTGATCAAAAAGACAAGTCCGAAAACCACAGCGAGTGATACGGCGGTGAAAATTATCGCTTTAAGTACGGGCTTTTTGTTGTTTTTCGCCTTCTGATAAAGAAGTCCGAAAAGAAGAGCCGAAACACCCCACAGTGCAGCGCTCACACCGTATAAAACGACCTTGAACGGCGGGAACGAATAGCAGTACAGAGCTGTTCCTGCGCACGCGAGGAGAAAAACAAGGAACGCCTTAAGACTGAGCTTCTTCATAATATACCTCTTTCCTTCGTTTTTTTATATTATATAGTGAATATTCTTATTTGGTCAAGATTTCAAAAAAAAACGTGCATATTAATACTGAAATAATTCTTCCTGACAGAAAAAAGCGCATCAACAAATGTGATTAAAGCGATAAATCCCGATTTATCGGGATGAGTGTCAGGAACTTATTGTTCAGAACCCTTCCGTTTCCAGCATACCGCACGAATCAAGTGCTCTGGTATATGCTTCATAATCGATATTGATTATATTCGTAAAGTAATGGTTGCGGCCCGTGACTGCGGTTTCGCCGTCGTTATAGCTCCACTCGATATAGTAGAACTTCTTTTCACCGGGCTGAATGTCCACGGTAACGATTGGGCTGCTCTTTTCCGATTCGAGATAAGCGGAGCCAGAGGCGGCAGTCGTTCCGTCAGTTGCGTTGCGGACGGTGTAAGAGATCCCGACGGGCTTTGTCGTGTCATTGATGCCGTAAAGTGTCAGACGTGTCTCGTTTTCCGGCTCGTCAAAAGCAAGAAGAACGGGTGACTGCGAACGTTTGATATAGTGGTAGGCAAGCTTCTTTGTATAGGTGTAATCAACGACCGCGTCGGAAATCTGCGGCCAGCCGTCGATCAGATTCCACCAGATGATACCGTTTCGTCTGCCGCGTGAAATGCGGAAGCGTTCAATGAAAAATTTCTTTGCCTCCGCCTGTGAAATCTGACTCATCAAAGCGAAATCCCCGATGTTGTCGGGCTCCTGCGCAAACAAAGTTTTGACCTGATTCGCCATCAGACGGATTCGGTAGGCATACGGGTCTGAAGCATCGGCGCGCATACAGGCGGCGTGAACGAGCCATTCTTTTCCCGCGACGCCGTTTTCGTCAAAGATCGGCCACAGGGATTCCTTTGAGAGGAACGTTTCCAGAGCCTTCGGCGACGGGCAGCCGTGATATCCCGTTTCGGAGGCAAAATGGCAAACGCTGTTTTTATAGTAACTGCCCTTAAAGTAGTCGCGCGGACCCCATAAATGGTCTTCTGACAAGGGCTTGCCTGAGTTGTATGCTTCTTCGTCGATAAACGGAGATGACGGCAGATACGGACGTGTGAAATCATGGGTGCGAAGCAGCTGTGTAATCAGCTCACGGGTGATGATATTCTGATTCGGGTCGCGTTTAGTACCTGCCCAGCTGAAGGCACAGTCACACTCGTTGTCGCCTGCCCACAGGGCAAGAGAAGCATGGCTTCTGAACTTTTTCACAATATGGACAATCTCCGGCTCAAGCATATCAAGAAACTTACGTTCCTGCGGGTAAACGCCGCACCCCATACCGAAATCCTGCCAGACAAGGATGCCCGATTCGTCACAGAGGTCATAGAAATGCTCGTCCTCATAGACATTGCCGCCCCAGCAGCGGATGATGTTGCAGTGAATGTCATTGACCATTTCCATAGCGCGGTCAACGCGGTTCACATCGTTTGCATGAAACGCATCAAGAGGAACCCAGTTGGTACCCATTACGAATACGCGCTTGCCGTTGACAATGAAGCAGAAGTCGCCGTTTCCGTCTTTATCGGTCGTGCTCGTGCGGACAAGCTCGATTGTACGGATACCGATACGCTTTTTTCATTGTATCAATAACAGCTCCGCCGTCAATCAGCTCAACGGTACAGTCATATAAATTCTGTTCGCCTGCGTTTTTGGGGAACCACAGCTTCCCATCCGGCACAAAGACACACATTCTGCCGTTGGTGTGCTACGGCTCGGTTGCCATCGTAAAAA
>JAZUHE010000200.1:0-16627 GCA_045641565.1 Acutalibacteraceae bacterium | reverse complement strand
CTCCTTTTCGTTTCAATAATTATCATTTGCTGTCGGTACGGACAGTATATATTTCCGCCCGTACCTTTGCAAATGTGCGATATTTTACGCAATGGATTTTTCGATACTGTCCTGCATCAGATATTCAATAACATACGGCTTGTATTAATCCTTGTTCTCTTAACTCCAATATCTCTCTTTCATACATTTTCAGATGTCTATATTCTCTTGCCATAAAAGCACCCCCTTATGGTAGTTGTCTAATTTCATTCTACCATAAGGGGGTGTTTTTCATTATCCGTTTTTGCTAGACTTGTACGTTGGTGTTTAGGCGGCTTATTTTTATTCATGAAAACATTATGACTCCCTGAGTAATCATCAGCTCACCGAGAATATATGTAAGCATTACCCAGAAATGGCTCTTAAAGTAGCCGTTTTTATAATAGCGCACCATGAATAGCGTACAGTCAGAGGCGAAGAACAGAACCGCTCCGATATACGCGACCGCTCCTGCGGCGCCGGGATTGCTCATAAGCTGCATCAGCGCGAAGAAATTCATGCTGCTGTTGGCCACAAGATAAATGTACATGGGCGCGACCATCATTTTCGGTGTTGTAGGCTTCACAAGCTTAATGATAACAGCGGAAATTCCTAAATACAGAATCGCCGCAGGCACCGCAATATACCATCTGACAAGTGAAAAATCCACTCTCGGTGTGTACACCGCAATAAACAGGAAATGAGAAAGCATGAAGCTTATTCCGCCGGCGACAAACCATTTATCGCCCTTCGGCATAAGAAGCACATCGCCCAGCCAGCTTGTCAGAAGCGCCGCTAAGAGAAGCGCCGACGGTGTTTCAACGCTTGTGATATAATACGCCGCTATCAGAAGCAGAAGAAAAGGCTTTGTAATTTTCCTGTCAAAAGGCGCGAAAAGGTGAATTCCCGACGCGGCGGCAAGCAAAACAAGGCAGATAATTCTTGCGGTCAATGAATGCAGCATATTAACTCTCCTATACTTTTATTTAATTACAGAATACTTTTAATAATCTCAAAGGGATAAATCACAAAGCTCAACGTAAGTCTCAGCTTCTGGAAAATTCCAAGGAAGAACGCTTTTGTATCAGAGCATTCTCTGTAAGCTTTCAATTCGGCGGCGGCAATATCCTCGTCAAACTGCTCACGCATTTCGCCGCGGGTGAAAATATTAAAAAATTCCGAAACATTGTTTTCATACTTCCAGTATCTCCACGCAAGCTCGGAATCAACAACACGGCCGAGCTGTTCGCCATCTGAAGCCGCCTTTGCGCTCTCCCAGAGAGAATCACACTTTTTAATCTGAGCGCAGGTAAGATTGCAGGTATCTCTCATTGATGTGTAAATGCTCATGTGCTCGGTAGAGGCATTCTTCGATATAATATCAATGAATTCGCCGATATACTGACCGCCCTCGCCGTAGTAAGCGCTGAGGAACGCGTCTCTTTCGGCCCTGATATCGCAGTAGGGATTCTGCATAAGCTTCGCGATGAGATACGCTCTCAGCTCGCAGAATTCAGTATCACGGGCGGAGGCACTGTAATTGCCCTCTTCATAAACGCCCTTTACATTGTTTTCATAGAAGAACTGCATATTCTTCTGAAGCACATCAAAGTTCGGGAAGATACCGATATAGTTGCAGAAATTCGTAACGTAATCCCATACATATACTCTGTCACAGATTTCGCCCCAGTTTTTCAAATCCGTAGCAAAGCCCATGTTGACAGGGCAGGTCTTATCGTTAAGTCCGTGGGAGAAACAGCACTCAAGAGAGCAGAGTCTGATGATTACGTTATCGTCAGGCACGATATTCTTGGGAGCGGAACGTGTGTAAAGATAAGCGAATGTGTCTATGGCAACATTATCATATCCTGCTTCTTTGACCGTTCTCGCCACTGAATTCGCGAACTCAACCATCACGCCGGAAATTGAGCCGTATTTAATATACTTTGCGGCGCATTTCGGGCAGGTGCAGAATATTATATTATCCGGCTGAGTGAGAGACACAATCTGAAGCTCAGCGTCGGGATTATGTCTTTCCTTAAGATGCTCCATAACCTCGCCTGTAACAATCTCAAGGGTCTTAGGATTTGAAAGGCAGAGGTTCTTTTTTGACCTTATGCCGGCGCAGAGGGCGAAGCATTCGGGATTTGACTCAAAATACTTGTCGCTGCTGCAGAATTCCCCTGTAAGGGTGTGGGCAAAGCCTGTGATATAATCAGCTCCGCCGCCCAGCTCTGCGGGGAATTTGCGGTACTGAGTACCTGAGATTCCGTTAAAGAACGAATAATCCACATCGCAGGGACTGAACCAGTCTGTCTCTGTGCTCTCAAAATACGGTGTGTATGTGTAGCTTTCATCAGCGGGAATTGTAATCTCGTCTTTTGACTTGACGATAACACGGGATGTGTAATAATTAATTCCGCCGTATCTTGTGAGGAAAGCGCAGATTCCGTCAACAGTGTTTCTGAGAGTTGAACCTGTTATGAATATGCTGCCGTTCTCAGCCTTAATCGAGTATCCCTTTTCCGCAGACTCGTCAATATCCAGAACGATAACATTCTCATCGGGAATACTGTCTGTTATTTCAAGGGAATATCCGCAGATTTCATTAACATATCTGTTGAGATATTCCGCCGCCGCGTTAAGTCTGCTGTCGCCGCCGATGCTTATTCTAAAGCTTTCATCGACCGCTGTTTCGTCCGCCGCGTTTGCCGTAAAGGGCAGTGCCGCCACAATGGCAATGCTTAATAATACCGCAATCAGTCTTTTCATAATTACTCCTCCGTTTTATCCTGAGGATATTCAATCCCCATCATCCCCCGTATTTTGTCCATCTGATTCATTATGAACAATGTCTGCTCGGGTGTAATGACAGGACTCTTTGTAAGTCCTTGTGAAATACAGCCGCACATATGTCTTATCTGCTCCTCAAAGCCGTTGCCCTCATAGGGAGCTGATACAGTGAAGCTCTCTCCGGAATTCAGATGAAATTCCAGCTCCTGCGGAGCGTAAAAACGGTTGAGGTGAACAAAACCCTTTGTGCCGTAAAGATAACCCTCATTAGGCTTTTTAAGCAGAACAGCGCTTGAAATATCGGCGATTCCGCCGTTTTCGTATTCAATCAGCATACAGGTATGGCTGTCGACTCCGTTATAGGTGTCACACACGGCGTGAGTTGACTTTATATCCTTACCCAGATACCACGAAGCGAAGTTCAAACCGTAAACGCCCACATCAAGAAGCGAGCCGCCGCCGTGCTCTGTTTTGAGCGCGTGATGGTCCATCTCGTCCTCGTCCATAGTGTAGCAGAACTTGCCCTCGGCACCCTTTATCTCGCCGAGGCAGCCGTCCTCCACCATTTCAAGGAGCTTGATTGTTCCCGGAACAAGTCTCGCCCACATGGCCTCCATAAGAAATACACCGTTCTTTTCGGCGCAGGCAAACATCTTCTCCGCTTCACGGCAGGTAACAGCCATGGGCTTCTCACATATAACGTGCTTTTTGTTATTCATCATAAGGCAGGAACAGCTCATATGACCTGAATGAGGAACAGCGATATAAGCGGCGTCAATAACGTCTGACTGAGCCATGGCCTCGTAGCTGCCGAATCTCACGGGTATATTGAATTCATCACCGAATCTGTCGGCGTTCTCCTGCGTTCTCGAAGCGACCGCCGCGAGCTCGGCGCATTCCGTGTTCGCTATCGCCTCGGCAAATCTGTGAGCGATATTGCCCGTACCGACAATTCCGAATCTTATTTTTTTCATAATACTCCCTCCCCGTTTTGATAATTATACCATTTCACTGCCTTATGTCAATATTTGTATTATATAAACTTTTGCTGTTGATAACATCGATTACATATGATATAATTCAGACATCAGAGCTTCACAGGAGGATTTATTATGGAAAAAATTGTGTCATTTTTCACCACACTTTCAATTCTGTTTTCATACTTACTCGGATTTTCGGCCCCGTCGGTCAGCGGCCCTGTTGAAATTACAGGCAAGGACTCAATGTTCGGCATAAGCGCGTTATACGCGGGGCAGGGTCTTACCGCTGATGAGGATTATTACTACACCTCCGGCTCCGCCTTTCATCAGAAGAGCGGTATCGGCGTTCAGTTCCTCGCTAAATGGACCGCCGACGGCTTCAAAAAGGTTAAAATGAATCTCTCACCCATTCCGAGAGAATACAAAAAGCAGTACGGCAGCGGCCACATAGGCGGCATAAGCTGTTATGACGGAATAATCTACGCTCCCGTTGAGGGCACAGACTACAGTATTAACTTTATTTACCGTTATGACGCTGACGGCCTGTCGCTGATTGACATTTATGACGTCAGCTGTGATTATCTTGACGACGGCATTCCGTGGGTTGCCGTTGACGGAGATAACGGATATATCTACTGCTCCAGATGGGGCGATTCCGACAGACTGCTGAGATATAATCTTTCAGATATGTCCCCTGCGGGATACATCATGCTCTCAGAGCCGATTTCACGCATACAGGGCGGTGAATTCTATAACGGTACTCTTTATCTCTCAAGAGATGTTTCCGACTCCACAGAAGAAAAAATCATCTGTGTTGATGTTAAGACAGGTACGGTTTCAGACTTCTTCTTCCCAGTTATGAACAGCATAAACAATGAGTCGGAGGACATGACGGTTTACCCGAGAGCCGACGGCAGTCTTTATCACGTTCTCAATTACGATAAGCTTATCGGTCTCAACATCATGCATTACGCTGATTCAGATAAAGCCGGAAAATAACAATGAAAAAATCAGTCAGAATATTCTGTTTGTTATTTGTCATAGCTGCCGTTGCGGGCGCGGCCGTATTTTTCTTCGGGATATCCGATGAGCTGAAAATACAGACTTACGATATTGACGCTCCCGAAATCAATAATAATATCCGTATCGCGTTCATTTCCGACCTTCACTCAAATTACTACGGTGAAAACATGGAGCTTGTCATTGACGCAATAGACGGTCAGAATCCTGATATTCTCCTGCTTGGCGGCGACCTTTTCAATTATGAAAACGGCGACGAAAACACCGAAGTGTTTCTCAAGGGAATAACAGGCAGGTATCCCTGTTATTATGCGACAGGAAACCACGAATTCTGGTGCGGTGAAGAGCTGTATCTCAAAAAAATGAAGATGCTTGATAAATATGAAATTGACCGTTTAAGCGGAGAGTCTGAAGTAATCACCGTTAACGGAGAAAAAATCAATCTCTGCGGAGTTGACGACCCCGACGCTCCGGATTACACGACCACCATAACAGAGAGCTTTGAAGAACAGCTTAAAAGCACCGCGGAGATTGCCGATAACGGGAACTATACCATACTTCTCTCACACAGGCCCGAAAGAATAAACGATTATTCGCAATACGATTTTGACCTTGTGTTAAGCGGCCACGCTCACGGTGGTCAGTGGAGGTTTCCGCCGCTTATCAACGGGCTGTATGCACCGCATCAGGGGCTTTTCCCGAAATACGCAGGAGGAGAATACAACGAAAACGGAACTGAAATGATAGTCAGCCGCGGCCTTGCCATTGAGGCAACAAGCCTCCCGAGAGTATATAACCGCCCCGAGATTGTAATTATAGATTTGCATTAAAAAAGCACAGAAATCCGTAAAAAGATTTCTGCGCTTTTTATTTATACGGTCTTACTGATTTCCACCCGGTTTTTCCGGAGGAGTTTCGCCGTTTGGCATCTGCGGAGGCTGACCGTCTGCCATTCCCTGCTGATTTTCGCCGTTCGGCATTTCAGGCGGTTCTCCGTCGGGCTTTCCGAATCCGCCCGCACCGAGAATTTTCATAACATCTTCAAAAGTCGCGTCATCACCAAGGGCGGCAACCTTTTCCTTGAATTCCTTTATGTCGAAATTCTCTGCTTCGGGCATATCGCCGCCGTTCTGCATTTCTCCGCCCATTCTGCCCGTCTCATTAAAAACAGAGCCTGCGGTGTAGCTTTGCTCTTTACCGTCAATTATAACCTTACCCGCGTTATAGTGTATTCCGTCTTCTGAATCTATCGCGCTGTCGGGAGCGGTTACACCGTTAACAGAAAGAGTTCCGCCGTTTATGACGACAAAACCGTTTGAATCAACTCCGTCGCCCTCTGCCCCCTGTGCAGGGTTAAGCGTTACGTTCCCACCGTTAAAGCATACAACAGAAACATTGTCTTCATTGACATTTATTCCGTCATCCTGAGAATCAACCGTTATATTTCCGCCGTTGAACGCAAGATGAAGCTCACTGTCAATACCCTCAAAGCTGCTTGTTACCTTAAGCTTGCCTGTGTTTTTATCTTCACCGTTTATTGCCATACTCATGTATGAATAAAACGCTCCGTCGGTTTTTCTCATTTTTTTCTGAAGCTTTATTTCGTCTTTTGAGTCATCATCTTTATATTTTGTTTTAAGCATTCTGAAAACATTACAGCCCGAAACACTGTTTTCTGTTCCGTCGGCAACAATTACATTCACGCCTGTATTGGACAGATCAACATCAGAGGTATGTTCATCGGAATCCTCCCATTTACTGTCGCATTCATAGACGCTTGTAAAGATTATGCCGGGAGCGGCGGTGCAGTTGATATCAGCTCCATTCAAGATAACCGTAACCTTTGCGCTTTCGTCAGAAAAAACGGTATCTTCATCGCCTAAATCAATGTTTATCTGACCGTTCCATTTACCGCTCAAAACATATGTGCCTGCTTTTGTGATATGAAGAACCCTGTTCTCGGCCGCTTCTTCGGGTGAATGCATCATCTGACTCGGGAACTGTGCGCCGAATACAGGAAGCGTAGCGAAAATATAGTCATTATGCTCACCGTCAGTGTAATAATATGCCCACTCATCCTCGCCATCATATTTTACTTTTTTGAAGCCATTCTGATCAAGCTCGGGAAAATAATATAGCTCACTGTCAATATACGCGGCCTCGTCAGTCTGCGGTTTTGTACCTGTATAGTACTCCGCAGGTGCGTCCTCAACATCGTCGTGACTTTGTGACGGGTCACAATGCCATGTATAATCAAAGCTCTCTATTTCTTTGCCGTTCAGCTTTGCACAGGCGGTATTAAGCTCTATCACCTGAGCATCCTTATATTTTGTTTCTTCGGTCTTCGGGGTATCCTTTTTGCCGCACCCTGTCAGCCCCGCAATAAGTACGGCGGCAACAAAAAGCGCAGATGTTTTTTTAATCAGACTATTCATAGAAATCGTTCCTTTCCATATGATAGTGATGATTATAATACAAACATCTGCGAAGTGTATGAAAAACTTATTAATAATATGTAAAAATATCCCTTTTAATATGCTTTGCCTGCGAGCCACTCAATAAGGTCCGTTTCACCGTATGCCGTGTCCCAGCATCCGTGGCCCTTATCTGTGTATGTAGTAAATTCCACATTGACGCCGGCTTTTCTTGCCTTCTGAGTCATAATCACAGAGTACATATACGGCACCGCGTCATCGTCTGTGGAATGATAGACTCTGACAGTTTTGCCCTTGAATCTGTCACCGGCGAGCCATACACCGCCGCCACCGCAGACAGGAGCCGCACAGCAGAAATAATCGGGGTATGTACCTATCATGTCCCATGTACCGAAGCCGCCCATGGAGAGTCCCGTAATGCTGATTTTCTTTTCGTCGGCGCCGTATTTTTCCGCTACATCCTTAATCCAGTCCATAAGCGTAATAACAATATGATCCCACACATATCCGTCGGGGCACTGAGGTGAAGCGGTAATAACACGAAGCCCTTTATAATCGGGGTCTTTCACAAAATATTTGGGTATTCCGTGTACAAGCACCTTATCAACTGTTTCGGTAGTGCTTGCTCCCCTTTCGCCGATTCCGTGAAGAAAAACTATCATCGGCAGCTTTTCCCCTTCTTTATAATCAGAGGGAAGAGTAACATACCCTGTCAAAGAACCTGCCGGACTGTCTTTACCTGTAAATTTGATTATGTTCTTCATTTTCAGCCCTCATTCTTCCATAATAACGCGATTGATGCTTTTTCTTCCTCCACATTGCATATCTGCGGCAGATAATGCTCCACAGCCGCTGAGGAATATCCTCTTATTTCAGCGCACTTATAGCTGACGCAAAGGTCAAACGCTTTATCTGAAATATATTTTTTATCTTTAAGTAAGCCGCCCTCAAGCTTTGAAACAAAGCATTTCCCGTCTTCTTTACCCATTACAAACACAGCTTCGCCGCACTCGATATGCCCGAGCTGAGTGTTTTCAAAAGTAAACTTTTCGCATTTTTCACCGCTCATATCATAAACAGCAACAGCATTACCCTCAACATTATAAAGCTTATCGCCGTCACAGGAGAAGCACATTCCGTTTTCGAGTCCGTTTTTTTCGCACGACTCAACGAGAATTTTTATCTGCTCCAGTTTCTCAAAAGAATAAAGCGCAAGACAGCCCTCACCTGTCTTAACGGCAAAAACATCCCCCGCAGGTGAAATCGCCGCGAACTCCGCGCCGGGAAGAATAGATCTTTTAAGCTCCCGCCCGCCCTTTTCATAAATATAAACCATCTGCCCCATACAGCAGACCGTATATTTTTCATTTGTAATATTACTGTAAATAATAGGCATATTATCTCTCCGTAAGTAAAATTTTGTTTATTAAATAATATCACACATATTGATAATATGCAACAGAAAAGTATAAATATTCAAAAATATTTTATTTTAACGTATATTATTTGTATATATTCATTGTCAATTCAATTTGCATAATAATCATTTTGGTTTTTCAGTTGAATATCCGTGCTGTGTATGATATAATTCAGAAAAATATCAGGGGTGAGCGAAAATGTCAATCTGGTCTTTTAAAAATGAGGGAAAAACCTTATGTATAAATACGGCAGATACGCCTGCGCCGTGGAGGAACAGGCTTTTCAATTCCGAGTATATACTTGACCTTACCCAGCGTATGCAGGGTCCCGGAACCGTCATAAGCCCTGTATTTAAAACCGTGGAGCATATTGCCGAAAAGCGTGATTTCTTTGTAAAATTCAACGGAGAGGATTATCGTCTGTTATGCGGTCTCGGCAAAGAATACCGCTGTGAGCAGAGGCCCGAAAGCAGCGAGGTATTTGAAAGCTTCAACGGTTTTTCAGTTTCTGTAAGAGCGTTTGTACCGGCAAAAGGAAAAGCCGAAATATGGACGGTTAAAGTAAGAAATGAATCGGAATGTGAAGCGCGGATTTCTCTTTTCAGCTGTTTTAACCTTAACAAAGCAGGCACAATGGGCCAGGTAGCAAAGTGGGACCAAAATACGAAAACGGCTTACCGCGAGGGCTTTCCTTACTATGTGTACTATGATGAATATGAATCAGCATTAAAAAAGAGGAATATCTGTTTTGTAACTTCAGATACAGCTCCGGCCGCGTACGAAACAAATACTCAGAGATTTCTCGGCACAGACAATCCGTTTTCAATCCCCTTAAGCGTAAGAAACGGAAAACTCGCCTGCGGTGTCAGTGACTACGGCCCTGCCTGCGGCGCGCTGCAGTTTGACTTTAAGCTTAATTCGGGCGAAGAAAAAGAAATAAATATTCTTGCGGGCGTTGCCAAGGATATTTCAGAAGTCAAAGCACTCCAAGACGAATATCTGAATGTAAGCAAACAGCTGAGTGAAATAAAAAAGATATGGGATGAAAGAATAAGTGCGTTTACCGTTGACACTCCTGACGATAATCTGAATGCGCTTGTAAATATATGGCTTAAAAAGCAGGCTGTATTTCTCGGAAAAATGAACAGAGCGAGCACATACTGCCCTGTGAGGAATCAGCTTCAGGACGCTATGGGATACGCCATGATTGACGCGGATGACGCGTTTGAGATTGCTTGCAGCGTGATGAAGAATCAGTACTCCAGCGGTTATCTCAAGGGCTGGGTAATGACAGACGGCTCCGCTCCGCAGAAGCTGTGCCTTATTGAGCACAGCGACGGCGCAATATGGCTGATACTCTGCTTCACAAATATTATAGAAATCTCCGGCAGAAAAGAATACTACGAAAGAATCATTCCCTATGCTGACGGCACTGAGGCAACGGTGCTTGAACATCTTAAGCAGGCCGCGCGATATATGGGAAATAAAGTCGGCGAACACGGTATGTGCCTGATGCTTGACGGGGACTGGACCGACCCGCTCAACGGCCCCGGCCGAAAAGGCAAAGGCGAATCAACATGGAACACCGCCGCGCTTATATACGCTGTAAGAAAGCTGATATCGGTATTCCCCGATAATGAGCTTAAAGGAATTGCCGATTCACTCGAAAAATCAATGAATGACTTTGCCTGGGACGGAGACTGGTTCTATGCGGGAATAAATGACGACGGCATACCGTACGGCTCTCATAATGACGATGAAGCGAAGCAGTTCCTTAACGCTCAGAGCTTTGCCGTTATGGCAGGAGCAGTTAAAGGCGAAAGACTTGAAAAAGTCATTAATTCAATGGAGCAGCTTAAAATTGACACAGGCTATCTTCTTTTTGCTCCCGCATTCGAAAAATACAATCCTGTATGGGGCAGAATCAGCGCTAAAAATCCCGGTACTGCCGAAAACGGGTGCGCATACTGCCACGGAACAATGTTTAAAGCAGGCGCTGACGCGGCTGTGGGGAATGCGGACAGAGCCTTTAAAACACTGTATTCCGTTTTGCCGATAAATCCCGAAAATCCCGTAGAAAAGAACTGTCAGTCACCTGCGTTCATACCGAATTTCTATTTAAGTCTCGATAACGAGAACTTCGGTCTTTCGAGTCAGAATTACGGCACCGGCTCTGTTGCGTGGTTCCTGCATATTTTTGTTGAGAAGATTCTCGGAATTCAGCATACAACAAACGGCGTAAAGGTTGAGCCGATGCTGCCGTCAGAATGGAGCAATATCAAAGCAACACGAAGATATAAGGGACAGATTAAAGAATACCTGCTTAATAATAAATAATCTATTGAAATTATCACACTGATATATTATTATTAATTTAATCACTATGCTTCGGAGGTTATTATGAGCGATTTCAGATTAAGACAGATTCACCTTGATTTTCACACCTCGCCGCTTATTCCCGATGTAGGCGCGCGATTTGATAAAAAAGCGTGGCAGGAAGCACTTAAGCTCGGCCACGTTGACTCAATTACAGTTTTTTCAAAGTGCCATCACGGCTATTCATACCACCCCACAAAGGTCAATGAAATGAACCCGACGCTTAAATTCGATTTGCTTAAGGCTCAGCTTGAGGCCTGTGAGGAAATCGGAGTACGCGCTCCTGTTTACATCTCAGCGGGACTTGATGAAAAAGACGCCGTCGCCCATCACGAATGGCTTCAGCGCGGTAAGGACAGCTGGATGGACGAGCCTGATTTTTCCCGTGCGGGTTATCACTGCCTGTGCTTCAACACTTCATATCTTGACAAGCTTATCGCCGAGATTGAAGAGGTAATGGAGAATTATAATCCCTGCGAGATATTCCTTGATATCGTAGGCGAAAGACCCTGCTGCTGCGATAAATGCCGCGCGGACATGACCGTTCTCGGACTCGACTTCAACAATGACGACGATATGCGTAAATTCAGCGAAAAGGTTTACCGCAACTATCTTGACAGAGTTGAGAAAGCTGTCCACAAGCATAATCCCGACACTACTATTTTCCAGAATTCCGGCCACGTTCTGAAAGGCAGACGCGACCTTATCGACACAATAGAATGTCTCGAGCTTGAAAGCCTTCCCACAGGCGGCTGGGGATACGACCATTTTCCCATGTCCGCGGCGTATGCGAGAACTCAGCGTGAGGAATTTCTCGGCATGACAGGTAAATTCCATAAATCGTGGGGCGAGTTCGGCGGCTTCAAGCATCCCAACGCTCTCAGATATGAGGCGGCGCTTTCAATCGCACAGGGCGGCGGCTGCTCAATCGGCGACCAGATGCATCCCGAAGGACTGCTCAACAAATCCACATTCTCTCTTGTAGGCAAGGCATACGCCGAGGTCGAGGCAAAAGAGCCGTGGTGCAAGGGCGCGAAGTATATCGCCGACATAGCCGTGCTCGCGGGCGAAGCTCTTTCGGGCAGAAACGGAGGCGGCAAGGCAGACACGGGCGCCAACCGTATTCTCCTTGAAACAAACAGACTTTACAACTTCATCGACCTTGATGAAGATTTCACCGGATACAAAATGCTGATTCTTCCCGATATATGGAAGATTGATGATGAGCTCAAAGCAAAGCTTTCCGATTATCTTGCAAAGGGCGGCAAACTGCTTCTTTCAGGTCAGTCGGGTCTTGATGACAATAATGAATTTGTTGTTGACACAGGCATTAAATTCATCGGCGAGAATGAATTCAGACCTACATACTTCATACCGAAGTTTGACACGGTAAACGGTACAACTGAATATCTCATGCGCGCGGCAAACTACCGCTTTGAAAATATTGACGCCGAGATAATCTCAGACGGTCAGAATCCCTATTTCAACCGCACAGCCGAGCATTTCTGCTCACATCAGCACGCTCCCAATGACAGAAGCCTCACCTACCCCACCGCCGCAATAAAAGGCAATATCGCGTATATCGGCTGGGATATTTTCACAGGCTACGCGGAGTACGGCGATTATCACATCAAGGAGCTTGCGGCTTATGTAATTGAGCGCCTTATGGGCGATGACTTTACTATAGAATCAACCGTACCCGACAGAGGCGTTACAACGCTTCTTCAGCAGGGCAGCAGAAAGATTGTTCATCTGCTTTACGCTCACACCACAAAGCGAGGCGCTGACACGGAGGTTATCGAGGATATCGTTCCCCTTTATAATGTAAACGTAAAGGTTAAATGCGATAAGCCCGAAAAGGTTACCCTCGTTCCGCAGAATGAAAAAATCGACTTCTGCTATACTGACGGAAAAGTTTCATTCACTGTTCCCAAGGTTGAGATTCATCAGATGATCTGTATAGAATAAAAATAAAGACTTCGAGCAGAAAGTTCGAAGTCTTTTTATTATCAGATTTTCTGCTGATTACAGCAAATCCTTATATTGATACGCTCTCACATAATCAACCTTGAGAGCTGACGGAAGATACTCGTTCTCAGCTATTTTATCGTTGACGCCGATAGATATTATGAAATACAGCGGCACCTCGCAGACCCCCGCGAAATCAGTTCGGGCAGTTTCTTTTCCGTTGATATAGAAAATATATTCGTCCTTATTCCATTCCACGCCGTAGGTATTGAACTTATTATACGGGTCATCAGCGTAAAAATATCCCTGAACTTCCTTCTTGTGATTTTCCTCGTAAGAGTCAACATGAATTGTCTGAAAAACTGAGTTGTAAAACAGACTTTTTTTATTGAAATCATATCTCGTCTCAAAAATGTCAATTTCACAGCCGCTCTTTCCGCCATCGGTGTCGTCATACCACATACCGTCCGTCAGCATCCAGAACGCGGGATTCAGCCCCGCGCCTTTCGGGAGAATGCACCTTATCTCAAAATAGCCGTAAAGCTGTTCATAGCCCTTATGATTTCCGTTGTAATTCCTGCTCGGATTCGTCTCCATTCCGTAGGAATAATATCCGGTACCCTTCGGCCCGTCTTCTTTATATTCGGCACAAAGCAGAAGGCATCCGTCATCCGTAAAGCTCACCTGTCCCCTGTTCCACCATGCCGTATCGCGAAGCTGAGTGTCATCGTCGCCATAGACAAAATGTCCCTGCCATACGGTGTCGTCAAAGCCTTGATCAAATTCATCCTGCCATACAAGCTCGAATCTGCTCATATCAATCGAATCTCCGTAAGGCTTTACGGGCGTGTCAAAAATAACAGCACCGATAAGCTGAAAGAACGCAACAAAAAGAGCCCCGACTCTTTTCAGATTAAAACTCATCAAAGCCTTGAAAGTACCGCCGAAAACAGCAGGCAAAGCGGTCAACGCGGCAATCTGCCTTTTTGCCATGAATGAAAACATAAAATCACCTCATTTTAATAAATCACGCAATTAGATTTTTCAGTCGCGGAGGAGCTTTGTGTTTTCATCTTTCCCGTCAAAGAGCGTACCGTTTTCTGCTCCGTCAACAAAAGAAACGGATACATTTTTCATAGTAACCGTCAGCGGTGCTTCAGCATTTGCTTTAACCGCAGACGGCTTTTTTACGCCCTTGAAATCAACATTTTCAAGAGTTATATCTTTCAGATAAGCGCCTGACTGCAGCGGTGCGGTATCAGGCTCGTACCACATGAAAAATCCGGGATTTTCAACCGTGCAGTTTCTGAATACTATATCATGATACGGCTCTGGACTCGGGAATTTCTCACTTGCGAAATGCAGAAAAACTCCCTCAAGATTATGCCGTCCCTGCTCTTTGGGCAGGGTGTTGTTTTTATCTCTGACAGCTTCTGTTCCCCTGTTGAGCACAACTGTCTTTCTGTGGGGGTATTCCCCGGGCCCGTACATACGGCAGTTTTCTATAAGGAAATGACTTCCGCCTGCACGAAAAATATCACATGATGTGTTAAGCTCGCAGTTTCTTACCGTCAGATTTTCCATGTTTATACCTGCGATACAGTCGTCCCCCGTGCGAAAAACGCAGTCTTCAATGCTGATATTTTTACAGCAGTGAAGATGTATTCCGTCCGACCCGCCGAGACAGGTGACGTTTTTCACAGTAATATTTCTGCAGTTGTCAACCTGATGCATAAAATTTCCGCAGTTCGCTATTGTATATCCGCATAAAGTGAGATTTTCAACGTTTGTTATCATAAATCCGTGAGGGCCTCTGTAGCCTTCCTCACCATTCGGATCAGTGCAGTCACTGCCGTCAATAAGAGAACCGCTTTCGCCTATAACCGAAATGTTTTTACCTCCGTAAACAGAAATTATCGCTCTGCGGTATTCTTTCCACGGGCGGTCTTCATACTGCCTCGGTATCATTTCCATATCGGTGCGAAGCTCAACCCCTTCGGGGATATCAAACACTTTGTAATCTTCACATATATCAGACCCTGTAAGCTCCGCTCCGCTTTCAAGATAAAGGGTGGTATCAGACCACATTCGAAGTCCGCCTGTGACAAATCTGCCTTTGGGGACAACAACGGTTCCTCCTCCGACGCGGCACATATCAAAAACGCACTGTATTTTTTCTGTCTGCAGTTCATTGCTGTCTGCTTCAACGCCAAAATCAGTAAGGATAAATTTTTTGCTCATATAAACACCGCCATATTTTACGGAAATTAAAAAATATAATTGATTTCAAGCTTCGTCTGCATATCTGACACTATCCCGCTTCTCAAATCTGAATTCATAAATAATAACGCCGTAAAGTGGTTCGGTAATTTCGAACAGAGCACAGCCGTTTTCAAAGAATTCTGCGGGTACATCATAAACAATGCTCAAAAAGCCGTCAGCAAGGAATTTCTTTTCATAATCCTCATCACGTCTGCCGCCGAAATCTTCGCCCTCGTAAATAATATTTCCATTTATGCTGACCTTGAGAGCTGTTCCTGCGACATCATTTCTGTCACCGTAGGTCACTCTGAGCAGATAGTCGCCGCCTGTCATGCCGGCGGGTTTCATACTGAAATTGAAATGGTCAAAGCCGTTCAGAATACACATGGGTCGGTCAGCGTTTTCGTTTTTATCTCCGTTGAAATCAAGATAGTACTCCCCTTCCTGTGCTCCGCATACGGGAAGTCCGTGCTCGGCAAAGGAAAAATAATACTCGTACTTATCTACCTTGTTTCTGTCAAGAAGCTCTGTAAGATGTTCCCGTGACGGGTCTTCTTTAATCTTATTCAGCAGATACGGTCTGTCGGTAACGGGCATATCTATCGAGTCAAGGGTACAGCCTCTTTCACGGCTTTTGCCGCCGAAATGCTCCACATCAAGCTGAATGCCTATAAGCTCGAAAAGCTTCTCCGCCAGTTCAAAAAGTCGACGGCGGTTATTTTTATATTCATCAGAAAAATCGGTTAAAAGTATTTCTTTTGCCGTTTCAATACTGCCGTAACGGACTTCAAAATCAAATTTCTCAATTAAATCAAGCTCGAATATGCGCCTGTCACGGACGACCTTATCACACAACGCTCTGAAATACAGAAGAAGGAATCTCCAGTTTTCATAAAGCTTCGGATTATTTCTGAGCATATCGTCAAAACCGAGATAAACGCTTTCAACAGAAAAGCTGTTCTCGGGCGCGTCATCCCAGTTCTGCTCAAGTCCGAAAATCAAATCGGCAATCCTGTCGGCGTCCTCCCCTGCAATGTAAAGTCTTGAATAATCCTTGAGCGCTTCCCGAAGAGAGCAGTTAAAATCAAAATCAAGACAGCTCCATACAATCTTGTTCACGTCGTCACTTACGCCTTCGGAATACGGCGTGTTTCCGCGCAGATACTGACGGGTTTTTATGTGCAGAAGCTGATATTCAACAGGTCTCGGATTAACCGACTCCCTTGAAAGCGTCGACGCCCAAGCGTAATGCCAGTCGTCACGGGTGAAGTGAACAGGCGTTTCGCATTTAACATTGTGAGTTATATCGGGATACTGCTCAAGAGGATACTCCAAGGGCATACTGCGGCGAAGCTCA
>JAZUHE010000199.1:0-14955 GCA_045641565.1 Acutalibacteraceae bacterium | reverse complement strand
AAGCTTCCTGACCTGCGTTGATAACGCCGCCGCCGTTGATGATGAAATCGGGAGCATAAGCGATTCCCTTCTTCTTCAGAAGGATGCCGCACTCGTCATCAAGAAGCTGGTTGTTCGCAGCACCGGCGATCGCGCGGCACTTGAGGTTCGGGATGGTATCATAGTTGATCGTCGCACCGAGAGCGCAGGGAGCGATGATGTCGCATTCTGTCTCATAAATCTTGTCGTCAGCAACTTCTTTAGCGCCGAGAGCAATCATTTCTTCCATGTTCTTGCGGTTTGAATGTGTTGAAACATAAAGGTCTGCGCCTGCTGCTGCGAGCTGCTTGGCAACGTCAAAACCAACATGACCGAGACCCTGAAGAGCAACTTTTACGCCGTGAAGGTCGTCTGTACCGTTGAGGAACTTAGCTGTTGCGCGGATACCGTCGAATGTACCGATTGCTGTGAAGGGTGAGGGGTCACCGCTGACAGATGCTTTACCGACAACCTGCTTTGTCTTATGCATTGTCCAGTCCATATCCTGAGTTGTTGTGTTAACGTCCTCTGCTGTGAAGTAACGGCCGCCCAGAGATTCAACAGCTTCACCGTATGCTTCGAAAAGTGCTTCGCACTTATCTTCGGGCTTAGCGATAATAACGCCTTTTGCGCCGCCGAGAGGCATGCCTGCTGCTGCGTTCTTGAAGCTCATGCCTCTTGAAAGACGGAGAACGTCAAAGAGAGCATCTTCTTCACTTGCATAAGGATAAAGACGGCAGCCGCCTACTGCGGGGCCGAGCTTTGTGCTGTGGATAGCGATTATGCACTTGAGGCCTGCTTTTTCGTTGTTGAAGAAAGCAACTTCCTCATGTCCGTAAACACGGATCATTTCTAATGTTGTCATAATATATATCACTCCTTAAAAAATATACCATATTATAAAATCTCAAAACTGATTTGTCAACAGTTACAGACTATTTTATACATACTTTTTTATAATGTTTTGAATTTTGTGTATAAATTGATTTTTTTATGCATAAAAAAAATCAATTTTCGGATTATAATTCATTCAAAGGAGCTTTCAGAATATTTTTCCGGTCTCTGCTGACTGTATTCTTCTCGCCAGTTCACGCAGTTCCGAGGCTGAATTAATCGACGCTGAATATTGACGTATTTTAATCTTTACGCTTTCCGGCAAAGAATTATACTCCGCAAAAACCGCAGGATTATTATAAAAATCAGGCATACCATCCCTCCACCGGAATAGTATGCCTGATAAGCTCTGAATTATTTATTTTCGCTTTTATTTTTTTCGAGCTCCTTTGTCTTTTTGGGAGGAGCAACAGCGCCGAATTCTTTCTCGGCCATTTCGCAGTAATAAATCTTATCGTTGGCATGGCTCTTAACAGAATTGATTCTGTTCTGAATCGCCTTTTTCTTTTTGCCCTTAAGCATCGCGCGGACTTCTTTTTCTGAGATGTATATCTTTTCATCTCTGTCAGAGCAGTTGGGGTGACAGGCGCCGCACTCAAGGCAGATATAAATTCCGCACACGGGGCAGCGGGGACTGTCTGTAGAATTAACCTCATTCTGGCAGTTCCAGCAATAGCTTCTGTAAGGAGAATATCTTGGATAATGATAGTTAAGATATACGTTGCAGATTGAATTTTCTCTCTCTGTAAAATTGCCGTATTTAAGACTTGAGAAGAAATCCCCGATTGAATCTTTTATATTAAGAAGAATCTCAATGATATTGCGGAAAAAGAACACGCCGATTATTCCGCATATTGCAAGAGCTGCTAAAATAATAACATTCCTCGTGGACATTGAGCCTTCTCCTTTCTCTGAGCTTCTTAAACATCTTTAAATATCTTATTTATTATACACCATTTTATACGATTGCGCAATAGTATTTATAATTTTTTCAAATTCATCTTTTTTCATTTTTTTCAGACATTCTTTTGAATAAAGTGAAAAGTAAAGCCCGTCAGATGAAGCATCAAGTCGGTGAATAAGATAAATTCTTTCACCGTATTTATAAACCTGCGTGCCGCCCTTTTCCAGCTCCTTAATGCTTTCAAAAAGGCCGTCGGGATAAGATGTATCAAATGAGCTTAACACAGAGGCTTCACCCTCATACTCCGCAAACTCCGGGTACTTCTGCGCCGCTGACTCCATGCTCTCCCCCGACCTTACGGAATTTCTCATATCCGTAAACTTTTCGGTCATCTCTTTTATCGCGGTTTCATTCATAGGTTCGCCGTTTTCATCTTTAAAATCGGCAGAAATAATCTGAACAGGAGCATAATTGGCATCATAAAATGCTTTTATCTGCTCATTCGGCGCAGGTTTATCTCCGTTTTCGGAATAAACAGCATAAATAACGTCTTCAACCATTCTGTCATGCTCAATAATTTTATTAAGCGTCTGCTTGCTTACAGAATATTTCTGATAAAAGCTCTTAAAATAAAGCCACTGTGCTTTTGTATCCTGTGAGACAGAAACTTTTTCTTCAGCGGAAAGAGAAACGCCGTATTTATCCGTCAGGCTGCTCCCCGCCACATATTTTTTACAAAGCTCAAGCGCCGCTTCTTCTTTATCTTTACTGTCATCATATTTCTCATCATTCTCAGCCTGAGCAAGATAATAATTGTAAATCTCCCTCGGCACATTTACATTATTGATTTTAAGAGAAAACCTGTTTGCAGTGCAGGCGGTAAAAAGCAGCAGCACTGTTGCCGCAGACAATATAACTGATAAAAATCTTTTCACAGCCCTCACTCCTTTGACTTATATTATATCATTTCTCAAAGGGATTTTCAATATTTCTGCGCCAGTGAAATAAATATTGCTGAGCAATTCCCTCAACGCCTGCAGTACATTCGGGCAATCCATCGGGATAAAGCTCGCCCATGATTCTGCGAACCCATACATCAACAGGGAAAGCTTCTTTTCTGCCGAAGCCGTAAAGCAGTGTACACTCCGCCACCTTGGGGCCGACTCCGCTGATTTTCTGAAGCTCTTCTCTCGCCTCTTCAATAGGCATATCGGCGATTTTTTCAAGCTTCACATCACCTGCGGTGACCTTACGGGCGGCGTCAATTATGTATTTCGCTCGGAAGCCCGCTCTGAGCGGAGCTAAATCCTCAACCGTTTTTTCGGCGATAATCTGCGCTGACGGAAAAGAAAAATCACCGCCGCTTAACTTCTCACCGAACTGAGAGCACAGTCTGTCAATAATTCCTTTAATTCGGGGAATATTATTATTCTGAGAAATAATAAACGAGCACAGAGCCTCCCACGAATCCTGTCTGAGTATTCTGATTCCGGGATACGCGGTTATCGCCTTGTTGAGCCATTTATCCGCTTTCAGATTTTCGCATATCGCGGCGTAATCCGTATCAAGGTCAAAGTAATCTCTCCACAGCTTTTCATCGCCGTTTCTCACATCACCGCATATTACAAGCATATCATTTTCACAATATACGTCAACACTTCTGCCGAAGGCGACACCGTGCCATTTTCCGTTCCCGGTTTCGCTCCAGCGGAAGCTCTGACCGCAGTCAAGAGTCAATGCAATATCCAGCGGACGGATATCGCAGATAACAATTTTGCGGCTTTCTTTTTCCATACAGTATCATTCCTTTTGTCAAGTCTTTTTTCAAAAAAATATTCAACAAAGTTCTGCCTCATTTTTGGCGTTTTTTTACACTTTTTTGTCGAAATTTTAACATGTTAAAATATGTTAAAAACTTAACAAAAATTATGTACAAACGGGTTTTTGACACCAAAAACGGGCAAAATCAAGGGTTTTTTAAAAAGTTATACACATTTTACACAGAGTTTTGCACAGGTGATTGCCGGTTTGCGCAATAATTCTCGTGAAATTAACCAAAAAGATTTATGTCGAAAAAACGCCCTGAACCGCAGAGTAAAAAGACGTCTCCACGCTGTATAAAAACCTTTTTTCATGACAAAAATATATTAGACAAAAACAACGAAAAAGGTGATTAAATTGATTCAGGGAGTAAACCATCAGGTGGTAGAAGTTACACGCCCGGGGTGCGAATATTTTGAACGTGTAATATTTTTTGTAAAGCCGGAATTTTCCGCAGTCAGTCAGGGCACACTCAGAGAAAGAGCCAGCTCCATTGCGGGTGAGGCAGGCTCCCCTCCTCCGTCAAAAATAAAAGCGGACAGACTTTCGCTCATAAGCAAGCTCGCGGCGGCGGCGCTGACAGGCGCGGCGGCGGCAATAATCATTACTCATTTTCTTTTTTAAACCTGCAGAAGCCTGCCATTGAGCAGATATCACACTTGGGCCTGCGGGCAATGCAGACTGCTCTTCCGTGAAGAACGCAGCGGTGACAGAAATCGTTGCTTTCCTCGGGAGGCAGTATTTTTTTAAGCTCTTTTTCAACCTTCTCGGGATTTTTAGTATCAACAAGACCTAAAAGATTTGTTATTCTTATAAGATGCGTATCCGCGACAACCGCCGGTTTTTTATAAATATCGCCGCAGATGAGATTAGCGGTTTTTCTTCCTACTCCGGGCAGTGACGTTAAATCCTCAATGTTATCCGGCACTCTGCCGTCAAATCTTTCGATAATCTGCTGAGCCATGCCGATAATGTCCCTGGCCTTTGTATGATAAAAACCGCACGAACGTATGCAGTCCTCCACATCCTCAACCTCGGCGTTCGCGTAATCCTCAAGAGATTTATATTTTGCAAAGAGTGCGGGCGTCACAATGTTGACTCTCGCATCCGTGCATTGAGCGGAAAGCCTTGTGGCAACAAGCAGCTCAAACTCATTATCCGCGTTAAGAGAGCATATTGCCTCGGGATAATCCTTTTTTAAAGCCTCAACAGCAAGCAGCGCTTTTTCTTTTTTTGTCATTTTAACACCTATTTTCCTGAATTCGATAACATACGACAGTTATTTTAACATAAATTAATAATAAATTTAAGTCTTTTTCATTGAAAAAATACCTTTAATATGTTATATTTTATTTAAATATATAAAACGAGGTGCTTTTATATGGAAAAAACAAAATCCGGCGGAAATAAAAAAATAATTATTATCGCTGTAGCCGCCGTTATCGTAATCGTTGCGGCTATATTCGGAATCAAAGCTCTTATTCCCGAAAAGACCCCTTCAAACGATAAGGCTAAGGACTCCAAAGCGGAGGTTATCACTCTCCCGGGAGAAGATGTAACTGACGTAACCGCTATCACCGGCACAGATACAGACAAAAAAGGTATCACTGATAAAGAAAATCATAAGATTTACGACACAGGATACAAGGATGACAAGGGCAAGACAATCTACACCACAGGCAAAAAAGACGCTGACGGCAACATCCTTTATACCCTTAATAAAACCGACGATGTGGGCAGGCTGATTTATTACACCGGCAAGGTTGAAAACGGCAAGCTCCGGCTCACCAAAACAAACGCTATCCCCGATTACAGCACTAACGAAAACTCAAAGCTCACAAACAGCAGCAGATACACAACAACAGCTACAGTTAAATACGAAGCTCCCGCCAGCGACAAGGAAGCAGCCAAGAACACAAAGGCTCTTGCAAGCAAATTCTTCGCATATTCAGGCGGCTCCAAAGAGGACCTTTTCAAAAAGATAATCGCTGCTGAAGACGGCGGATTTATCGCAGCAGGCAACACAAACTCAAAAGACGGCATTTATAAAAACGCCGGTTCTTCATGGAAAGACCTTTTCGGCTCTGTTTCCAAAATCAGCGCTGACGGCAAATTTGAATGGACATACGTTACCGGCGGCAACGCAATGGTTCTTTTTGAAGACGTTGCTCAGCTTAAGGACGGCTCCGTTATTGCCGTAGGTCAGACCTGCGCGACAGACACAAGCGCTCCCAGAACAGGTCTCAGCGCCGCTACCATCATTGTCAAGCTCGATAAAAACGGCAAAGAAGTATGGTCAACCGCATTCCCCTGCAACGAGGAGGAAAAGGGCGACATGGCTTACAGCGTTGCGGCAACTCCCGACGGCGGATTTGTTGTAGGCGGCGAAGCAAACTCAACCACAGGCTTCTTTAAAGACGCTCCCGGCGAATACAAAGCATACATCTTCAAGTTCAACAAAAAGGGTTCAGTTGAATGGAAAAAGATTCTTTCCGGTTCAAGAAGTAATAAAATCTCCGCTCTCGCGGTCAATGACAAGGGCGAAATCTTCGCTTCATGCGTAACTCATTCCTATGACGGCAACTTCGCATCTCTCGCAGAGTATAAAGTATCAGCCAACAACCCCAACACCGTTATTCTCAAGCTCAATAAAAAGGGCGACCTCATCTGGTCACACAATATCGCAAGCTGGGGCAGAAGCGAATTCAACTCAATCGCCGCAACCTCTGACGGCGGATGTGTAACAGGCGGTACAATGTCAATTCTCAAGCGCGCAAACGGCAGCTTCTCACAGAACTACGGCGAAACAGACGGCTATGTTGTCAGACTTTCGGCAGACGGTAAGGTTTACTGGGCTCACAATGTAGGCGGCACACTCGCTGACAGCATCAACGATATTACCGTAACCGACAACGCAATCGTTGTTTCCGGCAGCACAAAGTCATCTAACCTTGACTTTGCAGGCCTCATCTCAGCAGGCAAAACAGAAGGATTTGTTACAGTTATGAATAACTCAGGCACAATCCTCTTCTCAAATCTTATCGGCGGTTCATCAGACGATTATATCAACTCTGTCTGCGCAACAGAAAAAGGCATAGCTGTTGCAGGCTATACAAAATCAGCTGACGGCGTATTCAAGGATTCCAAGGCGAACAATCTCGCTCAGGCATTCGTTGCGTCATATGACTTCAGCGCAAAATAAAATCTGAAGCAGAATAAAACAAAAGCAATCTTACGAAACAGTTCGTTTGCCTGTAAGATTGCTTTTAGTTTATTCACAATGTAAAGGAGAAAAACTATGGAAAATAAAATCTGTCAGAGCTGCGGAATGCCCATTGAATCAGACGAACAGCTGGGCAAAAACAAAGACGGCAGCATCAACGGCGATTACTGTAAATACTGCTATGAAAACGGCGAATTCATTGACAAGGTGTCCATGGACGAATACATTGATATGTGCTCTCAGTTCGGAGCGCAGGCAGGGATGACAAACGACGAGATGAGAGCTCTCTGCACAAAGCTTTTCCCCACGCTCAAAAGATGGAAAAAGGTTGACGCCAAATGAAAAATACTGTTGTTTATATCCACGGCAAGGGCGGCAGCTCCGCCGAAGCCGAGCATTACAGGCCGCTCTTCCCCGACTGTGACGTTATCGGCTTTGACTACACCGCAGAGACTCCGTGGGAGGCAAAGGAAGAGTTCACGTCATTCTTCAGCAAAATAAGCTCAGACGGCAGACCTGTTATACTTATTGCCAACAGTATCGGCGCGTTTTTCGCCATGCACTCTTTTACAGGTGAAGAATTTGAAAAATCGTTTTTTATTTCTCCTGTTGCGGACATGGAAAAGCTTATTGAAAACATGATGCTCATGTCGGGTGTAACAGAAGACGAGTTTATGGCAAAAAAAGAAATACGCACCGGTTTCGGCGAAACGCTTTCGTGGGAATATCTGTACTATGTAAGAAGTAATTCCGTCAAATGGCGTGCTCCCTCATATATCCTTTATGCTGAGAATGATAATCTGACGTCGTTTAAGTCAATATCCACTCTCGCAGATAAAACAGGTTCTTCTCTTACTGTTATGAAAAACGGGGAGCACTGGTTCCACACAGAGGAGCAGATGGAATTTCTTGACAGGTGGATTATATCAAACAAATAAATAAGCAATTCTGAGATAACGAAAACCTCAGAATTGCTTATTTTTTATAATTAATCTATATTATCATTCTCCGTCTTCTCTCATTTTTGCAGCCTGCTCAGCCTGCGTTTTCGGGTCAAATGAAAGAACAGGCTCGACCTTAAGTCCTCTCTTTTTACGGTCGATATAATTCTTTGTTATCTTCATAACCACTCCGGACATCGCGATAACGCCTATAAGGTTCGGGAGCATCATAAGTCCGTTAAATGTATCTGAAATATCCCACGCGAGAGAAGATGTAAGCAGTGCGCCGAGCACTGTGGTAAGCACGTGAATCACCTTGAATATAACTGTTGTCTTTGAGCCGAATACATATTCCCACGCCTTTGAGCCGTAATGAGACCAGCCGAGTACTGTTGTGAACGCGAAGAGGAACATCGCCACGGCGATAAATTTAGCGCCGATACCGCCCCAGGGGAAGAGCTGATTGAACGCAGTCGCCACAAGAGTCGCGTCTGTTGCGCCCTCGATTATTTTACCTGTTGTGAAGTCATAAACACCTGAGGTGAGAACAACGAGAGCTGTCATTGTGCAGACAACCATTGTATCAGCGAAAACCTCAAAGATGCCCCACATACCCTGCTTAACGGGCTCTTTTACGTTTGAGTTTGAATGAACCATAACAGATGAGCCGAGACCTGCTTCGTTTGAGAATACTCCGCGCTTGAAGCCCTGAGTCATAACTGAGCTGATTACGAATCCGACTCCGCCGCCGAGAGCCGCAACAGGCTTGAACGCGTTAACAAAAATAGCCTTGATTGCGGGGATAATATTCACATAGTTCGCGCCGATTATGATAAGACTTCCCGCTACAAATAAAACTATCATAACAGGAACAACCTTCTCGGCGAAGTTGGCGATTCTTTTAAGTCCGCCTAAAACAATAAGGGCCACAAGAACCATAATCACGATACCGAGCACAAGCTGATAGAGATTAACAGAACCGAAAACGATTGTATTCTCAAGCTTGTCAACGGGGAACGCGCTCTCAACGTTGAGCACGATTTTATTGACCTGACCCATGCTGCCTATACCGAATGAAGCAAGCATAGCAAAGAACGAGAAGATTACGGCGAGCACTTTACCGATTGTCTTAAAGCCTTTTTTGCCGCCGAGTCCGTCCTGAAGGTAATACATCGCGCCGCCGGACCACTCGCCCTTTTCATTTTTGCGGCGGTAATAAATACCGAGAACATTTTCGGAATAGTTTGTCATCATTCCGAAGAACGCCGCTATCCACATCCAGAAAACCGCGCCTGCGCCGCCGATACATATAGCCGCGGAAACACCTGCGATATTGCCTGTACCTACTGTTGCGGCGAGAGCCGTACACAAAGCCTGGAAGGGAGAAATTGAGGCCGTTTCCTTACTGTGGCTGATAACGTCTTTCTTAAAGAGACTGCCGATTGTGTTCTTCCACCATTCGCCCAGATGTGAAATCTGGAAGAATTTTGTCAGAGCTGTCATAAGAATGCCTGTTGCTATAAGCAGCCACACACCCTTGCCCCAGACAAAAGAATTGATGACGTCGTTTAATGCTGTGATTTTTTCCATAAAATACTCCTTACTGAAAATTCCATATGAATAAGAAAAGGTGCACCCAGAACACATGGGTACACCTGATATGATTTCAGTAAGAAACTGTCAGCTTTGTCCTTTTGCCTGAGAGATTCGCATATAAAACGCTTTCACCTTCGGCACCCATGTAAAATGAGATTCTCCAAAGTTCTATCCGCTTACAGTCCTCATTCCTTTCGGAACACCTGAGAGTGTTACTCCTTCGGCTCAAAACTGATTTTCCTGCAAGCTTCACATAGAATTTATTAAATTTTCCATATTATAATATATGATTATTCAAAAATCAAGTCTTTTATTCAGAAAATATACGTTTCTGTCAAAAAGGTCTTTCAATCAGCCGAACAGTATCTGATTGAGCACGCCCTCAAGTCTTTCCTGCTTGCCCGAAGCGGGAGTGTCAATGCCCTTAAGCTGAGCGGCATGAGCGGCAAGCTCCTCAAGAGTTGTATTGCCCGAGCGGATTTTCTTTCCGATTTCAGAATCATACGAAGAGTATTTATTCTTAATGAATTCGTCAACTCTGCCGTCCTCGATAAGCTGAGCGGCCTTGATAAGTCCGAGAGCGAAGGTATCCATGCCTAAGATATAGCCCTCAAACATATCCTCATATGTGTTTGAAGGTCTTCTGTTTTTGGCGTCAAAGTTGAAGCCGCCTGTCAGGCCGCCCGCCTTGACAACCTCATACATGCAGAGTGTTGCCTCGTAAACGTCAAAGGGGAATTCGTCAGTGTCCCAGCCGAGAAGATAGTCGCCCTGGTTGGCGTCGATTGAGCCGAGCATGCCGTTGATTGCGGAAATTCTCAGCTCGTGCTGGAAGGTATGGCCTGCGAGTGTCGCGTGATTGGCTTCAATATTCATCTTGAAGTCTTTGTCGAGGCCGTACTGACGCAGGAATCCGATGGCTGTCGCCGCGTCAAAGTCATACTGATGCTTCATGGGCTCCTTCGGCTTGGGTTCAATATAAAAGTCACCTGTGAAGCCGATTTTTCTGCCGTAATCAACAGCGAGACGCATAAGACGGGCAATATTTTCCTGCTCAAATTTAACATCTGTATTAAGAAGAGTCTCATAGCCTTCTCTGCCGCCCCAGAAAACATAGCCTTTTCCGCCGAATTTAACGGTAAGGTCGAGAGCTTTTTTAATCTGAGCCGCCGCGAAGCAGAAAACGTCCGCGCTGTTGGTTGAGCCTGCGCCGTTCATGAATCGGGGGTTTGAGAACATATTTGCCGTTCCCCAGAGGCATTTTATGCCTGTTTCTTTCATCTTGGCGAGAATATAATCGCTTATCTCATCAAGGCGCGCGTTTGTCACATTGATGTCTTCGTCCTCGGGAACGAGGTCAACGTCGTGGAAGCAGAAATACTCAATTCCCAGCTTCTGCATAAACTCAAAGCCTGCGTCAACCTTTGCCTTCGCGTGCTCCATTGTGCCCATCTGCGCTCCGAAGGATTTATCGGCGGTGTCTCTGCCGAACATATCTGTTCCGGCCGCGCCGAGATTATGCCACCACGCCATGGCGAAGGGAAGATAATCCTTCATCTTTTTGCCGAGAATTTCTTTTTCGGCGTCATAGAATTTAAACGCGAGAGGATTTTTGCTCTGCGCTCCCTCGTACTTTATCTGGGGTATGTTTTTAAAAATTTCCATTATGCTTCCTCCTTGATTTCACTGAAAACATCCTTCAGCGCAGGATATATTTTTCTGAAATTCTGATATTTTTTATCATAAAGCGCGGTCAGCTTTTCGTCGGGATAAACAGACGATGAAATCTCCACAAGCTTTCCGCAGGCTTCGTCAACATCACTGTAAGCGCCCGTACCGACCATCGCGAGAATCGCGCCGCCGTAGCCGGGGCCCTGCTCGGTTTTGACCTTGTCGAGTCTGATACCGAGAACATTCGCCATTATTTTCTGCCACAGGGGACTTTTCGCTCCGCCGCCGCAGATGTTGCTCGCTTCGATTTTTATGCCCAGCTCCTTTGCTTTTTCGAAGCTGTCTCTTATGGCAAACGCCACACCCTCGAGCACGGCGAGAAGCATATCCTCACGCTTCGTGTCCATAGTAAGGCCTGTGAAAGTGCCTCTTGCGTTTACATCATTTATGGGACTTCTCTCTCCCATAAGATACGGGAGGAAATAGACGTGATTCTTTCCTAATTTCTCATCCGTAATCTTTGCCTGCAGAGCGGCGTAATCGCTGTCATTCAGAATATCATCCATAAACCACTTATTGCACGAGGCGGCTGAAAGCATACAGCCCATAAGATGATAATTCCCGTCTGCGTGAGCGAATGAGTGAAGGGCGTTGTTATTGTCAACACCGAATTTTTCGCTTGAAATAAATATTGTTCCCGATGTACCGAGAGAAATATTGCATTTGCCCTCGCCTACCGTGCCTGTTCCGATGGCCGCGGCCGCGTTATCTCCCGCGCCGGCGACAACAGTAACATCTTTTAATCCGAATGTTTCGGCAATCTCTTCTTTAACAGCTCCGACAGCATCATAGCTCTCATAAAGCGCGGGAAGCTGTTCTTTTTTGATGCCGCAGATTTTTATCATTTCATCTGACCAGCATTTATTTTTAACGTCAAGCAGAAGCATTCCCGAAGCGTCAGAATAATCGCAGGAATGAACGCCTGTCAGCTTATAGACAATATAATCCTTCGGAAGCATTATCTTCGCTATGCGGCTGAAATTCTCAGGCTCATTCTCTTTCATCCAGAGAATTTTCGGCGCGGTGAAGCCTGCAAAGGCGATATTTGCCGTGTATTCCGACAATCTTTCTTTTCCTATGACATTATTGAGATAATCAACCTGCTTTTCCGTTCTGCCGTCATTCCAGAGAACAGCAGGGCGGATAACCTCATCATTCTCATCAAGAACAACGAGTCCGTGCATCTGACCGCCGATTCCGATGCCCCGTATCTTCGCTTTATCAGCGCCGTCAAGAAGCTTCTCAAGGCCGCTGATTACAGCGCTGTACCAGTCAGCGGGATTCTGCTCAGACCAGCCGGGATGAGGAAAATATATGGGATATTCCTCAGAAACATCTCTGAGAATCTCTCCGTTTTCATTTACAAGCAGCAGTTTTACTGCCGAAGTGCCTAAATCTATGCCGATATAAAGCATATCCGGTACCCTCCTGTCGGGAAACTTATGCTTTTATTATACGCATCCTGTATTTTTAGTCAAGCAAACTTCAATAAATATATGCGTTTCATATTGAATATTTTCTGAGATTATAATATAATATTTACAATTATAATGCAGTATTGCTGACCATTTATAATAAAACTGACGAAAAGGGGCCTTGATATGACTTCTGACAAAGAATACCGCATGAGTTTTGACGAAAGAGCGAAAGAGCTTGTTTCACAGATGAGCTTTAAAGAAAAGGTTAAGCTTATCGCAGGCAACTGCAAGGTTTATGAAAGCATGGGCATCGGCAGCTACAACAGCAAGCCTTACGGCGCGGGCGGATGCGAAAGGCTCGGATTCCCCGAGATGAAATTCTGCGACGGCCCCCGCGGCTGTGTCTGCGGCAATTCCACCTGCTTCCCTGTTACTATGGCGAGAGGCGCTACATTTGACACTGAGCTTGAAGAAAGAGTCGGCACGGCCATAGGCGAAGAAATACGCGCTCACGGCGGCAACTTCTACGGCGGAGTATGCCTCAATGTCCCCTATAATCCCGGCGGAGGAAGAAGCCAGGAAACCTACGGAGAGGACAGCGTTCATATAGGCAAAATGGGCTCGGCTCTCGTAAAAGGCGTTCAGTCTCAGAATGTTATCGCCTGCATAAAGCATTTCGCTTTCAACAGCATGGAAAATTCCCGTTTCTGGGTTAATGTCACCGCTGACAAGCGCACGGAAAGAGAAGTATATCTGCCTCACTTCAAAAAGTGCATTGACGCGGGGGCAGGAGCTGTAATGAGCTCATACAACCGCTACAACGGCAAATTCAACGGAGCGAACAAATATCTGCTTGATGATGTGCTCAGAAAAGAATGGGGCTTTGACGGATTTATCGTTTCCGATTTCTTCTTCGGACTTCACAGCACATCGGGCGGACTTAACGCGGGCCTCGATGTTGAGATGAATATAAGAAGAAAATACAACACCGTCAGCGTTAAGCACGCCATAAAAAGCGGTAAGGTTACAGAAAAGCAGCTTGACGACACCTGCGTGAGAATTGTCAGAACGCTCCTCGCATTTACGGAGGCTGAAGATAAAAAAGAATACGACAAATCTCTTATCGCCTGTGACGAGCATATCGCTCTCGCGAGAGAAGTCGCGGAAAAATCCATAACTCTTATTAAGAATAAAAACAACCTTCTGCCTCTTGACAGAGAAAAATATAAAAATATCGCCGTTGTGGGTGACCTCGCCAAGGTTGAGAATATCGGCGACTACGGCTCCAGTCAGGTTCACCCTCCCTATGTTAAAACATTCATGCAGGCTCTCGAGGAAAATTATTCAGACGTCAACGTCAGCTTTATTCCCACCTCCGCCATTGTACGCAAGGCGGACGAAATAAAAAACGCCGACGCGGTAATCGTTCTGTGCGGCATGCGTCACGGCGACGAGGGCGAGTATATTTTTGTTATCGGCGGTGACAGAAAACAGTTAGGCCTTAAGAACCGTGAGGTTGAGATGCTTAAATTCGCGGGCTGGCTCAACAAAAACACCGTCGCGGTTGTCATGGGCGGCAACGTCATAAGAATGACCGAATGGGAAAAGGAAATCAACTCGATTATGATGGCCTATTACCCCGGCATGGAGGGCGGAAACGCCATCGCGGACATTATTTTCGGCAAGGTGAATCCCTCGGGCAAGCTTCCCTTTGCCATAGGCAAAAAGGATTCAGACTATCCGGATGTAAAATGGCTCTCGCTTCATCAGCATTACGGCTACTACAACGGCTACAGAAAACTTGAAAAAGACGGCACCGAGCCCGATTATCCCTACGGCTTCGGCCTTTCATATACAAAATTCAGACTCAGCAATATAAGACTCAGCAGCGTTGACGGGGAAAAGGCTGTATTTAAAGTTACGGTTAAAAACACCGGCAGCGTGAGGGGCGCTCAGACCGTTCAGCTCTACTCCGCGTGGAACGGAAGCTCTGTCGACAGACCTGTCAAGACTCTCTCTGATTTCTGCCGTGTTGAGCTTGACCCGGGCAGGACAAAAACAGTTTCTCTTGAAATAAGCAAAAAAGAGCTGGCGTATTACGACGAGTCAGAGGGCTTCGTTGAAGAGGATATTTTATACTCGGCGCTTATCGGCACAGACAGCAAGTCCTGTGAAGAAAGCCGTATAGACTACAGATTTGAAAGCAGGTAAAAACATGAAAAAACGTCTCGACCTGAAAAACGCAACCACCAAAGAGATAATCGCATTCTCAATGCTGCCGCTGGGTATGTTCTTTATAAACTCAACGGTATATACAGTATTCAACGTATTTATGACCGACGTGCTCAAGCTGAGCATGACTCTCGCTTCGGTTATAATTCTCGGCACCAAGCTGTGGGACGCAATCAA
>JAZUHE010000198.1:0-41352 GCA_045641565.1 Acutalibacteraceae bacterium | reverse complement strand
GAGAAATTTTCTGAAAGCGGTAATATACTCCTCCGCTTTTTCTTTGGTTCCGCTTTCCGCAAAAATTCTGAGCAGCGGCTCAGTGCCAGAGAATCGGCATATTACAAAATCGCCGTTTTCAAAATAGACCTTACAGCCGTCCTCATAGCCGGCTCTTTCGATTTTTTCGCCGAATTCCGGCAGGAGTCTGTCAATCATCAGAATTTTATTAAACTCATCCTTCTGCTCAGGAGCAAAACGGAGATTGTCCTCGACCATTTCAAAATGACCGAATTCTTCTTCAAGCTCATCCATGATTTCAGACGGGCTCTGACCTGTAACGCTCACCATTTCAGCGAAAAGTGAAGCCGCGTAAACCGAATCCTTACCGTGGATATGTCCCCTTACGGTCAGACCACCCGAGGATTCGCCGCCGAGAACCGCGTCAACCTCGTCAATTTTTGAAGAAATATACTTGAAACCGACAGGAACCTCATAGCATTTCTCGCCGAAGGATTCCGCTATTCTGTCAAGCATATGAGTGGTAGCGAGATTTCTGACCGCGGGGCCTTTCCAGCCCTTGTATTTCACAAGATAGTAATACAGCATACAAAGAATCTCGTTGGCGCTTATGTATCTGCCGCTCTTGTCAATTATTCCGAGTCTGTCTCCGTCGCCGTCCATGGCGATACCGAGGTCATAGTCGTCCTTGACAACGGTATTTTTCAGCATTACAAGAGCCTGCTCGCTGGGCGCAGGCATCTGACCGCCGAAATAAGCGTCTTTATTGACGTTTATCGTGTCAATGGTGCACCGCGCGGTATGAAAAATTACAAGCAGCGGATATGAGCCCGAGCCGTGCATTGAGTCAAACATCACGCGCAGGCCTCTCTCACGCAGAGCGTTCATATCAAGCTGAGCGATTATATCGTCAAGAAAATCGTTGAACGGATTTTTAAGATAAACTATACTTCCGTCACTGACGCACGAATCAAAATCCTCAGACTTTATGTCAGAAGTTTTTTCAATAAGCTCCTCTAACTTCTGAGTGGTTTCAACGGGAGCGTCTCTGCCCTCCTCCACAATCAGCTTTATGCCGTTATAGCAGGACGGGTTGTGGCTTGCGGTAATTTCTATACCGTAATGAAGTCCCTTGTTTTTAACCGTATGCATTACAAGCGGAGTGGGCACAGAGCGGTTCATAAACCATACGGTAATTCCGCCGCAGGCCAACACCTCGGCGACCCATTTCGCCGCGTTCTCAGACAGAAAGCGTCTGTCATAGCCTACGATAACAGGCTTGTCAAGGTTGTTTTCAAGCTTTGCCAGCTCAAGGATGCCCGCCGCAACGCTTCGGATATTCTCTTTTACAAAATCCTCGCCTATTACGGCTCGCCAGCCGCCGGTTCCGAATTTAATCATTTTCCGCCCAGCCTTTCAAGTACAGAATCTACTTCGCCTTTCAGCTTGTCTATATAGCCGTTTATGAATTCCGCCGGTGTTCTGTCCCCTTCAACAAGAGGCATAAGGTCAAGGCCGAAATTCATGCTTGTCATCTCGTCAGTATCGTGAGAAGCGAAAAACGTGGCGTTTGCGAAGCGTCTGCCGATTGCCGCATTGTCATATCTTTTGCCGCCCGCAACCTGTGAGCGGTGAACAGTAAGAAGCTCCCTCGCAACCTCGGGATATGCCGCTGTGTCAAGGCAGATTTTATCTTCATCAGGCAGCCAGTCCAGTGAGCGCCATACTTCGAGAGCGGTGAATGTTTCTGGGCGAAGCTCTGTGGGCATTCTCTTAACCGCTTCAACTGTTCTGAGGGCAACGGCAACGTGAGTCTCGTGCTTATCCGCAAGATTATGAGTATATAAATGCTTCGGCTGAAGCTTCATGAGCAGGTCATAAATCGCCTTTACAGGCTCGTCATTTTCGGGATTCTTAACTGCCTTTGAGGGGAACTCAAGCTGAATCGCGGCACGGTATTTTCCGATATCCGCGGCCTTCTGCTGCTCTGAGATTCTTATTTCCTTCATCTGCTCGTCAGTGAAATCGGCAAATTCGCCTGTACGGGGACTGCCTGCGCCGTCTGTAACAACAACGCCCGCGAAGTTTTTATCTTCGCTGTCATAGCATTCCGCTATAGGCGAAAAAGCCATAATCTCAATATCATCCTGATGAGCGGCGACGCAGAGATGTGTTATTCCGCTGAGATTCTCTTCTTCAGGGAAATATATTTTCATAAGGGATCCTCCTTTAATCTTTTACGAAGTATGCGTTTGTGTACGCCTTGTATCCGTTATTATCCGAAACAACAATTCTGAACCATTCCGTTTTCGGGCTGATATCAAATTCCGCTTCGTTTACGCTGCCGCCGTACTCGGCGTTTCTGATTCTCGAGCCTCTGTTATCCGGAACATATGTAATGGAGCGCACATCGCTCGTTTTAATCTTCACCTTGTTGTCTTCAATATACAGTGATTTTATTTCGGGGCCGACGTGCTTATAATTTCCTGTTGATGAATAGAACATTCCGTCTTTGAGAGCCTTTGCCGCTTCCTCATAATTAAGAGCGGGCATGGCGAGCATTATATATCCGCCGTAGGAATCGCAGTCGGGTGAATCGTCGCCATGACGGTTATGGTTATCGTCAGTGGCGATGCAGTAAAGCTTTTTGCCGCCGCGGAGCAGGTCATCATAGCAGTGGCCGTTATCGTCGTCGTAGCCGCATATATCGCATCCGAAATTCACGATTTCCATCGCGTTCATTCCCTCATATCTCATATAATCGGGGTAGCTCTCAAGGCTCCACGTCGGGTGGTTGTATGTTACAAAGAATCCGTTGTCAACGCCCTGCTTTATCATGTCGTTGACGCCCTCGGCGGTATATATGCGGTCATAGTCGGGCTTTGTTTCGTCATATTTAATTCTGTCAAGATGCTTCCTTGTGTTGCCGTTAAGATATTTGTTTCTGTGGAAGCATACCTGAGTATCCATATCTTTATCGAGAGCCACAAGGCAGAGATGGCAGGTCTTTTCAGTGTCGCTGGGAACTTCCATTTCATAGCCGTTGAGCATAAGGAAATCATCGTCGGTCATGTCATTGTGATTCACAAAAATATTATGGTCGGTTATGCAGAGAATGCTGTAGCCGTGAGCCTTATAGTCCTCTTTAAGCTGTTCGGGCGATTTGCTGCCGTCAGACCAGTCGGAATGGCAGTGAATATTCGCTCTGTAGTATTTACAATCCTCGCTTATCTCGGGTAAAAGTATCTTTTTCATGTCAATCACTCCTTTATGAAAATTATATCACCATAAAATAAATATACAATATTATTTTTGATTATTTATCCGTATTCTGCCGTCTTTTCATTCTCTGCCAGTTGATGAATCCGTAGGAATCATTTGCAAGAAACATCACAAAGCAGAAAATCATCGGAATATACGCGGGATTTTTCATGCTCGCGAGAATCCACAGAATTATCAGTACCACATCGTTGGCGGCGTACGCGGCGGCATAATAGGGACTTCTCAAAAATGTCAGATATGAGGCGAGGAAGCTGGTCGTGATTGAAAGTGTACTGAAAAAGAGATTTGCCGTATTCAGCGCTTTCAGCACAAAATAAAATATCACCGTAACAGCGGCCGCCAGAAGAAGCATAACGGTTATTTTCCCTGCGGTGAGTCTGCTGACCTCAACCTCTTTTGTCTTTTTATACGGGTGACGAATCCACGAAACAACGCTCACTATCGCTATAGGCGACGTCATGCACAGATATGTGAGCATTTCTCCGTAATATCTGAAATAAAACGATATAATACCGTAAAAGACCGCAAACACCACGGTAAGTGCCTGACCGATAACGTATCCTTTGGCGACGAATATCAGCGCGGTTACCCCTATCAGCGACGCCGCGAGGGTAAGATAATCAGCCGCCGGAGACAGCAAAAACGACGCTGTCACTACAATCACAGACGTTATCCATAAAACAAGCTCAAATTTTGTAAGGTCGCGGAACGGATTTTTGATTTTCATTTTTCCTCCTGAAAAAAATAAACATCCGCGTGCGTTTCTTCAAAGACCTAATGAAACGCAGACGAATGCTCAGCATTCACTACCCGGTGGCAGTTTGTTTTTTTATAATAATACTATATAACACGTTAAAAGTCAATTAATGAATTTTCTTGTGCTTCTGATTGAATGCTTCTGATTGGTATGATATAATATTCTGCAATAAAACTGATAAATACGCAGGTGACCTGTTTATATGGAAAACAAAGTAAGCATTGCCCGTTTTCATCTTCCCGGTTTATTTGAATTCTATGATTTTTATAAGGCGTTTCTTCCTCTTTTTTATAATCATCGGGAATATTTTTATGACTGGTGTGATATTGCGTCTTTATACGGCGCCCCTGCTGACTGCATATGGGGCGGCGGACGTTTCGGAGCGGAATATGACAACACTGCGGAAGCTGCGGCTCTGATTAATGAATACGGAATTTCGGCGCGTCTTACATTCAGCAACTCCCTTATCCGCGAAGAGCATCTTTCTGACACAAAGTGCAACAGGCTGTGCGCTTTATTTGAAAAAAGCGGCACAGTTGAAAACGGAGTGGTTATTCATTCTGATTTACTGCTTGAATATCTGAAAAAGAATTATCCCGGGCTTTATTTCGTTTCATCCACTACTAAAGTTCTGACAGACTTCCGCGATTTTTCCGATGAGCTTAAGCGTGACGACTTCCGTTATGTTGTGCCCGATTTTCGTCTGAACAGGCAGTTTGACAAGCTGAACATTCTTTCTCAGCAGGAGAAAGACAAGACAGAGTTTCTCTGCAACGAATGCTGTAATATCGGCTGTAAGGACAGAAAGCAGTGCTATGAAAATGTAAGCCGCAGAATTTTGGGCGAGGACTGTCCCGAGCACAGATGCACCGCCCCGAATGCAGACGAGGGATACAGCTTTTCACATGCAATGAAAAATCCGAGTTTCATCAGTGCGGACGATATAAGAGAAATATATCTACCGAACGGGTTTACAAATTTCAAAATTGAGGGAAGAGGTCTCGGAACGGCAATCATTCTTGAATTTCTTCTGTTTTATATGGTAAAGCCTGAATATCAGCTGCAGGTAAGAGAAAAAATATACCTCAACAGCATGCTTGATTTATTCTGAAAAAACCGCCGGCGGATTATATAATCTGTCAGCGGTTTTATGTAATCTCAACAGAGATATTCGGTTAGAATCGGCCTATACTGCGCGGTGATGAGCATTATTGACAAAATATTTGCGAAATGATAAAATTATCAAAACTATAAACATTAAGGACAGTTTATGAAGTACAACACAAAAAATCTCGGGACAGGATTTCTGTATTTTTATATTCATTTTGTCACTGAGCTTATCTGCTTTTTTGCTTTAGGGCGATATGTTGAGAGTGTGCCTGTTATGTGGCTGATATTCTTTACATATGATATGCTGGCCTTTGTGCCGCAGGCTGTTATAGGATATATCAGCGATAAATTCCCGAAAATCTCTTTCGGCCTAATCGGTCTGATTTTTCTGGCGGCGGCTCTCATTCTGCAAAGCTGTGTGCCAATCCCGTTTCTGTCGCTTGTAATTCTGTGCGTCGGCAATGCCTGCGTTCATGTAAACGGAGCGGAGGTTACTCTGCGCACATCAGGCGGAAGTCTTTCACACAGCGCGATTTTTGTATCCGGCGGTTCTTTCGGGGTAATCTGCGGCAAGCTGCTGAGCAAAACCGCCTGTCCGCCGTGGCTTCTGCTTATTTTAATTGCCTCTGCGGTTCCGTTTGTCATTCTCGCTCAGTTATATCTTAAAGGTAATGGGAGCAAAGATGAATCTTCCTGTGATGCTTTCAGTTATAACAATAAAAAAATCAGCCGTGCCGCAGTTATAGTTCTGGCAGTGTTTGTTGTGTTTGTGCGCGGATATATGGCATACGGAATACCGACATCATGGAACAAAACCACATTTCAGACTATTCTTTTATTCGTCTGTATGGGCATCGGCAAAGCGGCGGGAGGAATACTGGCGGATTTATTCGGCATAAAAAAGATTGCCCTGCTCAGCGTACTGCTTGCGCTCCCGTTTCTGATGTTCGGAGACAATAATATGTATCTTTCCCTCACGGGTGTTGTATTCTTCAGTATGACAATGTCAGTTACTCTCGGGCTTCTTGTTTCGGTTCTGCCCCGCACTCCCGGTCTCGCGTTCGGTCTGACAACAACAGGGCTGTTTTTGGGTGTTGTTCCGGTTTTCTTCTTTAAAATAACAAGCCTTCCTGTTAACTGTGTTCTTCTGTCCGTTACAACAGTTATTTGCCTTATATGCCTGTTTATTTCTCTGAGAAAGGATAGTGCCCATGGATAAATACATCGAAGCTGTCAGCTACGCAGTGATTAATAACATAAAATCACCTTTGATGGTTATCGTTTCTTTATTTGTAATAATGGCGGCTGTGACGGCTGTTTTAGTTGCCCGTGAGCTAAAAAAAACAGAATGATATTTCACAGAATTCTTTACACCATACTGATATGCTTTGCTTTAACTGTTATAATTGAGGCGGTTTTCGCGTTTGTTTTCGGTGTCAGGTCCGGTTACGGACAGCTTGTGGTGCTGCTCACAAATGCCATTACAAATCCCGTGCTGAACTGTGTGCTTACAGTTGTAAGCTTTTACCTGCCGCGGTCTTTTTATTATGTGTTTCTTATTCCTTTGGAAGTGCTGATAGTTATTATTGAGGGCTTTATTTATAAAAAATTGTTAACGGTTAAGCTGAATCCTTTTATCCTTTCGCTGCTGCTTAATCTTTGTTCATTTTTCTTAGGAAATATTATATATAAAATTGTTTTCTGATGGAGGAGTTAAAAATGAAAAAATTTGTATCCGCTTTATTATCCCTTGTTTTTATCGGAATGCTGTGCATGCCAGCATACGCTGACCTGGGTCAGTCGGAATTCGGAGAATGGTATGTTTACTGTGACCTTGACGGCTATAAATTTACAGATTACGACTATAATTATGCCACCAATGTTGAAACTAAAAATGATGACAATGTTGAACCCGGCATAAAGCTCATGGTCCACAGCTTTGACAAGCAGAGCAAAAAATATCTGCTTGTAATAAGAGATACAAGACACAAAAACAAAGGCTACGGCTTTATAAATGTTACAGAGAACGAGCTTGACAGCTGTTTCCTTGAAAAAAATGAAGTCGTTAGCAAAGAGCGCGGAAAGAAGCTGCCCGAGGAGATAAAAGCAAAGGTTACATCAGATACAGGCATAGTTCTCCGTCAGGGCCCGTCAACCATGTTCCAGGGGTATAAAACAATTCCGCATGACGCAAAAATAAACTATCAGTATACATATAAAAACGACGGCCATAACTGGGGATATACTACATATAAAAATCAGTCAGGCTGGGCGTGCATAGACTACGTTAAAGAAATCACTACCACTACAACCACAACTACAACTACCACAACGGCAAGCACAACACAGTCAACCTCAACCGCAACAACAGAGAATACCGCAGGTGTAGAAGATAATCAGAACAGTGCGGCAAAAGACAATGCGGTCAGCTTCTTCAGCAACACAAAATATGTTATTATAATCTGCTGTCTCGGCGCCGCCGTTCTTGCATTGACTTCAGTTGTTATATTATTAATAATCCAGAAAAAGAAAAAAGATAACGATCAGGCAGAATAAAATTTAAAAATAATTCAGCCGCCCGGCTTTGACATCAGAAGTCTCAGCCGGGCGGCGTTTTTAATAAAAGCTTACCATGTGAAGCTCGTGTATTTGATTGTGGATGACAGGCCTGCGTCAAGTGAGTCAAAGGTTTTAACCGGTGTTTTAAGCTTGACAAAATGCGCTGTTGAATAGAATGAAACGGTTATGCTTTCGGGTCTGCCGTTTGAAGGATTAATAACCGCCTTAACCTTTACATTGCTTGTCTTTTCCGTTACTGAGTTAACGCTTGCTATTTTCAGTGAGCCGATTTTTACGTTGTCAATGGCGTATTTATAATTCTCCGCCGTTTTGTGGTCGATATGTCTCTTGTCTTTGTCGCCGATAAAGATTCCCGTCTTATCAACAGGTGAAAGGGCGGTGCTGCCCGACACGGTTGTGCCGTTATTAAGCGTCATATCAATAACCCATTTGCCGTTTTCCAGCTTGCAGGTCGCCGCTTTTATATCGGCTTCCGAAAGGCTTGCGGTCTTAAGGTCGAGCTTTTCACTGCTCTGACCCTTGGGCTTTGTTTCGGGTGCGTTATCTCCTACTCTGAGGAATCCGAAAATATCGTTTTTGTATTTATTCAGAACTCCGAGCTCCGCGTCAACCTCGGAATTTACTACCTTTTTAGTAAATCCCGCATTTGATGACTTTGCCTTGTTCACGGCGTTATTATAAGCCTTTGCGATTTCAGCTTTTGTTGACGGCTTTGCAGGAGTCTTCTTTGTGGTTGTTGTCTTTTTTGTAGTAGTAACCTTTTTGGTTGTAGTCGGTTTTTTAGTGGTTGTCGTCTTTTTAGTCGTTGTTGTTTTTTTAGTTGTAGTGGTCGGTTTCTTTGTGGTTGTAGTTTTCTTTGTGGTAGTTGTTGTCGGCTTCTCTGTAGTGCTCTGTGTCGTCTCCGTCGTTGTTTCGGTGGTGGTTTCAGTCGTGCTTTCTGTTGTAGACTGTGTTGTTGCCGCCGTTGTCTTTGTTGTTGAGGCCTCGGTGGTTGTTGTTTTGCCGTTATCCGGCTTTTTACCTGAGCAGGCTGATAAACTGAATATCATAGCCGCTGCCGTTAAAATTGCGAGCATCTTTTTCATCTGATTACCTTCTTTCATAATTCTTTATTTTAAAAATCTTCTGTTTTTTATATAATCCTTAAATTTATTTTAACATAATAAAAGCACTTTTTCAACAATTATGTTGATTATAATCTGTATCCTTATTTTTCAAATTCCTTACACTCAATTCCGAATGTATATTTTTCAGAATAATCCATTCCGACACACATTCTGAGAGTCTGCTTTGAGCAGTTATAAACAGCGCTCCACAGGCTTTGCACCATATGGCCTTTTTTATGTCTGTAGCTCAGGCGAACCCTTTCAAGTATCTTTAAGGCCCTGTCTTCACTCATAACGAGACCCGTTTCGGCAAATTCCTCATGCAGCCATTTTTCGCGCGTATATCCCGAGCCGTTTTCAATATGGATATCGGGCGTGTGATAAAAATTCAGAAGATACTGCCTTTCGCGGTCCGCCTTATAAACGACCATTTTGTTGTCAATATACTCTATTATCGCGCTCTGACCCGAAGCGTCGGTTATCTGATAGTGATAAGCGACAGACAATGAGTCATGCATATCATACTCTGAAAACAGCTTGACAGCTTCGTCAACCGTAGCGCATTTATCCAGCACCGCTCTTATCATAACAGTTGTGATAATCGGTGTTTTGCCTGTTTTCTGATCAGTTGATTCTGAATTCAGCTTGACAACCGCTATGGAAAGGCCCTTTTCATTCACGCCGTCCATACAGGCGAACGGAGCCGCAAGGAGTCTTTTCTGCCTCTTTTCTTTTTTATCAATGGTATCGTCACAAAGCAGTACATCGGCAGAGGTTACGCCGACGCTTCTGTAGCCGTTTTCGGGCGCGGTCCACACAACAATGCACGGCGCTTCTTTATAATCAAAGTTGCGGGCAAAAATATGGTCACCGTCTTCGGTAAAGGAATTAAACGTGGTGCAGCCGAAATCACAGCTTCTGATTTTAACATCGCCGCTGCTGAGCAGAAAGTGCTTCTGCACATAAAGCATAAGCCCCGCGACACTTTTGACGCCGCGTGAAAGGAGCTCATCAAGGCCGTAATCGTTCTCATATTTTAATAAAAATATGTTTTCACCAAGCTTTTTGAATTTTGAATCAAGCATAAATGCCGCCTCACATAATAATTCGTTTTTTTAATAATACCATGCGGAAAAATTCAAGTCAATATACACACCGAAAAGAACTGCCGTCATAATTCATGTATTAATTAACAAAATTTTTCAATCGTATTTTTCGAATATCGGCGCACAATATTACTGCAAACGCAATTCATTGCGAAGGAGTGAAACGAAATGGCATCAAGCAATAAGAACGTAGTTCCCGAAGCAAAGGAAGCTCTTAACAAGTTCAAGATGGAAGCAGCTTCAGAAGTAGGCGTTAACCTCAAGCAGGGCTACAACGGCGACCTCACATCTAAGCAGGCAGGTTCTGTAGGCGGTCAGATGGTTAAAAAGATGATCGAGTCCTATGAGAGAAACATGAAATAAAACAGGCACAAAAAACAAGCTCTGCGTCGTTTCGGCACAGAGCTTGCTGCTTTTTTATCTGGATTTTTCATGCCCGCAGGCTTTGACTTCATCAAGCTTCTGCGTCAGAAATATTATCGGTCTTTGCAAGTCTTTTTATTTTTGCAGGAAGCGGAATTTTCATCATTACAATTATAGAAATTATATCCTTCCTCGTGGACGGAATCAGGAACGCTGTTGTCATATATATGATTGCGCAGACACATATTTCCGCAATCTGAATGATAAGACCGTCACCGAGGAAATGCTTCATAACAAGCGCCGCGCCAATCATAGGCACAGAGCAAAGCAGTGAGGGAATAAGGAATCTGATAACCTTTTTGAGGCCGATTCTGAATACAATCCACACGGCAATGAGCTGAACTACTATGAAAATCAGCCTGCTGACGCATCTTAATTTATATAAAACATCGTAGCCCTTTGACGCGCCGTAAAGAAGCATCGGAACGAGTACAGCGAGATAAATCGCCTGAGTTATTACCGAGTATTTCGGCTTGCCGATTGCGTTGAAAAGGCCGTCCCAATAAGAAGCGAGCACAAGGCCGAACGCGCTGCACAGACCCCACAGTCCGATAAACGGAATCGCGTCATTCCACTGCTTACCCAGAAGGATCTGTGTTATGCATCCGCTGTAAAGATACATACCGAATCCCAGAGGGATAATTGCCATAGATACCATTCTCATGAAGTCGAGGAAGAAGCGGCACATCTCGTCACGGTTATTCTGAAGTCTTGAAATAGTCGGGAACATTACCGCCGAGGTTGACGTCGTTATCAGCGTGACAATGTGATTGACGGTGGTCATGGACGTCTTGTATATTCCGAGATAATATGTAGAGAGGAATTTGCCGACAATAAACGTGCCGATATACGAGGTGAGCCATACGAGAACAGACTCAAGGAGAATCCAGTAGCAGAATGAAATCATCTCAAAAAACTTTTTGGAGTTAAATGCGAATTTCGGCTTCCACGGGGAGCGGACGCTGAGAATTATCGCATTTGAAAGCTCGCCGGCAAGGGAGCCTATGACAAGCGACCAGAAGTTTCTTGTAACATACGCGATGGGGATTGTAACAACAAGAGGAATAAGTGAGCCTACAAGTCTTACATAGAAAAGAGTCTTGAAGTCCATAAGGCGCTTGTAGACCGCCATCTGAATACTTGAAAAAGCGGTTATGGGCAGCGTCAGTGTAGCGACAGCAATACCCCAGCCGAATTCAGATGTTTTAGTGAAAGCTGAGCTGAGAGAATCCGGGTCAGAGGAGCTGACGAGAGTAACAATCTGATTTTTAAAAATCAGAACAACAACAAAAAGCACAAGAGATAAAATAAGGTTCGACCAGAAAGCGACGTTTATGCTCTCGTCCTTGTCTTTTTCGTCCCTGAATTCGTGCTGAATAATATATTTCTGAAAGCCTGCGTCGGTAAAAACATTGGTGAAGCTTATAACCATGTTTATTGTCGCGACCAGGCCGAAAACTTCGGGTATCAGAATTCTTGCAAGTATTGCGTTTGTAACGGGGCTTATCACCTTGGCGATAACCTCAGCGATAACCGACCATTTCATAGCAACTGCAACCTTACGGTTATTCATTGCGGGCTCCTTCTTCTTTAAATATTTTTACACAGTATTTTTTTCAGCTTGCGGCGAACTCTCATAAAAAAGAAGCTGATTTTAAATCTAAGCAGTTCAAGCTTTTCCGCAAACTTACCGGGGTATGGATTATATTTTTCAATATCATCGGCAGTAACATCGGGATTTTTCTTTTCCGAAATTCCGTCAGGGCCGATAAAAAACGCGTCGGATGAGAAGATATCAAAATTTTCTCTTTCAAAGGGACGCTTTTTAAAATGGATATATATAAATTCTTCTTCTTTAAGCTGACCGTTTTCGATATATGTACGGTAAACTCCGCCGTTCTGCCAGTAAAACACCTGCCGGTCATAATTCGGGCAGTTCTGAGACAAACGGAATCTGTGATAGTTTGAAGTTACATCCGCAAAAATTTTTCCTTCATACATCGGAATATTATTTTTTTTGTAAATTCCGAAAATTCCGTTCCATTCATCAAAAAGGCAATTCTCTTTTGTGGAAACAACATCCTCCCAGCTGCCGCATACGGCACCGCCGAGTTTAAATACAGAATTATTTTTTTCAGTGTTTCTGTAAAAAGAAAGATGTCCTAAATACATGAATTTATCATATTTTTCAATATCGTTGTTTTCAATGAATTTTCTGATGTTTCCGAATACAACATCCGTATCAGCGTATGCCCAGTAATCGTAATCTTTAAGGTAATCCTCAAAAATAATGCCGTACATCGGGCGATAGTCGCATATTTTATAAGGCTTCTCAAGCTTTATGCTTCTGCCGAGTTTCTTTTCAATAAGCTGTCTGAATTCTTCAAAGGAAAGAGGAAGCCTTTTAACATTTGACGGAAGAAAATCAAACTCAATATCCGTAACAAGATAAAAATCAATATCTGAATTCATCTGAGCAGAGCGTAACCACGCATTAAAGAAATCGGGCAATCTGCCGTAATACGCGGTTATAATTGCAATGTTAAGCATTGTTTTTCCTCCTGTGCACACTAATACTCATAATGATTATATCATACAGAAGTTTTATTTGCAACAATATTGTTTGTTGACTTTATCGGCTGTTTTTGTTATATTTAATTACAGAAATGAGGGATTTATCATGAATGAAACACTTGAAAACATTTTTAAACGTCAGACTATAAGAAGCTATGTTCAGAAGCAGATAACAGACGGGGAGCTTGATATCCTCATGGAGGCGGCGAAGGCCGCTCCCAGCGGAAGAAACTGCCAGCCCTGCCATGTGAGATTTATACAGAACAAAAAGCATCTTGACGGCATGAATACGGACTTTAAAGAGCTCGTCGGTTATGATACCCCTGCTTATACAAGATGGGACGTTAATCCCGTATATCAGACGGCGCCGACTCTTGCGCTGATTTTTGCCGAAAATGAGAGCTACATGGATTCGGGAATCATGTGTGAAAATATTGTAATTGCCGCAGAGTCAATGGGGCTGGGCACCTGCATTATAGGCAGTATAGGCGCGCTTTTTGAGGATGAAAGAAGTCTTAAGTGGAAAGAGCTTTTTGATATTCCCGCAGATTATAAATTCCAGATTGCCATAGCAATAGGCTACCCCGATGAAAAGCCTGAGCGCAAGCCCAGATTTGACGACAGAATAAAGGTTATCAGGTGATGTGTTATGAAAAAAGCAATACTTATCCCCGATTCATTTAAGGGTACAATCTCATCAAAAAGAATATGCGAAATAATCAGCAGAAAAATCTATAAATATTTCCCCGACTGTGAAGTAATTTCAATCCCCGTTGCCGACGGCGGCGAGGGCAGTGTTGACTGCTTCTTAGAGGCTGTCGGCGGCGACAAGGTTACCGCTCAGGTTCAGGACCCGTTCGGTGATGAAATGACCGCTTATTACGCTATCCTTGATGACAGAACCACCGCGGTTATCGAAATGGCTGTATGCGCGGGACTTCCTCTCACAGAAGACAGAGAAGACCCGAAGGTAACTTCCACCTACGGCGTCGGTCAGCTTATTGTTGACGCGGCGGAAAGAGGCTGTAAAAAGATAATCATGTGCCTTGGCGGTTCGGGCACAAACGATATGGGCTGCGGCGCGGCGGCCGCGGCGGGAATTAAATTCCTCGATAATAACGGCGCGGAATTTATCCCGGCAGGCGGAACGCTTAAGGACATTGCGGCTGTAGACATGAGCGGCAGAAACAGGCTCCTTGACGGAATCGAATTCGTTACCATGTGCGATATAGACAATCCGCTTTACGGCGAAATGGGAGCGGCTTACGTTTTCGCTCCTCAGAAGGGTGCCGATAAAGAATGTGTTAAGCTACTTGACGAAGGTCTCAGACACGCGGCGAAGGTTGTCAACGAAGCCTGCGGTACAGAGCTTGACTTTATCCCCGGCGGCGGAGCGGCAGGCGGAATGGGAGCCGGCATGGTGGCTTTCTTCGGCGCGGAGCTTCAGATGGGAATCGAGACAATCCTTGACGCCGTTAATTTTTCTGATGTGATTGACGGAGCTGACGCGATATTTACGGGCGAGGGCAGATTTGACTCTCAGTCTCTCAGAGGCAAGGTTGTCATCGGCGTTTCAAAAAGAGCCAAAGAAAAGAATGTTCCGGTTATCGTTATCGCAGGCGATTATGACAAGAAGCTTGACGCCGCATATCAGAACGGTGTCAGCGCGGTATTCAGCACAAACAGAGTCGCGAAGGATTTCTCGGTTATCAGAGGCGAAAGCGTTAAAAACCTCGAGCTTGCAGCAGATAACATATTAAGACTTATCAGTATTTTTGATAAATAAGCTGTAAAACAGAATGCAGTCTTCAGATAATCTTACGTTAATCTGAAGACTGCTTTTTTATTTTTCTCAGCAGGATTTTTCCCGCTTATAATTTTCAATTTTTTCAATCAGCTGTCTGCCTGTTCTTTCCATGACTTTCATGGCAAGAAGCGCGCGCTCGGGGTCATTCTCAAAAGGAGTAAGGAATTCATCAGCCTCAAGCGTAAAATCACCGCTGTAATTAATATCCGCAAGGGCTCTGCAAACCTCGTCCCAATTCGTATTGCCGTATCCGGGCGGCATATGAAGGTCTTCAACCCCGTTATTGTCATGAACGTGAAGAGCGCCGATACGGCTGCCGGCGATACGTATAAAGTCAGCGGCGTTTCTGCCCGTAAGAGCACAGTGGCCTATATCAAGACAGCCTGTAAAATATTCACTTCCCACAGAATCTATCAGCTCAGAAAAATCAGCAGGGTCAGCGCAGGCGCCGTCAATTATATGCTTCCGTTTGCCCTTGCCTTTTGTTTTCCAGAGATTTTCGCAGGCGATTTTTACGCCGTTCTTTTCACACAAAGGCAGATACTGCGCGTAATATTCCCTGTTGAATTCTCTGAAATATTTCCGGTTTTTCTTTTTATAAAAAGGTCTGAACTGCATCGGGTGAGCGATTATTACAGGTATCTCAAGAATACCCGCGATTTCTATTGCTCTTGTTACTTTTTCTCTGACATTTTTTAAGAAGATTTCTTCGCCGTCATCAATGGAAAAATAAAACGGCGCGTGAGCCTGAGAAAAGGGAATGCAGAGACTGTCCGCATATTTTTTAATATCCTTTGCCGCTTCACGCCAGTTGTCTGAATTGAGAACACAGTCTTTATCGAGGGACATACAGAACATGGAGAAATCCACGGAATCAAAGCCTGCCTCTTTAATCAGCTCAATGGACTTTTTGAAGCCGAAGTAGTCGGCGGATATGCTTGTCTGAGTCGCGAGTCTCATTCTTCTGCCTCCCTGAGTGAAAATCGGCATCCGCAGTAATCCTGACGGTAGAGGTCGTACTCTTTGGACAGAATTATAGAACGCTTGTAGCCCTCTTTCTTTTTGAAATCCGCATAGAGATATTTTACGCCGTATTTTTCTGATAACTCCTCACCGATTTTATTGAGAAGCGGAGCGTTTTTATGAGGACTTACAGAAAGAGTTGTAGTGAAAAAATCAAAGACCTTTTCTTTGGCAACGGCGGCTGTTTTTTCCATTCTGAGTATGAAGCATTTTTCACATCTGGAGCCGCCTTCACGCTCGGATTCATAACCTTTGGCGGCGGTGAGAAATTCATTCTCATCATATCCGCAGGGCATAAGCTTAACGGGATTTTTAAAGGGAATTGAGTCTATGATTTTTATCTGCTCCGAGAGACGCTTTTCGTATTCGCTTTCGGGATAAATGTTGGGGTTGTAATAAAGCACGGTTACACTGAAATGCTCAGACAGAACCTCGAGCACATATGAACTGCACGGACCGCAGCAGCTGTGAAGCAGGAGAGACGGAGTGCCGCTCAGCCCTTCAAACTGCTCTTCCATTTTTTTCTGATAATTTATTTTTTCCATTATAATTCACCGATGAATTTTTTAATAGCTTCCGCGCAGGTGGTTTCGTCTTTTTCAAAGCAGGTTCCGTGAGGAGCTTTTTTTATTTTTATAAAGCGGCTTTTAACGGGAACTCTTTTTGCAATGTTTGCCGCTTCGGAAAATGACGCGTCATAATCGTTTTCGGAATGGATAAAAAGTGTGGGAATTTTCACAGCCTTCGCAACTGAGAAAAGGCTGAAATCACGCATATCAAAGCCCACATGATTTTTATAAAACACATTCATGAAAAACAGCACGGGCTTCGCGAGAAAAGCGAAGCTGCGTTTGACATCTTTGAATACAAAAGTGCGTATCAGCGGATAAACGCTGTCGGCGATTACACATTTAATATTCTGCGGCATTTCGGGATTTGCGGCGGCTGCAACAGCGGCGAACGCACCTGTTGAAACACCGTGAACGATAATATCGCTCTCTGTTCCGAAGCACATTTCGAGCCACTTGCACCATGCCACAACATCGTAGCTCTCAAGAATTCCCATTGAGCAGTATTTGCCCTCGCTTCTGCCGTGAGCGCGCAAATCCGCAACAAGAATATTATAGTTCATTTCGCGGTACATTTTAAACGCCGCGCCGAAATCAAGCTTACCGCTGCTTTTTGCACCGTGACATAAAATGACGGAATTTTTATTCTCTCCGCTTTCACACAGATAGAGCCTGCCTGCAAGATGAACGTCTTCCATTCCGAGAATTGCTACATCTTTTCCATCAGTTTTTTCAAAAATTTCCGAGTCGGATTTTATCTTTTTTGAAAGCTCTGTGCACTTGCGGCGGCTGAGTTTTTTATAAAAATCTGTCTCTGTTTTTTTCTGGCTTTTTTCTCTTGAAAAAGTCTTTTTAAACGCACCGAAGCAGATAATAAGAAATATAAGAAAAATTATTGCGACGGTTATAAGTATTGATAAAAAAACTGTCAAAAAATCATACCTTTCTTAAACTTCTGCAATATGATAAAACATCAAAGTCCTCAATGAGCGAATCTTTTTTAAGATAAAGCGGATGATGCGGATGACCGCCTTTTTTTGAGCGTGCGCCCGCGCTGACCCATCTGGCGTTATATTTTTCTCCCGTCTTAATCATATCGAGCACGCAGTCGGCAAGATAGTCACGCTCATTTATTATTGTGCCCCACGCGGCCCATACACAGGGAGTACCCTCCGAAAGAGAAAGAACGTAATCAAAGGCCTTCATGTTTTCGCTGTGAAGAAGCGGATTCATTTCCTTTTCCATATCCTTGGGGCTCGTCGCTCTCTGAGCGTAGACATTAAACATTATGAAGCTGTCAAACCCGTTGCCAAGAGCGATTCGCTCAACGGATTTAAGCGTGTTGTCAAGATTGTCCGGCTCCGCAGTCGAGGGGTTGATTCCTATGCATATTAACGGATTGCTGCCGCGAGTGCCGAGTATGTAACGGTACTCCGAATAAAAATCGGGAACATACAGCCATTTTTCCGTATCATAATCTTTTTTGTCGCTGCCTTTGAGAGCGTCGGAAAACGTGAGCACGTCAATTTCTGTAGTGGCAGAGGAGGGAATATGCATATTATCAGTCCTTGTTGACTTTCATTAAGCCTTTAGATTTCTTTTTAATATAAAACGTCAGCGCCGCGCCTGCGGGAAGTGACAGAACCGTTGCGGCTTTTTTAGGCGACTCTTTTATAAAGTTTTTGTTTTTTGAGATAATACTGCTGGAAACGTAATGGATTGTACAGCGAAAAAGCTCCTTGAGATTATCCGCCTTTTCCATGTCGACCTTTCTTATGAAGGCAAAGCCTTTGGGATTTTTCAGATACTGCTTATACATATTTGTGCTGGAGCCGTCGGTCATGTATTCAACAACACAGACGGGCTCGTTCATAATTATAAGCTGATAATCCTCGTCGGCGAGGTAATATTTATAAGCTATTGAAACGTACTTTTCACCCTCAAATTCGGGGTATGGGGGATACGATTTCATAACATCCGTTCTGTAAATCAGCTTTTTGTCGCCTTTGCCGCCGCGGGCGTAATATCCCTTAAGTGTGGTTTCCTCTCTGTCTGATTCAAGAGGCAGACCGATTGTCTTACCGTCCTTTGTGCAGTCAAGAGCGATGATGCCCGCGTACTTTTCGCTGCCTTTTTCTTTCCATAAAGTTACGATTTTTTCAACAGCGTCGTCGGTCATGTAGTCATCCGAGTCGATGCATACGTTAAGCTCGGTGTCGATGTTTTCGTATGCGGTGTTGTGAGCGGTGTGCATGCCGCCGTTTTCTTTATATATATATTTTATTTCAAAGCCGTTGTCCTTTTTCTGCCATTCGCTTATGAGCTGAGCCGTGTTGTCTGAGGAACCGTCGTCGACCACAAGCCACACAAAATCCTTGCAGGTCTGACGAAGCAAACTTTCATAGCACAGATGAATGGAATAAGCTCTGTTAAACGCAGGGGTAAAAACCGTGAGAGTCTTCATATAATTCCTCCCTTATCTGCCAATAAGTTTATCTATACATTTTATCAGAATATAAACTCCCGTTCCGCTGCCGAGTCTGCACATCATAAAAAACAGCTTCCAGTGAATCGGGAAATATTTCAGCTCAAGCTGTGAATAGGCCTGCTTGTATTTCGGCGAAGTTATGACCGATTTAAGCTTTTTTATAATCTCTTTTTTCGGCGCGTCGTTGATGATTTCGTTAAGCCCTATCCCGATGATACTCAGAGCGATTCTGTTATAAAGAGCGTCTTCAAACGGGAGCTTTTTCTCTTTGATAACCGCACCCATTCTCTTATAAAGTTCCTGCCACTGGTCATAGAGCGAAGCCTTGTAGTGACGCGTCAGTGAAGTTTCGTTGTCTTTTCTGTAGTGGTTGAAGTATTCATTTATGAATACGGCCTTTTTAACATAGCAGAACGCTTCGAGATTAAAAAGAGCGTCCTCCGTTCCGATAATTTTAGTGTCGGTAAAAATACAGCCGTTATCCCTGATTATTTCTGTTCTGAAAAGCTTGCCCCAGGCGGTGACGGCTGAATCCGCGTTTTCGGGAACACTGAGTTCCTCTCCTGTAAGTCCGGCTATTCTGCGGTGAAGAGCGGTCATTTTTTCATTTTCAAAAACGACTGTTTTCTCATTCATAGAGCCGAAAATATCCTTTGGAGATGATTTGCCGGGGAACTCACGCATATAGCTCCATAAAACGAGCTGAGCGTTTTCTTTTTCAATCTCTTTAACAGCGGCTTCGCAGGTATTAAGGTCAATCCAGTCGTCGCTGTCAAGGAACATTATGTATTCGCCCTGCGCCGCGTCGATGCCTGTGTTTCTCGCGCCGGAAAGGCCCCGGTTTTTCTGAGATATAAGTTTTATTCTGCTGTCATTTTCAGCGTATTTTCTGACAATATCAGCGCTGGAATCGGGCGAGCCGTCATCAACGCAGATGATTTCAAGATTTTTATATGTCTGATTAATAACGCTGTCGAGGCACTGATGCAGATATTTCTCAACATTGTACATGGGAAGAATTATGCTTACAAGACCTTTTGTGTAATCCGTAAAATCACCCACTCTAAAATATTTATATAATTATATCAAAGCCGGGCAGATTTTGCAAGGCGGGTAAAGGCAAATAAAAACAAAAAAGTACGGACGCCTAAATCCGTACTTTTTCATCTGCGGGAAACCCCGTAAAAAAGAAAACAGCCGTCCTTTTGGACAACTGAATTCGTTATGTTGGCGCCTTCCTATCTTCCCGGGCGGCTGCCCGCCAAGTATTTTCGGCACTAATGAGCTTAACTACCGTGTTCGGGATGGGAACGGGTGGACCCTCATCGTCATAAGCACCAACTCAGGAACGGTGTGCCGTTCCGTGAATCGCTCAGTTATAATATCACATAAATATATGCTTGTCAAGCATTTTTTTAAAAATTTTTAAATTTTTTTATTCTTCGCCTTCTTCTGTGTCGGTTTTCCATAAATGAACAACGCCTTCGTCATTAAGACGCTTTATCATAATAAGTGTTATGGGAAGAATGAAAAGTCCGATAAATCCGAAAAGCTGAGTGCCGATATACATTGCCGCGATTGTCAGAACGGGCGGAAGTCCAAGCCTGTCCGCCACAAGCTTAGGCTCGATTATCTGGCGTATTACAAGAACAACAACGTATATGATAATAAGTCCTATGGCGAATGAATAACTGCCGTTGAGGAGGCTGTACAGTGCCCAGGGTATAAGCACCGTGCCTGTTCCGAGAACAGGTATTATATCCACAACCGCGGTTATGGCAGCTATAAGGAAAATATATTCATTATTGAAAACACCAATAAGCTTAAGAATATAAAGCCCTATGGACATCTCGGTAAATGTTATAAGAATAATTGTGCCGTAGGCCTTAAGAAGCTGCTTAAGTGTGGAAAACAGGATTGCCTTACTTTTTGAAAGTGCTTCGCTGTGTCTCGGACTCAGTTGTTTTTTTACAAATCCTACAAGTCTGTCATACTCGGAAGCCATGAAGCAGGAAGCTACAACCGCAACAAGCGTTGCAACCAGTACCGACGGAATCTCTTTGACAAAGTTCCACACTCCGCCCCCGATAGGTGAAATAATTGAGGAAACATTAACCTTTTCACTGCCTGAAGCGGATTTTACAAGCAGACTTGCGGCCTCGCTGACCGTAAGCTCCTTAAATCTTTCCAGACCTCTTGTGATTGAATCGGCCAGTCTTGCTTCAAAGGAATCAGGCAAAACGGCAATAGCGTTAAGCGCCCACTTCTGAATGTTTTCGATAAATGTCGGAAAATCCTTGATTTTCTGAACCAGATACGCAACAAAATCACGGAATGTTGAAACAACCTGCGCACCTAAAAGTGAAACAAGAGAAACCCCTATAATCAGTAAAAGCAGAACAAGTATTGTTGAAGTTATGCCCTTGAACCTTTTGATTTTACCGAATATGAAATTTGTAGGTCTCTGAACAATCATTGCGATAAAAAAGGCAAAGATGAACGGAAATACCATGCCGAAACAGTATTTCATAAAAAGATATGCAAAACCGAGCAGAAGAGCAAGATAAACAATATTTACTATTCTGCCGAAACGCCTTTGTGTACTCTCATTCATTAAAACAACACTCCGATTCAGGCTTATCTGCCGCCAAGTTTTTCTCTGATTTTTTTTACATTTTCGCCGCCGACAAGCTTTATGATTTTACGCTTTGCGGCGGATTTTATTCTTGTGCTCTTCGGCAGCCACGACTGTATAAAATGATGTATGGCGCAGCTGTCATCTGTTATGTAGTTTATGCCGTTTATATAATCGTACGGGCTGAAAAATGTGCGGGGATAGATTTTTATATATCCGTCAACAAGCTGCTCGCTGTCATCTCTTTTGAGGCCCTTTTCTTCAAGAAGCCTTGTGAGAAGTATAACATTTGTGTCGACGTATTTACTGCCGTCGGGGTTGAAATACTCCGCATTCTCATAATGAGAAATGTATTCTCTGAGCAGCGGTGAATGCGGCTCTGTACCCATTACACAGGTGCCGACAAAGGATTTTTCCTCAAAGCCCGCAAAGAATTTATCCTCCGTAAAACGGTCGAAGCTCTTAAGCACCTCAACGTCCGTGTCAAGATAAATTCCGCCGTACTCATAAAGAACCTTCGCTCTTACATAGTCGCTGACAAAAGCAAAATTTCTGTCACTGTAAGCGTCTGACGCAAATTTGCATGAAGATAAATCAAAGTTATCCTCATTCCATTCTTTAATTTCATATCCGGAAAGATTTTTCTTCCAGGTTGCAATACATTTCTGAGTAAGCTTCGGCTTTTCGCCTCTGCCGAACCAGCAGTAATGAATAACCTTTTCCATTCGTTATCCTCCGCAGTATATTTTATCAAGGTCGCTGACGGTTTTATTTATATCAAACTGCATTATTTTTTCTTTGTCAGCTTCAAGCCTCTGACCCGATTCAACTGTGCTGTTAATATATTCTGCCCATTTTTTTGCTCCGTCCTCAAGAGGAATATAATGGCAGGCACCTAAATCAGTTAACTTCGGCACAGCCGTTGAAGCAAAACATTCAAGCCCTGCCGCCTGAGCCTCAATAAGAACAATTCCCAGGCCTTCAAAAAGAGACGGGAAAAGAAAATAATCACTTGAATGAAGGATATCCGCGACATCCGTTCTCACACCCGTCAGATTAATGTAATCAGACAGTCCTTTTGCCTTAACTGCATCACGTACCTGCTTTTCCATTTCGCCTGAGCCGACCCAGTTAAGGACAAAATCACTGCGAAGATGAGAAAGCTCTTCGATAATATCAACAATAAACATCGGATTTTTCGGGACTGAAATTCTGCCGACGGTAACAAAATTAACCTTGCTTTGTCTTATTCCGCCAACGCTTTTGTCTGTTTTGTTTAAAAAAGAATTAAGCTCTATTCCGTTATATATTATTTCGGCCTCATCCGCTTTTTTTGAATAAAGATATTCGTTCGCTTTCTGAGAGCAGCCGAGCATATCTGTTGAATTTGAAGCTATCAGCCGCTTCATCAGCACCTGATAAGCACTCTGAATTACTCTGAAAATAAAGCTTCTGTTTTCGCTGAAATCATATTGAGAACCCGTTGTGTGCGCATGGCATATACGTTTTTTTACGCCTGCTTTTTTTGCCGCACGAAGAACTATACCGTTAAGCAAATCCATGTTTGCATGAATGATATCGAACTGATTGTCTCTGAATATTTTTTCAAGAGACTTCATATATATGAATTTCTTTTTAAGCGAATCCATGTCGCATACGTTAATCACTTTTGCGCCTAAATCAATAACGGTTTTTTCGTGCAGCGACTTAACACCCCTGTCAACGGCAATGACAAAGGTGACATCATATTTCTGCGTATCAATATGCTTCATGATGCTCAGAAGCAATGATTCAATTCCGTTTGAAGAAAGCCCGTGCGTAACGTACGCAAGCTTTATTTTTGACATATTAATTCCTCACTTATTTAGCGATTCCGCTGAATAATCCTGTGATAAAATTCCAGATGTTCTTAAAGAAGTTAATAACCGACGCAAAGAAAGATGTACCGCCTGAGGGCTGCTCTCCGCCCGCTACGGTAAAGTTAAGAACCGCTTTTGACGTGTCATAGCTTACGCCCTGGGAATATCTGGCAGGTGTCTGATTCAGATCGCCGCCTTTTGTGTAATTATTGAGATAGAATTTACCTGACTTATTGCTTGAGGTGCATATATCATCCTGAGTAATAAAAATCTGTCCCTTTGTGCCGGCAGCCGCGTTTGACTTAACATAAATCGGGAATGATACTACATCCTCGTCCACATTCGCGACTGTTTTTGAATAGTTCATAACGTCGGGGCACATTATAGCTGTGTAAAATTCATGAGAACTCTTTTTGCTGTCGCTCCAGCTCTTGGGATAACCGGCTTTTCTGTTACCCTCAGTAATCAGTGCATAGGGAGCACCTGTGCGGGGACTGCAGATGCCTGTATATTTTCCGCTGTCATTCCATATGTAGTTTGATTTCTTTGCAGATGTAAATACATTGTTTGTGTAAAAAACATTTGTTGAAAACTCGCCTGCATAATATGCCGAACCTGTTTTAAGGTGAATTGTAACCCATACAACCTGACCGGGCTTAACAGTAATATCAGACGCGGTTTTTGAATCGTATACTGCTGCGCCGCCCTTTGTAAAATTGGTTTTATCGTTAGCTTCAGATGAAGCCGCGTCAAAAACGCTTGCCTTAAATGTCCATGTTGCTTTTGTGGCGTCTGAAGCCGCAAATGAGCCTATGGACATAACCGGTATAAGCATAGCAACGATAAGTAAGACTGAGAGTATTTTTTTCATGATTTTTCCTCCTGATTAAACTGTAAAGCTTACATAAGTTCTGTCGTCAAAAGAGGCATTGCCCTCTTTAAGACCTTTGGTTGATAAATATTCCTTATAGCAAAGCGGGTCTTTATCAAGAATCTCCGCTAATTTCCTCTCGCTTTCCTTAAGCGTGGTTTTCAATTCGGGATATCCGTCTGACGCGAGCACAACCTCGTCACCTTCAAGAAGATAATATTTTATCAGCTTGCCGGTATCTATATCGAATCCGTTAAGGTTGACTATATCATATTCTGACGGAGCGTTTTCAAGCAGACTCTCTTTTTTCAGAATCGGCAGAATAAATTCTCTGCCCGTATCGTGAGCAATAAGCTCCTCCTCGGTTTTGCCGCAGATTCGCTCAAGCTCGAGATAAAGAGAGCGCATATTTGACAGGATAACATCAAACTTTTTTTCGTGAGCGAAAAATTTGCCGTTGATGATGCACTGACAGTCGCCGAAGCACCATATCTGCTTTTTGTTCGCGCTGTAAATTATGATGTTTGCCTGTATTTTCTCGTCGCTGTTGTGAAGGGCCTCTTCTCTTCTTTCGGGCGTATATCCGTCGGCAATGCACTGATTAAGTCTCTGAATTGCCTCCTCGCCCGAAACATCGGCAGGCATATCCTCCATTCCTTTGAGAATGAGCTCCTTGGCATAGTAACCGCTGGTATGACCGTCCCATGTCCATTTGCCCTTTGAGGTTACGCCGTCTATAACACAGATAAAGCTGTCGTTTATAAAAAGTCCGTCTTCACATTCTTTTCCGTCCGCACGCTTGGAAATTACGGATTTCTCTTTAACGTTTATCATCAGATTTCAGCTCCTCCGCAGGCTTTTTCATGGTAAGTGAAATTCTGCCCTTTTTGGTGTCTACGGCCATAACCCATACGGTGACGACCTGCCCTACCTTGAGCACCTCATTAGGATGCTTTATATATTTATTTGTAATCTGAGAGATATGAACAAGACCGTCCTGATGAACGCCTATATCAACAAACGCGCCGAAGTCGATAACGTTTCTGACCGTTCCCTGAAGCTCCATGCCTGCCTTGAGGTCGTTCATGTCCATAACGTCCGCTCTGAGCAGCGGAGGGGGAAGCTCGTCTCTCGGGTCACGGCCCGGCTGTAAAAGCTCCTTGATAATATCGTTAAGAGTGGGAACGCCTATGCCCAGCTTCTCGGCAATCTTTTCCTCGCCGAAGAATGAAACCTTTTCTTTGAGTCCGTCGAGATTATTTTTAGCCGCGTCTGATACTGTGTAGCCGCAGATTTCAAGCAGCTCCTTGGCGGCGGCATAGCTTTCGGGGTGAACGCCCGTGTTATCAAGCATATTTTTGCTTTCGGGTACACGCATGAAGCCTGCGCACTGCTCAAATGCCTTCGCGCCTAATTTGGGTACCTTTTTAAGCTGAGCGCGGGAGGTGAACTCGCCGTTCTCCTCTCTGTACGCAACAATATTTTTGGCAACGGACGAGTTGATGCCCGAAACTCTGGCAAGAAGAGATGGAGAAGCGGTATTAAGGTCAACGCCGACGCTGTTAACGGCGTCCTCAACAACTCCGCCGAGAGCGGATTCCAGCTCTTTTTTAGGCATATCGTGCTGATACTGACCTACGCCGATTGCCTTGGGATCTATCTTTACAAGCTCCGCAAGGGGGTCCTGCAAGCGTCTCGCTATTGAGACCGCGCTTCTGAGAGAAACGTCAAACTGAGGGAATTCCTCCGCCGCCAGCTTTGAGGCTGAGTAAACCGACGCGCCTGCCTCACTGACAACCATATATTTCGTGCCTGTGTTAAGCTCCTTTAAAAGATTGGCGGTAAATATTTCCGTTTCTTTTGAAGCTGTTCCGTTGCCTATGGCGATTATCTCAACGCCGTATCTTAATATGAGCTTCTTGATAAGCTCTTTTGCTTCCTTCTGCTTTGCCTCTGAGTGAGTGATATACGCAACGCCTGTGTCAAGCACTCTGCCTGTCGCGTTGACTACCGCAACCTTGCAGCCTGTTCTGTATCCGGGGTCAAGGCCAAGGGCGGTTTTGCCCTTTACAGGCGGCTGTAAAAGCAGCTCCTTAAGATTCTGAGAGAACACCTTGATGGCGTCTGCCGCGGCTTTTTCGGTGAGCATTGAGCGGATTTCTCTCTCAACTGAGGGATAAATAAGTCTGTCATAAGCGTCTGCGCCCGCCGCACGGACAGTTTCCGTGCAGGGTGACTCGTTTGAAGAGATTGTTTCGCTCGCTATGACATTCGCGGCCTTTACGCTGTCAAGAACCACACTGACCTTAAGGAAGCCTTCACGCTCACCTCTGTCTATGGCGAGAACTCTGTGGCCCGCAATCTTATTGACAGGCTGAGTGAAGTCATAATACTGAGTGTAAACACTCTCCGCTTCTTCATCAGCGGCCTTTGAAATAACCTCGCCCACAACGGAAAAAAGATTGCGGAGTCTGCGGCGGATATTTGCGTTGTCTGAAATATCCTCCGCGATAATATCCATCGCGCCCTGAAGCGCGTCTTCGGCTGTTTCGACGCCTTTTTCGGAGTCGATATATTCCTTCGCCATATCGATAGGCTCGGGAGAATCTTCATTCTGAAGATAAATCGCCGCGGCAAGGGGCTCGAGACCTTTTTCTCTCGCAACAGAGGCTCTTGTTTTTCTCTTCGGCTTAAAGGGACGGTAGATATCCTCAATTTCCGCAAGAGTCTGCGCCTTGTCAAGGTCGGCGGCAATCTCGTCAGTCATTTTTTCCTGAGCTTCAATGGAGCTGTAGACCTCTTCTCTGCGCTTGTCGAGATTTCTCAGATACTCAAGTCTCTCTGAAATTTCACGCAGGGTCTGGTCGTCAAGAGTTCCGTGAGCCTCTTTTCTGTATCTGGCGATGAACGGAATCGTGTTGCCGTCATCAATAAGAGCAACGGTATTCTCCACCTGCCACTGCTTAAGCTTAAATTCGTCGGTTAATTTTTTGATTATATCCATAAAGTGCTTTACCTCATTTTTAATTGCCTTATGTCTGTACCGTCAAACTGCAGAATCTGATACTCGCTTAAAATCCTTGACGCGATTCTCGGGGTATATACCTCCTGAATCTGCGGAATTTTCAGATTTGTGCTGATAATCGTCGGTCTGCCGTTGAGCTGTCTCGAGTTCACTATATTATATATTGCCGACACGGTGAACTGAGTGCTGAATTCCGAGCCTAAATCATCAAGAATAAGCAGGTCGCATTCTGTCAGATTTTTTTCAAGGTCGGTGTTCTCGGCTCTGTTGAATTTCTGATTTTCAAGCATATTCAGAATACTCTGCGCCGTCGCGTAAATCACGCCGTACCCGTGCTTTATAATATCACCTGCAATAGCTAAAGAAAGGTGGGTTTTGCCGAGGCCCGTATCTCCCTGCATAAGCAGACTCGGAGAGCGCAGGTCAAAGTCGGCGGCGTAGCTTCTGCAGAATTCAAAAATGCTTTCCATTCTTCTGCGGGGGGTAATTCCGCTGCCGCTGTCAGGGTAATAACTCAAATCAAAGTTTCTGAATGTGAATTTATCCGCGGGGACTCTGCTGCACAGCTTTTCGTATGCCATGTTTCTGAGAATCGTTTTGTGGCAGGCACAGATTCTGCCGTTCACAAAGCCTTTGTCTTCACATTCGGGGCAGTGATATTTCACTTTAAGATAATCTTCGGGATATCCGTTCTGAGTGAGAAGCTCGGCGCGTCTTTTCTGCGCGTTAAGGCTGGCGGATTCAAGCTGTTTAACGTACGCAACGGAATCCTTGCCCATTCCGAGAGCCTTGATAACCGAAAGCGCAGTTCCTGCCATTTCATTCTCTACAGAAATAATTTCGGGGATTTTTGCCGCTATTTCGTCATGTCTTTTCTGCTGAAGCTGCTCTGCTTCTTTTCTTCTTCTTTCAAGCTCACGCCGTGCGGCTTCATACTCTGCTGTTGTGTAGCTCACTTGTTATCCCCCTTTTTTGATTTATATACAGGCAGCTCGCCTGCCTTCTCTTCAAATTTATCTATATCATAAGATGTGGTCGAAAGAGCGTTGTTTTTGCCTTTCTTGCCCGTTTTCGCAAATTTCAGGTCTTCTTTTGATTTTTCCGCCTGCTCGGGAGTCATAATTCCCTTTTCAAACCAGGACTTGAGAATTGAGTCCATATAATTGTAGCTGACTCTTGTGCAGTTGTTTGCCATGATTTCATACGCCATGCAGATCATTTCAACAGAAAATTTATATCTGTTTGTCCATCTGAGCAGGAATTCCTCCTGCGTTGAAGTCGGCTTCGGAGTCTGAATTCCCGTAAATCTTGTGAACTGCCTCCATACCTTGCCGCAGGTATCTATATCAGATATCGCCTTGTCGGCTTTTTCTATAGTGTCAATTTCCTTTTCGCCCCAGGATTTTGCCAGCTTAGCCATATATTTGTAAGAAGCCTTACCCGTACGCACGCAGAAGCTGACGAGCATAAAGATAACCTCAAAGGGCAGGCCGTAGCTGTCATGCATCATAATAAAAGTGCTCTGGCCGTCATACCCGAGGGTTTTGCCTAAAATCTTCTGAATCTCACCGAAGAACTCCTCAAGCTCGGGAGACTCGTTTATTCTTTTTACAATCTGCTCATAGCTCGGCGCGAAGCTGGGGATTTCGGGCAGAACCTTCGCAGGCTGTGCGGGAGCGGGAGCTTTCTCTGCGGAGGCTGACGGCATGACATCAGACTCGAGAATACCCACTGACGCCCAGTAAAGCAGAGCCTCTTCAACTGCGGCGGTGCTTTTGCCGATTTTTTTAGCAATCTCAGACGTGTTTATCTCTTCACCCATGTGTCTGAAAATCCACAGAATCGATTTTATCTGAGCCTCATTTGCCAGCTTAAGGCAGTTGTCGGCTATTTTTGCAGGCAGAAAGAAAGAACTGCTCATGTTCGAAACATTTATTTTATAACTCATTAAACGAAACTTTCCTTTATACAATAATACAATTTTAATTATACATTATATTAAGCAAAAATGGAACGGCTTTTTTAAAAATTTTTATAAACAAAATGTTAAAAATTTACTGTTTAACCCGACAATAATCTTTTATGCAAAAAAGCAGCCCTGCTTAAGGGCTGCAATGACGTATAAGCTTTTTATATTGTTAAATTCTGTTTTTTCTTTTCTTTCTGATAATTATAATCACAACAGCGGCCACGGCGGCAATAATCAGAATGTAAAGGATTCCGCCTAAGAAATTCAGCGCAAGATTCTCAAAGAAGCTGCCGATATTGTAAAGGCTGTCGTTGAATTTTTCTTTAAGCTTCGCCGAGAACGTATCGCCGCCCGTAACAATATGCTCAGCTTCCGAAACATTGATTGTAACGGTGGAATAGCTTATCAGCGAGTCGAGAGATTTCTGCTGACGCACATAGCTTTCCTTTTCGGCGCGAACCTCTGAAAGTCTCGACTGAACCTCAATGGTGTCTGTTACGGTGGTGCAGCTGCCGAGGATTTTAAGAAGCGCCTGCTCCTCTGTTTCAAGAGCGGTGATGTGACTCTCTATATCGATATAGCTCTCGGTAACGTCGCTTTTTGAGATTGTTTTTGACTGAACAGTTCCGATTTCACCCACGCCGGAGAGGAATTTTTCAAGACTGTCGGATGGGATTCTCACAACGATAACCGCGTTTTTGTCTGAGTAATTATTCTCTTCAAATCTGTCGGTATAGCCTGAAAACGCCTCGATTTTTTTATCCAGAGCGTCAATGAATTTGCCGTAGTCCTTTGTCTCCACATAGAGCTCTGCGTTTTTGATGATTTTCCTTTGTGCTTCGGTTTTGCTCATGGTTGAAACAGTTGACTTGGACTTACTTTCGGAAAATTCGGCACCTTCCGTCACCATTTCGTCAGCGGTGTATTGATAGGCTTCATTATTTGCAGAGTCTGCGCTTTTAGCGCCCATGTTGGCATTGCCGAGCACAGAAAATACACCGACAAACACCACAAGACAGGCGGCCGCGGCGGCAACAAACTTCATATAGCTTCTGCCTGATTTGGGAGTCTGCTTATTTTCTTTTTTTATTTTTTCTTTAAGCGTTTCGGGGGCGGTGATTTTATCAACCGCGCTGATGTAATCGTTTTTATTCATCATCAAAGCCTCCTATCATTTCTTTTCGCAGAGCTTCTCTTCCCCGTGACAGCCACGATAAAACGGTGTTCTCCTTTGCTCCGAGAATCTTACCGATTTCTTTGGCTGTATACCCTTCGTAATAATGAAGATAAATTGTGTTCCTGTAGTTTTCAGGCAGAGCTCTGACAGCTTCGAGAACGGCGTTTTCGTCGCTGACCGGCTCATCCTTTATGTATTCCTCATTAAAAGAACTCTCACGGTTCTTTCTCTGCCTGTCACGGCAGAGATTGATTGTAACTCTTATGAGCCACGCCTTAAGATGCTCGCCGTCTTTAAAGAGCTTTGAGCTTTTCAGAAGCCTTAAAAACACCTCCTGGGTGATATCTTCGGCGTCGGCGGCGTTTGCCGAGTTATGAACCGCCACACGGTAAACAGTGTCTGCGTATTGAGTGAAAGCGTAAGAAAAGGAATCCTTTTCTTTCATAAAAACAGTCATGACTTGTCCTCCTTTCATAAATAACACGTTTCAAAAGACCGGATTATTGCACTGTATAAAAAAATAAAGGGAAAACTTTTCAGCTTTCCCTTTTTACATTATTTATTAAGAAGCATATAAAGACTCTTCTTATAATTCTCGATTGAATCTTCAACGATTTTAACGGCGGACTCTCTGCCTAAGCATTCGTCAACCAGCGTTTTTTTGCCCTCGAGTGTTTTGTAAACCGAGAAAAAGTGCTTCATCTCTTCATAAATATGCTGGGGGAGCTCGTCAATGGATTTATATGAATTATACATCGGGTCATTGAACGGAATGGCGATAACCTTGTAGTCCATCGCGCCGTTGTCTGTCATGGGAATAACGCCTATGGGGTAGCAGCGTACAAGAGTCAGCTGATTAATCTGCTCCGAGCAGAGAACAAGAACGTCCATCGGGTCTCCGTCCTCGGCGTATGTTCTGGGAATAAAGCCGTAGTTCGCGGGGTAATGGGTTGACGTATAAAGAATTCTGTCAAGCACCATAAGGCCGGTTTCCTTATCAAGCTCGTATTTGTTTTTGCTGCCCTTTGTGATTTCAATAACAGCGTAAAAATCCTCGGGAGTTATTTTCTCCGCTGAAATGTCATGCCATATATTCATAATGTTCCTCCTTCGGTCACTGTGTCATAAAGTAATGTGTAATCGTTAACATTCAGATGTGTACTTCTATCAACATTGGCAGAGAACCACTGCTTCTTTGTGATTTCATCGGGCAGGCACACCATCTGACATAAAAGTCTGCAGTCATCATAATCCATATCGCCGTCATTGTCAATGTCCCCGAGATAAGCGATTTCAAGAGAATCGACAACTTTGCCGCTGTTATCAAGCAGATAAACAGCCTCGTCGGTAACAGAGACGTTTCTGTTTTTAAACTGACTGATGATATAATCATTATCCGCACCGAGACTTACAAAGCCTAAAACACCGTCGGAAATTCTATATCCCGATGTAATCTTAAGCCGCAGAGCGTTGTTGTCTGTAAATGTTTTAACGCAGACATTGTTGAAGCCCTCGGCGACGGTATCTTCCCATTCGTCAAAGTAACGGGAAACGGTCAGATAGCTCTGACCCTCTTCACCGTAATACTCTCTTTCGTGAGCTCCGTCAAATCCCTCTGGGAATTCCAACGGAATACGCACCGTCTGCCCTTCGGGAACCGTCAGCGTTACAACCGCCGAATAGCGTTCCTTCGCGGACAGATTAACAGGTGACGAGAGCTTTACGGTTCTGTAGCCTCTGTGCTTCATATATCCGCTCTCGCTTGTGACGAATGTTCCGTCTGTAGGAGAGCCTCCGTCGGGAATATCGGTATAAATCTCGACTGTATAGCTGACATCAGGCTGAGCGGTGTGGAACGAAACGGCTCTGAGAGTTTCGCTGTTGGCAGTGGTGAAAATATTGGCCATGGACATCTGATTATATCCGTCAAGATATCCCCAGCCTTTATAGCCGAAGCCGTCGTACTGATTTATATTTTCGTAATTGTCGGCGCTTTCCATCTCAAATGTGACAAAATACGAAAGGGACGTATCGTAATATGAAATCCACAGATAGCCGCTGCCGCCCCAGCTTCCTCCCCATGAATTTTTAACAAGCCACGCACCGTCACCGTCGGGAGTTCTCGCGAAATTATCTTTGTTGTAATTATCATCCCATCCGACAATCGCTATCGTGTGATTTGTGTTCTTGACGCTTCTCTGAAAATAGCAGGCTCCGTTGTCTTCCGTTATATTAAGGAATGTGTTTGAGTGATAATAAGACGCGGTGATACTGCCGCAGTCAAGGATAGCCTGTTTTATTCCGTCACGGTCGGCAGGGTCTATATACTGAGAATTCTGCAGATGGGCGTACGACTCATAACGTTCACTCTCGGGATAATTGCCCTCGGGGAACGGGAATCCGTCAAAGGGAATATTTTCTTCTGTCTGGACGCCCGACCACCTCGCGAGAGCAAAAACGGAGCGCACCCAGTTACCGCCGTCCGCAAAAGGCGATTCGGAATAAATTCCGTCACCGCGGGCCGTGTCTTTTTTTGTTTTTACTATTGTCCTGAGTCCGAACCAGGCGAGATGCGCCTCGGAGTAGTCAACTGTATTGTCGGCAAGTCCGTTTTTAATCATGCTCGACTCAGCCGCGGATATTGCGGCGAACGCCCAGCAGCAGCCTGAATTGCCCTGAGCCTTCGGCGGCGTAACAAGGCCCTCGTCACGCGCGTCATATTTTGCGGGAAGAAGCGGAATGTCGCTGTCTTCACTGTCCTGTGTAAAAAGCTCTTCGCTTACCGCTTCGCCGTCTTCATTAAATAAAACTATATCGTTTCCGTCCTCTTCCATTACCACGGTCTTAAGCTCATCTGTAAAGCTTTTCTCTTTAAAGAACGAACCTAAATACGGAAGAATGGCCATAATTATACTGAGAATTATACTGAGAACCGAATTCATATGTAACACCACCTGCGTATTGCAATGAAAATACAGTCTGTGACATTTTAATAATAACATGGTTCTTGACTTTTATCAAGAAAAATTGTAAAATACGTTTTGTATAAGGAGGAATGTCATATGAGCACAAACAATAATTCTAATCCCGATAAATCTTCGGTAACACCCAAAAGCGTTGCCATTGTTCTTGTAACAATTATCCTTGTTCTTGCCGCCGTTATCGGCATTGCACTCGGTATAGGTGCCGCCGTCGGCAAAAAAGCTCCCGAAAAGCCCGCCGAGCCCGAATACACAATCAAAAAGGACGAAGCAACAGGCGCAGACGAGTATTATGACAAAGACGGCGGGTTTATGTATAAGCTCACCAAGGAATATAAGGACACGGAAAACAAGGAGCTTTCAAGAGAAATCTACTCTGACCAGGACAATAAAACAAACAAAATAGTCTACTATCAGGCAGATTCAAAAACCGTTGAGCGTGTTGACGAATACAGTAACGGTAATGTTTCCAAACAGCATATTTATGAAAACGGCAAGGATTCAGGCGCGTACTGGGAATTCGAATACAACGATAACGGCATTCTTATCAAATCCGTTCAGTATGACAAGGACGGCAATGTTGTAGTCAAGAAAACAAACACCTATGATAAAGACGGCAAAATCAAGCTTTACGAAGAGACCGACGCAAACGGAAAGACCATTTCAAAAACCGAGTATAATTATGACAAGGAAGGCAGAGAAGTCAAAACTGTTTTCTATGACGTTGACGGTGTTATAGGCTACGTTGAGTATCAGTACGATTCAAAGGGCAGAAAGAGCAGAATGGATCAGTATAAGGACGGCAAGCTTATTGACTACAGACTTTTCAAGTATGACAAAGACGGCGCGATGACAGAGGAATATTTCACCGCTGACGCCGAAAAACCCAAATCATAAGAATTAAACAAAAAGCAAAGAAGCAATCTTACAGTAAGATTGCTTCTTATTTTTATATTCACATTTCAGTTCTTAAGGCTGTGCATGGGCGCCGGGATTCTTCCTCCGCGGGCAATAAAATCTTCACTTGAATATTTATTTACGGGCATTACAGGCGCCGCGCCTAAAAGTCCGCCGTACTCAACCTCGTCGCCTACGGATTTACCCGCAGCGGGAATAACTCTTACCGCCGTCGTTTTTGTATTCACAACGCCGATGGCGGCCTCGTCGGCGATTATCGCCGAGATTGTCGCCGCGCTTGTGTCACCGGGTACGGCAATCATGTCAAGACCTACTGAGCATACGCAGGTCATGGCCTCCAGCTTCTCTATTGAAAGAGAACCGACCTTTACAGCTTCAATCATTCCCTCGTCCTCAGATACGGGAATAAACGCGCCGCTTAAGCCGCCGACGTGAGATGACGCCATTACGCCGCCCTTCTTGACAGCGTCATTGAGCATGGCGAGAGCCGCTGTTGTGCCGTGAGTGCCGCAGTGCTCGAGTCCCATTTCCTCAAGGATTCTCGCAACGCTGTCGCCCTTGGCAGGGGTGGGAGCGAGAGAGAGGTCAACAATACCAAACTGAACGCCCAGACGCTTTGAAGCCTCCTGAGCTACTATCTGACCCATTCGTGTGATTCTGAATGCGGTCTTTTTTATTGTCTCCGCAACGACGTCAAAGGATTCGCCTCTGACCGCCTTTAACGCATGGTGAACAACTCCGGGACCCGAAACGCCTACATTGACAACGCATTCGGCTTCACCGACGCCGTGAAACGCGCCTGCCATAAAGGGATTATCCTCAACAGCGTTAGCGAAAACAACGAGCTTCGCACAGCCGAGGCCGTCGGTGTCCTCAGTGAGAGCAGCGGTTTCTTTGATAACTCTGCCCATTTCGGCAACAGCGTCCATGTTTATGCCTGCTTTTGTAGAAGCGACATTAACGCTTGAGCATACTCTTTCGGTTACCTTCATCGCCTCGGGAATAGAAGCGATAAGCTTTCTGTCACCTTTTGTATAGCCCTTATGAACGAGCGCGGAAAATCCGCCGATAAAATTAACGCCGCAGTCCTTAGCCGCTCTGTCAAGGGTTACCGCGATAGGCACATAGCTGTCAGCCTCACAGCTTTCCGCTATAATAGATATCGGTGTGACGGATATTCTTTTATTTACAATGGGAATTCCCAGCTCAAGCTCAATTTCGTTCGCGACGGGAACGAGATTCTTAGCGTATGTTGTTATTTTTTTATATATTTTTTCACAGCACTTATCAATGTCGGGGTCACAGCAGTCTCTTAAAGAAATACCCATTGTTATGGTTCTTATATCGAGATGCTGATTGTCAATCATTGCGTTTGTCTGCATTATGTCTGATATGTTTATCACTTGAAAAACTCCTTAGATTTTGTGCATTGCGTTGAAAATATCTTCAAGCTGAATTTTAATAACCAGTCCCATTTCTTCGCCCTTGGCGCTGAGCTTTTCGCTTATTTCGCCGAAGGTAACATTGCTTTTTGAGACGTCGGTGAGCATAACCATCGAAAAGAAATCGTTCTGCATAACGGTCTGGTTGATGTCGTTAATGTTTACATTGAGCTTAGCGAGCAGAGAGCAGACCTCAGCTATTATGCCGACTCTGTCCTTGCCCATAACGGTAACTATTGCTTTCATATTTTACTCCTTGACTATTAAAACTGTTTTGCCTGTTTCATCTATACAGATGTGTTCGGATTTATTATCAGAAATATAGCTTATGCGCCATATTCCCTCTGTACGGTCATAAGCAAGCTTAAGGGTTGTGTAGGTGAATTCTCCGCTGAATTCCTTTGCCGCGATTTCTTTGGCGGCCTTTTTATCCTTGCAGCGTGCCCCTTCGGTAACCTTAAAGCCCTCGGTTATGCACTTGCCTTCGTTTTCTTTAACGTAGTCGCTGTAATCAAAGACAGATACGGTGTTATACTCCGCGACGCCCTGCGCGTTTGTTGTAGTCTGAGCGCCGAGGTCGCCTTTATCCTTACAGGCGGCAAAGGAAAAAATCATAAAGACGGCAATTAACGCCGATACAAGTTTTTTCATTGCTCAAAGCTCCTGTATTCTTTATATTCGCCGCTTAAGATATTCTGCCACCAGTCTCTGTTTTCGAGATACCAGCTGATTGTTTTCATGATGCCGTTTTCAAAGGCGGTCTCCGGGTACCAGCCCAGCTCAGCCTTGATTTTAGCCGGGTCAATAGCGTAGCGCATATCGTGGCCGGGTCTGTCTTTAACATATGTGATAAGGCTTTCGTCCTTGCCGACAGCCTTGATGATTGTCCTGACAACCTCGATGTTCGCCTTCTCATTATGGCCGCCGATATTATAAACCTCGCCGATTTTTCCGTTCTCGAGAATCATGTCAATGGCCTTGCAGTGGTCGTCAACATAAAGCCAGTCGCGTACGTTGAGTCCCTCACCGTAAACGGGAAGCTTCTCATCAGCGAGAGCCTTCGCAATCATAAGCGGAATCAGCTTCTCGGGGAACTGGAACGGGCCGTAGTTATTTGAGCATCTTGAAATCGTAACGGGAGTTTTGAATGTTCTGTGATATGCCATAACAAGCAGGTCGGCAGACGCCTTGCTCGCTGAGTAGGGAGACGACGTGTGAATCGGCGTATCCTCTGTGAAGAACAGGTCAGGCCTGTCAAGGGGAAGGTCGCCGTAAACCTCGTCTGTAGACACCTGATGATATCTTGCGGTGCCGAATTTATTGCAGGCGTCAAGCAGAACCTGAGTACCTAAAATATTTGTTTTAAGGAAGACCTCTGGAGTCTCTATGGAGCGGTCAACGTGACTCTCCGCCGCGAAGTTGACAACAGCGTCAAATTTTTCTTCTTCAAATAATTCAAAAACTGCCTTGCGGTCGGTGATATCGCCTAAAACAAAGCGGAAATTATCGCATCTTGCGTTGTCGAGAGTGTGGAGATTGCCCGCGTATGTGAGCGCGTCAAGGCATACAAGTCTGTAGTCCGGATGCTTTCTCTGCATATAATAAATAAAATTACTGCCGATAAATCCGGCTCCTCCGGTAACAAGAATGTTTTTTGTCATAAAATTATCCCCTTTCAAGTGGATATATAATTATAGCACTTTTTTTATCAAAATAAAAGTACGCAGATAAAAATATTTACCGCGTTGACACCGATATTGCCGTATGATAATATTATTTCAGAATTCTTAAAGGAGTGATACGGTGATTTTATATGTCAACTGCTGTGTAAGAGAAGGCTCAAGAACCGCCGCCCTCGCCGAAAATCTCATATCAAAGCTCGGCGGACAATGCACCGAAATAAATATCGGCGAAGAGAATATTCAGCCTCTTTCCCGTGAAAATCTTGAGAAAAGAACTGAGCTTATCGCAAAAGGCGATTATTCGTCAGAGATATTTGATTACGCGAAGCAGTTTGCCGCGGCGGATAAAATTGTAATTGCCGCACCGTACTGGGATTTATCATTCCCGTCGATTCTTAAAATATATATTGAAAATATTTTTGTCACGGGGATCACGTTCAGATACTCCGAGGAGGGAATACCTGTCGGACTCTGCAAAGCGGAGACGCTCTATTACGTCACCACCGCGGGAGGGCCGTATGTTCCCGACTTCAGCTACGGTTATATCCGCAGCGCGGCTGAGATGCTCGGAATAAAAAACACCGGGCTGATAAAAGCCGATATGCTCGATATTGTCGGCAATAACCCGGATAAAATTCTGAAAGAAACAATGAAAAACATAATATAACAGCAAAGCAATCTTTCTGAGATGCCTCATAGAAAGATTGCTTTTGTTTTGCCGATATTAATTTTCCGCGCCTGCAAAAATCATATTGATTTCGCCGAACTTCGCGTAATTCTCAGACTGCTTAAGGAGCCTTACGGCGTCGCTGTATGCCTTAGTGCATACGGTGTAGCGTTCGTACTCCGATGTGAGCTTTTTAATCTGCGCGCCGAGAGCTTCGGTTTTCTGATTAATCTCCGCCAGCTTGACTTTATAGTCATTGATTTCAGCTGAATTCTTTGCTTTCTTTGCGGCTGACAGCTTTTTCATAATATCAAGCTTTTCCTCAGAAAGAGAGGTCTCCGTATTATACAGCTCGTCAAGAGCGGCTGTGTCAAATTCGCTGATTCCGTCGGGATAATATTTAAGCGTTGCCTTTTTGCAGCGGATGATTGATTTCGCGTCGGAAATGGCCTCGCTTCTGAACTGCTTCTCTTCTTTGCTGCCGCGGGGCAGAGCCTTTGCTTTTTCGAGAACGGATATATCCGCCGAGGCAATACCTGCTATGCCGCCGCTGACGGTTCTGCGCGCGGTTTCAAGGCGGAACTGAGCCTCCTTGCCTGAGAATCTTTCCAGCTCCTCAAGTACTGCTTTTGAAATCTCAATCTGCTCATTGAATTCGAGCGCGTCTTTATATGCTTTCTTTGCCGCTTTTCTGTCTTCTTTTGAAAGGTCTTTCTGCTTCTTTGCCGCCTTATATTCCGCGATGTTTTTATTTTTCTCAACGGAATATTTTTTAGAATCAGAGATAAGCTCCATTGTCTTATTAAGGTCTTCGTCGCTGAGAACACCGTTGCCGTAGTCCTCAAACATCGCTCTGACCTGAAGAATTTTTATAATCGCTTTCTGCTTCGTTTCGGTTAAATCGTAGAAGAAAAACGGAATAACATTCAGCGCGGCGCCGACGGTTGAAAGGATAATCAGCACACCAATGAGCTTATTAAGAACGTCCATGTTATAGAGAACGTCATACATGTTTTCATAGCCGTTGCCTGCGAAGATGCCGTATTTTTCGTAAACAGCGGGGAGAACGGAGCTTGTCGCCATTGTAATGAATGAGCCGATAAGTCCTACGGCGGCGAACATTCCGTCGATTCTCTCGCCTGTTTTATACTGCTGATAGTCTCTTATATCCGCCTGAATTGTCGGGTTGAGCACAACGAGGAATGAGTCCGCGATTGAGTTGAAATACAGACAGGCAAGCACCGTCCATATTGAGCCCATCAGCGGATAAACCATCGCGAGGCATATAACATTGAAAATATTAGAATAAATGAGCAGCTTTTTCTTGCCCCATTTTTTAATAAGGAACGGAGACAGAACCATGCCCCAGGTATACGCGTTTCCCTTGATGAATGTGATAATTCCGTACTGGGCGGGCGTACACATTTTAGCGTAGTTGAACATCCACTGGAGTATGATTCCCGTCGCACCCTCAAGGAATCCCAGCCAGCCGGCGAGAGAAATTATCCAGAAATACTTGTTTTTGGCAACCTCTCTGAGAGCGTCAAAAAATCTGATTTTCATTGTGTGGTTTTTGGCGATAACGATTTTTTCCTCAGTTCTCGCGTAAACAAGAATAACGAGGGCAACGCCGACTACCGCAATGAACGGATAAAACCAGCGGTAAACTCTCAGGTCATACATATCGCCGTTCGAAACCTTGCCGGCGATAAGGGGAGTGATGAAATTTGTGATTGTGGGCGAAAGGGAGTAGATAACGCTCTTGATTGCCGTTGTGTCGGCACGCTCCTGAGTATTAGGGGAGAGAACGTGAATGAGATTTTCATAAGCGTCATAGAAGAAGTTATAGAAAAACTGCAACCCGAAATTATAAATAAAAATCAGAATACAGCGCCAGAGATACTCCATTTTATCATAGGGAGTAAAAACAAAGAGCATTGAGATAATAACTGTGGGGATTCCCATTCTGAGCAGATACGGTCTGTATTTGCCCGTTTTATAGCGCACGTTGTCGACCATGTTCGCTCTGACCATTGTAAGAGGAACATTGGTGATAACCGAAATGATGTACATGATATACATATGCATCGGCTGAATACCGATGGTGTTGCCGATAATTACGTTGGTTGTGGAAAGCAGAAGAGTCTGCGCCATTGTAAAAATGGAATAAGCGCCTATACCGCCTACGGAATATGCCGCGACCTCACGGAAAGGCATATATCTGCCCTCGGCAGGCTTTTTCCAGTAGGTTTTAACGTCACTGATTAAGCTTTTGCCCTTATTGATAATCTCCATATCTCAACCTCCATAATGAAGCTGACTCCATAATATCATATAATTGTTCAAAAATCTATATTTTGTTGAAAAATAAAAAGCAATCTTCGATAACAGCATCTGCTGCAATAAAGATTGCTTTTACTTTATAGAACATATTCGTATAAATCAAAATCGCAGAGACCTGTGTCTTCATAAAAAAGCTTAACTCTCTGAATGAAAGAGAATCCCATGCTTTTATACAGCTTCTCCGCGGGGAGATTTCCCTTAAGCACGTCAAGGCGTATGACTCTGCAGTTCTGTTTTTCCGCAACTTTAATCGCTTCGTTTACCATAAATCTGCCGACGCCGCGGCGGGAAAAATCCGGCATTACTCCGAGGGCATGGATTACCGCTGTCTCGTCACTTTTCGCAGAGTTCGGCCAGCTGACACTGTCATAGCCTTCGGTTGTGCTGTTATTGATTATCATCGCGCTGATAATCCTGCCGCCGCTGAGAGCTATATAAAGCTGTCCGCTGTCTGTTGCGCTTTTTAAATATCCGTCCTCCGGATATATCCCCTTCTGCCATTTGGGATGATATTCGGAAAACTGCATTTTATCTATCAGCTCATAATAAAAATCTCTGACAGATTCGTATTCGGATTTCTCCGCAGGTCTGAATGTCAATTCCATTATTTTTTATTTCCATTTAAAGCTGCCGGAAAGAAGCGTTACCTGCTCCGGTGAAACGGTGAGTATTCCTCCGTCCGTCGTGCCTGTTTTTTCGCTGCCGTCCTCGAGAACGATTTTGCATTCGCAGGGCTGAAGCGTTGTGACAAAGGGAATATGGCCGGCAAGAACAGCCAGGTCTCCCTCAACTCCCCGGGCGGTAACCATCTGAACAGTGCCGGAAAACATCCTTCCGTCAGGTGATGTTATATTAAGCGGAAAAGTATTCATTACATCTTCGCCGCCTTTTCAACAGCCTCGTCGATTGTGCCAACGTAGAGGAACGCGGATTCGGGCAGGTCGTCGTGCTTGCCCTC
>JAZUHE010000197.1:0-14822 GCA_045641565.1 Acutalibacteraceae bacterium | reverse complement strand
CGGGGACAGACAGAATTATAAGCTCCTGCCGCGAAATCAAAACGGAATATGAAGTAAATCAGATTATCGCCGCTCAGCGTATCGCGGAGCTTGCGTTTGAGCACATTCTGCCCCTTATAAAGCCTGGCGTTTCCGAACGTGATATTTCCCTTGAGCTGGATTACTTCATGCTTAAAAACGGAGCCGAGGCTCTTTCGTTTGAGACTATCGCCGTCAGCGGTAAAAAATCGTCCATGCCCCACGGTGTTCCCGACAATAAAAAGATTGAAAACGGCGATTTTGTCACAATGGATTACGGCGCGGTAGTCAACGGTTATCACAGCGACATGACAAGAACCGTCGCGGTAGGCAAAGTATCAGAAAAGCAGAAGCTGGTTTACGATACCGTGCTTAAAGCTCAGCTCGCCGCCCTTGATGTGATTAATGCGGGTGTTCTTTTAAAAGACGGCGACCTCGCCGCCAGAAACGTGATTGAAAGTGCAGGCTTTGGAGATTATTTCCGCCATTCCACAGGTCACGGCGTCGGAGTTGAGATTCACGAAAGCCCGAATCTCTCACCGAAGGCTGACGGAAAGCTGAAAGCAGGAAACATTGTTACGGTCGAGCCGGGAATTTATCTGCCCGATGAATTCGGCGTAAGAATCGAAGACATGGTTTATGTCACCGAAAACGGATGCGTAAACCTCACAAACACTCCAAAAGATTTAATAATATGTTAAATTTTTAATATTTATTTGATTAGTTTAATTTTTTGTGATACAATATTACGAATTAAGTTAAGGAGGTAGTTCCTTTGGCAGACGATGAAAAGAAATTAACAGAAAACGAAGCTGAAAACAGCCCTGAAAGTCAGGACTGGAAATGGGACGCCGCGGCTCCCCTTGCAGGCGAAGATTTTCTTGAGGAATCAATTTCAAACAGAAAATTCACTGCAGAAAGCAGTGAACCCGAAGAAGAAACCGATGATGAAATCGCAGAAGCCGAGCCCGAAATCACCGAAGTGAAGTACGACGAAGAAGCGGCAGAAGAAGAGGCTGAAACCGCTGCCGCAGAAGAAGGCTGCTGCATTATATGCGGTGAAAAAATCCGCAACAGCCCCAGCGAGATTTACTGTAACGAATGCCGCACAAAATATCTTAAGGTTGATTACGGTGCGACCCACATCATACTCTCTGTAATCATGGTATTTGTTGCTGTTATAGGCATTGTCACCTTTGCCGCCACATCAAGCATAGCTTCATCCGTCAAATCGGCAGATAAGCTTGCAGAAGAAGGCAAGAGCTCTGCCGCGTCTGACGCATACTATGAGGTTGACACTGTGGTTGCCGCCCTCAACGAGCGACTCAACGCATTTATCAGCGGCATAAACAGCAACAGTGAAGAATTCTCATTCTTCAGCAGCGGAAGCGCCGCAGGTCAGAAAAGAGCTGCGCTCACCGCAAAATCATTCTCTCTTTCTTATGATGACCCTGATGAATTCATAAGCCTCGTTGACCAGTCATTCACAAAGAAAGAACTTAACAAAAAAGAAAATGCTCAGGTTAAAGGCTGCTATGATTTCGTAAAGAACTTCATTGACAGCTACACTAAAATCAATACAGGCCTTCAGAATGTTTACACTCCGTTCTTTGAATCGGCATATTCCGGAAGCCTCAGTAAAAAAGAGCTCGATGAAGGCAAGGCAAATCTGCTTGACGCTATAGATAAATACGCGGCGGCTCACTCAGATATTGACAGTGAAATCATCTCATATTTCAAATTCGGCCTTTTATATTCATGCAGAGAATACTACAATGTTGAGGTTGATGACGCTGAGCTTTACGGCTATATAAAGAGCACCTACGAATCCGCGGGCGACTACAGCTATATGTTCTATCAGGACATTTCATCTTATGCTCTCTCACTTGACAAATATGATGATATTGTCTCTCTTGCGGACGAAGCACTTAAGACCAACCCCAACAATGCGGATGCATATTATTACAAAGCAATCGCAAATCTGAGACTCGAAAAATACGATGACGCTCTTAAAGCCTGCGACAAGGTTGCCGAGCTTACCCCCGGCGATTATGAAAGCAGTGCGGTCAAGGCAAATATCCTCAGACGTCAGAAGCAGTACGCGGCGGCCATTGATATCTGCGAAGCTGTTCCCAAAGAAAGCAAATCCGCTGAAATATCAAGGCAGGAAGCTATTGCGTACTACCTTGCAGAGGATGAAGAAAACGCAGTGAAGTATGCAAAAGAAGCATATGACTCAGCCTACGCGGCATCATATAACGGCGGCGCATTCTCACTTGAGGTTGTTAACACAGCGGCGCTTATTTATAAGCTCTGCGGAGCCGATGAAGACTATGACACGGTTGCCGAAACTCTCACACAGTCAAACGCAAAACTTGAAGATTCGGTTATGGCTGTCATCAACGGCGATTCAACATTCGAAGACTTATTCATGACAGGAAAGGGGGATATCTGATATGACAGTACTTTATGTTATTTCTAAGTATTTAACCGTTTTCGGTGCGCTTATCAAGGGACTGTGGGAGCACCTTGCCTGCGGAATTCTCAAAATATTCGTTGAAGACGGCAGATATCTCGAACCTACCGAAATGTGCGGCCACGTTGAGCACGAGCTGCCCGATAGCAGAACAAAAGCGTTTCTCATCTGCTTCATTCCGAGCCTTGTGAACGCAATCCTCGCATTCTTCCTCGGCGGAGCAGGATTTATGGGCCTTTTCAATCTGGGAGTTAAGGTTAAAGAGCCGATATTCTGGCTTTACATCATTCTTTACTATCTCGGCATTTCATTTTTCTGCAACATATTCCCGCTTGTTGAAGATGCCATAAACAACTGGAGCATGATTTATGATTCAAAGCTCACAGACGCGGAAAAAGAAAGAAACGAAGAAATAAAGAAAATAATTTCTGAAAACAAGGCAAAAGAAAAAGCTGCTCAGAAAGCCGCGAAAGAAAAGGCAAAAAGCTCAAAAGGCTCAGCTCCCGTAAAAATCAAGAGCTCTGCTCAGGGACTTGAAACAATAAAGACCGAAACAGGAATTGTTTCAAAAATCCTTCTCTTTATTCCGTCAGCAATTCTTTATGCAGGTTCATTCCTTGAAAAATACTGTGTAACATTTATCATCAGCATAGCTGTTACAGTTATTTCAATTATTCTCATGTAATTGCAGTTTTTAAAATTGATTATTACTATTGCTAAAAAGGGCTGCTGCATTTAGATGCAGAAAGCGTTTTCTTCGCTCCGAAGTTGTATGCGATACTGCGAGAGGGCGAAAAAACGCTTAGAAAAGTAAACTATTATCTATTAAATTTTTAATCTCAATAGAAAAGATGGTTTTGAACGGTAATCTACCAATTCAGAACCATCTTTTTTTACATTATTTTTTTACTTTTCGTTCTGCGCTAAACGGCACAGACTCGCAAGGCTGCTTTTCCTTAAAATGCGCCTTTCACCCGCCTTGCGCCCTTTTGCTCCTTGCAATACGTCAGTATAACATCGTCGCAAAAGAACACAAATCGGGCAAAATTCATCATTTTAAGGTGCAGAGCAGTTTTTGATGAGAGAATTTTTTTGAAGACAAAGAAAATCCGCATCACGCATACTGGCGTATTCGGATGCGAATTTGATGCAGTATTCGGGAAAATTATCCGTCAAAAACAAAAGTATCCTTACGAGACTGTGCCGAATGCGGCAGCCACTTTCAATACTTATTCTATTATAAATCTCCTCATAAGGTCATATCCCTCTTCGAGATAATTGCCTGTCGCCTTTGCGGATTCCTCATCAATGGAAGCTACTCCGCTGTCCTTTTCCTTTGACTTCTGATAAATCATATAAGGTACGGGGTCGCCTGCGTGCGTCTTTGTTGAAAGAGGTGTGGGATGGTCGGGAAGAATCATAATCTTGTAATCCTCACCGATTTCCTCAAGTCCTTTAAGAACAATCGGAAGCACTCTCGTATCGATATATTCTATTGACTTAACCTTGTTCTCGGGCTCAAAGCGGTGTCCGCATTCGTCGGGAGCTTCAAAGTGAATGTATACAAAGTCGCTGTCTTCCTTAAGAGCCTTAACGGCGGCTTCAGCCTTGCCCTCAAAGTTTGTGTCAATATATCCTGTAGCGCCGGGTACGTCGGGAGTTTTCATTCCCGCGGCAATGCCGATGCCCTTAAGCAGGTCAACAGCAGAAATAACCGTTCCTTTGAGTCCGTAAAGCTCTTCAAAGGGAGTAAGCTCAGGTCTCGTTCCCTCGCCCCAGAGCCAGATTGAGTTTGCGGGACGTTTGCCCTCGGCGATTCTCTTCAGGTTAACAGGGTGATTTTTAAGAACGTCGTAGCTCTTTCTCATAAGGTCGGTGAGCTTCTTCGCGTTGGGTGAATCGGAAATATAACTTCCGACAACTCTGCCCGAAATATCATGAGGAGGCGTCATTTTGCCTAAATCCGTTGTGCCCTTATGATGTATAAGGCAGTGACGGTAGCTGACTCCGCTGTAAAAATCGAATTCTCCGCCGCCGAAATTCTCCTGAACGGTTTTGATAATCTCAGCCGCTTCCTCGCTTGAAATGTCGCCTGCCGAATAATCAACCATTGTCTTATCGTCATAGTTTTCTTCATCTGAAAGAGTTACGATATTGCAGCGAAGAGCGATATCATCGCTCGCCATTTTAACGCCGATGCTAATAGCTTCGAGCGGTGACCTGCCCGTATAATACTTTCGCGGGTCATAACCCATAACCGTAAGATTTCCTATTTCGCTGCCGGGCTTCTGACCCTCGCCGATTGTGCGTACGAGACCAACCTCGCCCTTCTGAGCAAGGGAGTCAAAAATCGGCTTTTTCGCAACCATCATAGGTGTTTTATTGCCGAGCACATCAATGGGATAATCAGCCATTCCGTCATAAAGTATAACAACATATTTCATAATAAAAGCCTCCGTAGCTAAAACATATGGGTTAATTGTATCACGGTAATGTGTAAAATTCAACACTTGTTATTGAAAAACATCCGCCCGTATGATATCATATGAGAAGAATTTATTATAATTCCGGAGAGGACAGGAAATGCTTAAAGACTATTTTGAAGCTTTTGAAAAAGACAGAGATTTCAGCTCAAGAACAGGTAGGAAAGAATTCTGGCACGCCGCTATACCCGATATCATAATTATTGCATTTATAACCGCAGGCATTTTTCTTTTTGAAGATTTCAGAATAATCTTTATCATCGCAGGCTGTCTGTATATCGCCGCAACGTTTACCTCAAGGCTCGCTCTGTGGTTCCGCAGACTTCACGACACAGGTCTTAAGGGAAGCTTTGCCCTTGTAGGACTGATACCTGTTGTAGGTATTCTTGCTCTGTGGTTTGTATTCATGTCAGATTCACAGCCTAAAAATAATGAATACGGTGATTTCACCGGTCAGAAGCCTAAAAGAAAAACGAATTCAAAAAAGAAATAAAAAGCATCAGATGTTGTATTTTTATTTTTTTATGATATAATATCGTGGTATCCCCGCCCGTAGCATAATTGGATAATGCATCAGATTCCGATTCTGACGACTGGGAGTTCGAACCTCTTCGGGCGGGCCATGTAAAAACCACTTTTGTCTGCCTGTCAAAAGTGGTTTTTTACAATGATATTCGTTCCTTGCGGAACGGGTGATATATCATTGACTGTTGCAAATAATGATGATAAAATACAGGCAGAGATGTTGTACTGTAAAAGATAATGCCGGCCATACGGAGGTAACACATGGAGGAATTAAAATCATTCAGCCCTGAAGTTTGTGTTGAACTGAAATATTATGTATATAGATTGGTAGATCCCAGAAACGGACAAACCTTCTATGTTGGCAAAGGAAAGAATAACAGAGTATTTGCTCATGCGGAATGTGCTCTCGCAAACTACAGTGATGTGGATTATATCCCGGAGCTTGACGATGATGAAAATTTGAAATATAAGACAATCCGCGAAATAAAGGATTCCGGTCTTGATGTAATTTATATCATTCAAAAGTATGGTCTTGATGAAAGAGATGCTTTTGTTATAGAAAGCGCATTGATTGACGCATATTCAATAGACAGAAAACTTACGAACAAAATAAAAGGATTCAGTGCCAGCGAACCGACTAATGCTATAACATTACAACGCGATTTATCGGCAAAAGAGTATGATGATTCGGTTTCGAATCCTAAATATATGATCATAAAAGTAAAAGACTACTGGCTGAATCAACGCAAAGACAGATATGAATGCACACGTTCAGCGTGGAAACTCAACCCGGATATCGCAAGAAAATATCCATATGTTCTATCTGTAACCAGAGGTATAGTCCATGAGGTCTATAAAGTGACTGAATGGCATTATTGTGAAGACGGAAAAGGTCGTGCTGAATTTACAGGTGTTATCGCAGAGCCGGAAGTCCAGAAGATATTCAAGGGCAAAAGAATTCCGGCCAAATACAGGCAAAAAGGTCAGGCAAGCCCTTTCCTTTACGGAAAACCGGAAAAATAGAGTGTCGACAGCAATCGGTATCAAATTGCATTTTTCAGCTTGCTTCTGTTTTATAAGATATTCAGACTCAGTGACGGCGAGCATTCACCGCTTGAAAATCAGCATTATAAGTGTTATAATCAGCCTGAACGGAGTGATTAAAATGAAAATATTAGCTCACAGATGCGGAACGGACGCATTTCCTCAGCAGACAATTCACGGGGCGAGACATTCGCTTAAGAACGGCGCAGACCTTGTGGAGGTAGACATCAGATTCACCTCGGACGGGGTACCTGTTGTAATTCACGACGCGACACCCCTCTCTCTTTGCGGAGTTGACACGCCTGTATGTGAAATGACCGCGGAGCATTTTCTCTCTTTAAGAAGAACTGATGACCCGGCATTCTGCAGTCACACATTTAAGGATTATCTTGACTGCGGAATTAAAGATATACTTTTTCACATAAAAGAGGGCGGAGAGCATCTGAATATTATCCTTGATATGTGCAGCGAATACGGTATTCTCGATAAGGTCGTTTTCGGTGTAACAGAGGTTGAGGACGTAAAAATCGTAAAAGCCTATAACCCGTCGGTTAAAGTTCTCGGGTTCATGCCTAAGCCCGAATTCACAGCCGACTTTGCCGAAGCAGGGGCGGACTTCATTCGCCTGTGGCAGAAGTGGCTCACGGAAGAAAATATTGAAGCCGTCCGCAAAAGCGGAAAGAAGCTGTGGATAATGGCAAAAAGCACAGATGTGGGTGAGGTCGTTGATGGTGACTATCAGCTTTATGAATCCACCGGTGCTGACGGAGTGCTTGTCAATCAGGTTGTCCCGGCAATCGCATATTACAGATAAAAGAGAAGACAGATAGTTTACACATAGCTATCTGCCTTTATTTATGTAAAACAAAAAATTGTAAATATCATTGTAAACTTTATCTTTATGTGATAAAATTCAGAAAAGGAGTGATTTTATGAGCAAATACGATATAGCCGCTTTCATATGGCCATCATACACAGGTGACGAAGACCGCACAAGAATTTTCTGGCCTGAGGGCTACGGTGAATGGCAGACTGTAAAAGCCATGAACAAAAGCTACGAAGGCAGCCGCTGGCCGAGAAAACCCCTCTGGGGTTATGTCAACGAAGCTGACAGTCGCGTTATGGAAATGCAGATTAATTGCGCCACCGATTACGGCGTAAACGTTTTTATATATGACTGGTACTGGTTTGACAACAGGCCGTTTCTTGAGAACTGTCTTAATGACGGTTTCCTTAAGGCGAGAAATAATAAAGATATGAAATTCTATCTGATGTGGGCAAATCACGACGCCACACATCTGTGGGACAAGAGAAACAACTCAGACCTGCCATCAACAGTTATATGGAAAGGCAGTGTTACTCCCGAAATTTTTTCAAACATCTGCGACCGCACAATCGAAAAATATTTCAGCAAAGAGAATTATTACATGATTGACGGATGCCCCGTTTACATGATTTTTGAGCCGGATAATTTTATCAGAACCTTCGGTTCAACAGAAAAGTGCCTTGAGGGAATAAAGGAATTCCGTCAGAAATGCGTTGACGCAGGCTTTAAAGGGCTTCATCTTCAGGCCGTTCACTGGAACGGAAGAAAATACGGTTGGCTTGACGAAAGCGACCCCTGCCACGGAAAAACTGTTGAGGAGCTTTATGACTATCTCGGCTTTGACTCCGTAACCAACTACAACTGGGGCGGTTCTGCGAATCTTGACGGTGACTACAGAAAGCTCACTGACGAATACATTAAGAGCATAAACAATACATCTGAAAAGATAAAAATCCCGTTTTATCCCAACATCACAATCGGCTGGGACAACAACGTAAGATTCCATAAATTTATTCCGGGCGTTGTAACGGGCAATGACCCCGAGGCTTTCGGCGAAGCCTGTGAAAAGGTCAAAGCCTTTGCGGATAAATCACTTGCCGAAAACAATATGAAAGCTCCGCTGATTACGGTCAACAGCTGGAACGAGTGGACTGAGACAAGTTATCTTGAGCCCGACGATTTATACGGTTACGGATATCTGGAGCAGATAAAATCAATATTCTGCAAATAAAGCAAAAAGCGCAGTTTAGCTGCGCTTTTTATTTTGCAGAAATATTTTATTGCTTTTCGATAAATTTATATTGACAAATTGTTTTTTCTCATATATAATACCTTCAGCATCGGAGGTGTTATAATGAATAAAAAGCTTTCAAAAAAGGTTATTGCTGCAATAATTGCTTTCGGAATCATCATCCGCATACTTTCCGTAATAATTACGGGAGCGGCGGCTGTATTTACAGCTTATGTTGTTTATGAAAGCTTCTGGGGCGATACCGAATCTGCCGAGGAGCACGTTACAAAAACGCTTCCACAAAGCGACGACCATGATTTGTGGATCTTCGGGGTGCGTGATTACACCGTTTACGGAAAGTATTATTATAATAACGGAATTTCTGAAAATATTTTAAACAATCACGAACTTTTCAAAAAAGTTTCTGAAGATAATATTGTACCTCTCCGAAAAATTATTGAAGATTATGAAGGCTGGGTTGAAAGCACAAAAGACTACGACAGCTCACTTTTAGGTGACGATATAAGCAAGGTATATGATTTTGATATGAATCTGCTGAGGGAAAAAAGCTGCTACTATTACTTTGAAGCAAAGGATTTTGACACGGGAGAGATTCCTTACGAGGAGATTGAAATACCGCTTGAAGATATAGACCATTATTTTTCTTACACGCTTTATATTTACTGTGATAAAACGCTTTACATCATGCATAACGATACATAAAAAGGTGCCCGCAGGCACACTCAATCTGTCGATAAAGTCACAGACCGAAATATATTAAAGATATTGAAAGCTTAAGCGTGGGGCAAGCGACTTGCCCTTGCATACATAAAAGAAGGTGCCCGCAGGCACCTTTTTATTATTTCTCTTTTCTTCTCAAAGCCGTCTCCGGATTCATGAAAATTTTAAATATCGGCTCCCATATTCTGAGCGAACAGATAAAGGTAATCAGAACAGCAAAAACCGGCACAGCAACCGCGTCTGGAATATCCGGAAGTACAGGAATGATTCTGCCGTCAATAATATGTATCAGAGAATAGTGAAGCATATAAACCTGAATTGAGCGGCTGCCCAAGCGTGCTGTCATTCCCCTGCCGAGCTTTTTCGGTATGATACAGATTACAGCCATACCTATAACCGCCACCGCAATATAGTAAAAAGCTCTTAAAATAAAACCGTAGTTTCTGTACTTTCCGAGTGTATCATACGGAGTGTGTGCTGAAAGAAGCGGCTTGAACTGGCTGAGCTTATCAATATTTAAAAATACAAACAGGGCATAGGCAATCAGTATAACCGCGGATATTATTCTGAGATATTTTTTATCTGTCAGTTCGGCAAGCTTTTCGGGATTGAAGCAGTACCCCGCATAGAAGAACGGATAAAAAACTATCATTCTCATTGAAGCAAATGTATCGCCGAGTGAAGCATCGTACCCTGCCGCACATGACAAAGCAATGAAAAGCAGAAAAACATAGGCGGGAGAAACTTTTCTGAGTGCAATAGTTATAAGAGAGAAAACAAACAGAGCCAGCATGTACCACGGCAAATCATTTACGCTTGTAAGCGAAAAAGTTGCAGTTTTATACGCAATTATTCTTGAACAGAACAGAATAATTTTTGTTATTAAAAACAGAAAGAAATACACTGCGATTCTGTTATATCTTTTTTCATTAATATTCTTTCTGCTGAATAAGCCCGAAACAAAAATGAAAACAGGCATATGGAAAGTATATATGTAGAAGCTTACCGCTCTCGTCGCTTCTGAGCCGTCTGCCAATGCATCTATAACATGACCGACCACCACAAGAAATATGAGAAAGAATTTCAGTATATCCCATTTTTCTATTCGTTCGCTCATATAATTATCTCCTTATCTGTACATATAAAACACCATGTCACAGTTCTGCTTTTCGCCTATTGAGTATGTGCCGAGGGGTGTTGAAACAAACTGTTTTTCTTCGGAATACTCACCTGTTGACGGATTAAACCACTTATAGTTATATACTGTACTCGGCTCAAGGCTTCCTATTCTGCCTGTAAGGCTGCCGCTGAACTCGTTCCCGTTGGGCCTCTGTCCGATTGACTCATCACTGAACGAGTAGAAATAAATAACCATCTCTGAATTATCGCTGTTGCTCGCGGTATAGGCATACACACCGGGAGTACGGTCAAAATACAGAATATTATTAAATCTCGGGATGAGATTCCACCAGTCAAAGGAAGTGAAAAATTCCTTCATATAACCCATCTGATATGAGCTGGGATATTCCAGCGCGTCCTGCCATGTGGCGTCAGTCTTCTCCTGTGAGGTTATTGTATCAATTCCGTCAGACGAATTATTATCTTCATCATAGACGTTAAGATAACTCCACGTGTCGTGAGCGCCCCAGCCGTAGCCGAACATTCCGCTGAGATACGACGCCCAGCCCTGCATTCTGGAGCCGAAATTTTTAGTCCAGAGATAACAGTATCTGCCCTCATAATTTATTACAGGCTTGCCCTGTGAATTATACCAGTAATCCTTTTCCCTTTTCTGATTGCTTTTTTCCGTAAGGTCGGGCGACCACTGAGCGGCATACCAGCTATGAGCCACAACATCTCTGAAAGCCGACGGCTTTGAATCGGCATATTTTTTCAGTTTTTCAGTTGTACCCTCACCGTTTCCGTATGCGCCTGTACCGCCAGAATTTTCCTGATGTGCTGTCAGCGGATGTGAATAGGCGTCATATTTGTCGATGTATTCCGCAACAAGCTTATAGGGATTATTGAGAACATTCCATTCAGGGTGATTGTCCTCCCTGCTGTAAAAGTCCCTGTCAACCTCCTGCCCGAGCGTCCACATAACAGGGTAGGCGCTGTAACGGGCAACCCAGTAGCGTGAGATTTTTTCAAGGTACGCTTTCGCGTTTTCGCAGATTTCGCCGTCTGTATAGCCGCCCATGTAATCAACCAGCACGCCCATGGAATACGGGAAGAAGAACTCAGCATTCGCGTGAACGAGGCCCGCGTCGGCGATAGTCCTGAATTTTTCGTCATACGATTTAAGTCCCGCCATGTCGCTTTCGTCTATTCCGTTTGAGAAGTCAAACGTCGCGCCTATAGGCTCACTCTGAAAGACGGTAAAGCCCTGGCTCACACGTTTTTCGCAGATTGTTTTAACCATGTCCTGCGTTTCGTCGCCGAGGCTCCAGTGAGTGTCGCCGAGATAAAAGAACGGCGTACCGTCGTCATATGTCATATACTTTTTGCCGTAGGTTGTTGTAACAAATCCGTGACGGTAAATTTCGCTTTCACCGTTGTATTTTCTGCATATAACCTTACCTGTTCTGCCGTTGAGAGAAGAGTTATCTTCGTCAGTGCAGACGGTTTTAAACAGCCATTCGCCCTCTGACGGGCATACAAATCTGATTTTCCAGATGTTTCCGCCGTCCCAGAATCCGGGAATTGTATATTTCACTCCGTTGCCTGCGAGAATGAGGTCAACATCCGCGTCATTGAACGGGTCGGCGTATTTTTTCTCACTTTCATAAGAAATCTCCACAGCCACCCATGTCTGGGCATCAAGAGCAATCTCGGGATCAGTCACAAAGTCATCTCCCGTATCATCTGCGTACACCTTTTTTCTGTATGTTGCTTCTTCAGGATAGTCATCATTTTTCGATTCAATATCCTTTATTGTATTCGCAATAAGCCTCGCGCACAGGCAGTAAGGCACACCGAAGCTGTCAAAAAAGCTCTGCACGCTTTTCTGATTCTGAATAAATCCCGCGTAAAAAGTCATCAGAAATGACAGAAAAAAAGAAATAATCTTTGACATAATAAATCCTCCGAATGTTACTGTAAAAAATATATCATAATAAAGCAAAAAAATCAATTATGCTTTACTTTTTTTAACAGCCGTGATATATTAAAAAAAAGCTTACGGAAAGGTGATTTTATGAAAAAAATTATTTCTGTTTTACTCGCACTTGTTTTTGTTTTCTCATCAGTTATCCCCTCGTTCGCGGCGGACGACAAATGTGACTGCGGTCAGTCGCCCATAATTTACGTTGCGGCTCTCGGCAGCGGTGACGTTATCGAGAACGAAGGCACTGAGAATCAGCGCATTGTTTTCAGACCTGACACCATGGACGTTATCAAGCGTTTCGTCCCCATAATTCCCGCCATACTCAAGCTCGTTCTCACAGGTGATTACGGCAGCTTCGGCGACGTTCTCATCTCCTGTGTCAACAACACCTTCGGTGCCCTCGCCCTTGACGGCAACGGCTGCTCACAGCCCGGCGTCACAAGCGAGGAATTCCACCCCGAAACAGCTGACCACGGCGACGACTACAGCTACTATTTCGGCTATGATTTCAGACTCGACCCTGTTGAAAACGCTCAGAAGCTCCACGCTTATATTGAAGAAGTCAAGGAGCTCACACATCACGACACAGTCCGCTTCCGCGCTTCAAGCATGGGCGGCGTTGTCGCCATGTCTTACATAAAGCTTTACGGCACAAAGGATATCGAGACCATCATCTTCCAGTGTTGCCCGATTTTAGGCACAGCGGTTGCCGGCGAGCTTTATAACGGCAAGGTTGAAATAAACAAAGAAGCTCTTCTGAATTACGCTTCGCAGGCACTCCCCGCTCTTGACAGCGACTTCTTAGGCGGTATTCTTTATATTCTTATAGAAGCTCTTGAATTCATGGGCGTGTTTGATTTTCTTCTCAACATTGCCGACGATATTCTCGTTAATCTTCAGGACAGAGTATTTGACGAAACTCTTATCCCCATATTCGGCACTCTTCCGGGCATATGGAGCTTCGTTCCCGACGAATATTACGAGAGCGGCAAAGAATTCATGAAGCTTGACAGCACAACTCAGGCAGGTCTTATTGAAAAGCTCGACTTCTATCATTACGAGGTTCAGCAGAAAGCTGAGGAGCTTCTTAAGGGCGCTCAGGCTGACGGAACAAACGTATACATTCTCTGCGGCTATAATATGCAGAGAACTCCCCTTGTAACCGCATATAAAGAAACCTCAGACGGAACGGTTGACACAAAATACGCCTCCTGCGGAGCGACCTGCGCGCCTGTTCACGAGACCTTCGGCGACGGCTACACTCAGGCAAAGCTTCAGGATGAAAATTATCTTTCACCCGACGGAATGATTGACGCTTCAACCTGCATTCTGCCCGAAAGCACATGGTTTGTCAAGGATATGCTTCACTGCACAATTCACGACGGCCACGACGAGCTTTACAGAATCATGTTCAGCTCAGAAGAACAGCTTACTGTTTTTGATATGGAAGAATATCCTCAGTTCCTGCAGAACGACACGGTTAACCAGAAACTTCTCCCCGTAACAGAGCAGAAGAGCGACATTCAGAACGCGTGGTTCTTCGCCAAGAATTCCACAAGCTTTCTCAACATTGTCAAGCTGATTTTCACAGCGGTTCATACGGTTATTAAATGATGGATACTATTAAATTTAATGTTACGGAAAACGCGGGAGAGTTTAAGATTCTCAACGCTACCAACGGAGGCCCGTGGCACAAGCGCCACGCCAATGACCAGTACCGCTCCAATTTTGAGGACTATAAGAATGCGAAAATCCCCTATTCACGCAATCACGACTCCGCTATGTGCGGAATTTACGGCGGCCCTTATTCCCACGACATAACCTGCATTTTCCCCGATTTTGACGCTGACCCCGAGCTGCCCGAAAGCTATGACTTCGCCTGCACTGACGAAGCGATTCTCGTCGGCCTTGAGGCGGGTACAAAAACATTTTTCCGCCTGGGTCAGACAATAGAGCATCAGATAAAAAAGCACGGCACGATTCCCCCGAAGGATTTTAAGAAATGGGCGGTAATCTGCGAGCACATCATCCGTCACTATACAGAAGGCTGGGCCGACGGATTCTGTCACGATATGCCCTACTGGGAAATATGGAACGAGCCAGACCTCGACAGAGATGACAGCACCAACAAACGCTGCTGGGGCGGCACAAAGACACAGTATTTTGATTTTTACGAAATCGCCTCAAAGCATCTCAAAGAATGCTTCCCTCACCTTAAAATCGGCGGCCCCGCTCTCGCGGGAAACGAGGAATGGGCAGACGATTTCCTTTCTGAAATGAAAAAGAGAAACGCTCCGCTTGACTTTTTCTCGTGGCATATTTACGCCACAAAGCCTGAGCATATTATTGAAAAATCCGAAAGAATGAAAGCT
>JAZUHE010000196.1:0-7506 GCA_045641565.1 Acutalibacteraceae bacterium | reverse complement strand
TAAGCCTTTATTGAAAGATTATTAACAGAGTCAAGGACGATTGTTTCACTAAGATTGTATGTTCCCTCATGAAGCCATATTGTAACATCTTTGCCGCCGAGTTCCTTGGCTTCTTCAACGGCATTCTGAAGGTCGCCTCCGTCAGAAAGAATTATATCATTTTCTCCCAAAGTGAATTCCTCCGTCTGACGTTCGCTTTTGGTAACCGCTTCAAGCTCAGTGAAGGTTGAATCCACAGGCTTCTTCAGTGAAGTAAAGAAAGTGGAAATCGGAATTATTACCGTCATGAAAATTGAAATAATTATTCTGATAAAATCCATAAGAGCACTCCTTTAATCAGCTTTTTTATAGATTATTTTGTAGGGTGTCGCGTCTTCATAAAGCATCTGAACTTTGTCGATGTTATAAGTCTGCAGTACTTTTTCCCAGCGCTCAACCATGCCTTCGTCATATTCTACAGGCAGAAATCCCGCTGTGAGATAGCTCTTGACGGCAGCAGGTCTGTGCTCATCTGTGGTAAGAGAAATGTATTTCGCACCACGCTCTTTGAGTGTTTTCTGAACGATTATAGAAAGATACTTTGAAAGACCCTTGCCGCGGAATTCCTTTGTAATGCCTACCCAGTGCATATCGCCTACGCCTGTGTCACCCCATATAAAGGATGTTACCGTGCCGACGTGCTCACCGTTGTAGTCAAGGAACCACACGTCTCTTTCAGGTACAATATCCTTGAAATCATATATTTCACGCTTGAAGCGTTCCTCTTCTGTTACGTCTGACTCGTCCCATGTTCTTATGCTTTCGTTCCAGACGTGAATATCCACATCTCTGTTCTTTTCTGAGAAATGAGAGAATGAGTATCCCTCGGGAAGGGGAGTGTCATCAATTTCATTGTCTGTGAACCAGTACATTTTAAGCTGTGCCATAATAAAAATCCTTTCTTATTTATATAAATATATTATTTTTCCTCTGTCAAAAATCACATCACTGTAGCCGAAGGCCGCTTCGTGATTTCCTAAAAGCCTTGCTCTGCGGATTTCTCCGAAGCCATGCTTTGATTCTCCGCTTTCTATTCCCAGATGGTAGTTGCCGCTCTGCGGTACATTAACCGGCAGAATAATCTCTTCCCAATCCTCTGAGCTGAATGTTTTTGAAGCGATAAGCTCACCTGTGTCGAGATTTCTTACAAACATTCTGCATTGATTGCCGCCTGTTCTGACCTCAGCCTGGAATGAGCAGGGGAGACCTTTCTCAATATAAAGGCCCTGATATACGGCGGTTTCGCCGTCTTCAAAATGAGAAATACGGCAGAAATTCTGTTCATCGCTGATAACTTTAATCGAGCTGTCGTTTTTATTTTTTATATATGACCAGAAAACGAGGCCGTCTCTGAATTCGGGATTCTGAAATTCTCTGGCGCTGCGGTAATGATTCATATCGGTAATAACCGTTTCAAAAAAGTTTGCCTCAATGCCGTCAATTACGTTGTTCTCAAATCTGACGTTTGTTACGGGATGAGGTGCGGTGTTCTGTGTATACGGATTGAAAATCCAGTTGCCCATGGTTTTGAAATAGTTATCGTGAACGTACACATTTCTGACCTCAACCTTTTCAAGGTCAGGGCAGTCTATTCCCCAGAGAATCATGCCGAATGCCTTGCAGTGATTCGATTCAAGATAATTGTGGTCGATTTCTATATTGACCGACGGCTGAGGCTCGTCTGATGACCACCATTCGCCGGCGCGCGGGTCTTTGTATGATGAGAATATGTAAACCGAATCATCGCCTGTGTACATTTTACAGCCTGTGACGCGCATATTCTGACAGTTCATCATGCAGATTCCGTCGCCGTTGCCGTAGCTCCATTCGGAAATATTCACGTTTTTGATAAGTCCGCTGCGGCAGGTAAATGGCATCATAGCGTAGCCGTGATAGTTGGTTATTGTGATATCAGAAATCTCAAAATCGTGCACACGGTAAAATCCCACAGGGCAGGTTTTTACAAGAGTATTCGTATCATTGCCCTCAGCCATTCTTAAAAAGCCTTTGCCTTTAACGGCAAAATCGTGCGAGCCCTCTGAAGCGAAAATAAACGGATAATTCCTGTACCATACATGGCTCCATTTTATTGTTTCAGAGTAATTATGACCGAACATAATTTCATACGGCTCATAACCGTCGCCGACAGGCTTAACATAATCTTCTGCGTTGTTGCTCTGCAGAAGAGTCGCACCGTCTCCGAATAAAAGGGTTACACCGCTTTTTATTACAATACCTGATGTGAGAAATGTTTTGCCGCTGTCAAGAATTACTGTTCCGCCGCCGTTTGAGTAAACATGGTCAATGGCGTCCTGAATAGCCTTGCGGTCATTGGTTACACCGTCAGCGCAGGCATTGAACGGTTTTTCCGTAACATATACTTTCATATCCACATTTATCACCTTATGTCTGTTATCTCTTTTTACTGTTTCCTGAATTGAGCCAGTATGCTTCACCGCTGATATCGTCCTCGTCAGCAGATAAGCTTTTTGCGTTTTCTTTCCATTCGTTATAAGTTTTTTCAACTTCTTCATAAACTTCCTGCTGGCGTTCTTCTGTCTGCATTCTTAGAAGTCTGATAAGCTTTGCTTCTTTTCTCGTTAATGCGGTAACAGATAAATCCTTTTCGTCCATCAATAATCACCCTGCAAATATTATGCTGAAATATTAACATATTTCCATAAAAAATACAATAGAAAACGATATTTATGAGTACAATATTTGACATTTTCAGACACATTTTATATAATCTGTATGCAGGTTTGGATTTGCTTTGAAAAGGAGACTTCAGTATGGCAAAAATAATAGGCGAAAATATAAAAAATCTTCCGTGGCAGGAGAAACCCGAAGGATACAGATATCCTGTATGGCGTTATGATATGAATCCCATAATCACAAGGGATAATCTCTATATGGCAAACAGCATTTTTAATTCCGCTGTTGTTCCGTACGGTGACGGCTTTGCGGGCGTTTTCAGAGTTGATTTCCGCTCAAGAGACCAGAGACTCGTAACAGGCTTCAGTAAGGACGCTGTCAACTGGGAGCTTGACGATAAAGTGATTTTTGATGGTTATGACCCTCGTGTTTGCCTTATCGACGGTAAATATTATCTTTCGTGGGTTAATCATACACCTCACGGCACAACAATCGGTATTGCATACACTGAGGATTTTAAATCATGGACTCAGCTTGAGGACGCCTGTTATCCCGTAGCGAGAAACGGCGTGCTTTTCCCGAGAAAAGTGAACGGGGAATATATGCTTCTCATAAGGCCCTGCGACAGAGGACATACTCCTTACGGTGATATTTATCTCAGTCACAGCAAAGACCTTACATACTGGGGTAAGCACAGATTTGTTATGTCGCCTGTTAAGAACTGGGAAATGACAAAGGTCGGAGCAGGCCCGACTCCTATTGAAACTGATGAAGGCTGGCTTATGTTTTATCACGGTGTAATTACAAGCTGCAACGGATTCTCATACAGCATGGGCGCGGCAATTCTCGATAAAGATGAACCGTGGAAGGTTATCCACAGAGCCGACAGCTTCCTTTTAGGCCCTCACGAGCTTTATGAGTGCTGCGGTGACGTTCCCAATGTTGTATTCCCGTGTTCCGCTCTTGCGGATGCCGAAACAGGCAGAATCGCAATCTATTACGGCGCGGCGGATACAACTGTTGCTCTCGCGTTTACTACTGTTGATGAGACTGTAAAATACATAAAAGAAAATGATATGATTAAATAATAATGATTTTCCGCCATCGGCATGTTGCTGACGGCGGAATTCTGTTTAAAAATTTACATTGTGTTAATACAATTTGTATGGTAAAATATATAATAATTCTGAACGGAGGATGAGAGATGTTCGGTTATGTAAGAATTCACAAACCTGATATTACCTTTGCTCAGTATGATATATACAGGGGCGTGTACTGCTCATTGTGTAAGCAGATAGGCAGAAGATACGGCCTTGCGGCAAGGCTTACTCTCTCATACGATTTTACTTTTTTTGCGCTTCTCCGTCTTGCCGTTAAAAATAAATGTACGGAATTTCATAAATCTCATTGCTCATTTAATCCGCTTAAGCCCTGTCTCGGGTGTGATAATGATAATGAAGAAATTATGCTTGCGGCGGATGTTTCGATGCTTGCGGTTTATTATAAATATATTGATAATCTTGCAGACACCAAAGGAATAAAACTTCTGCTTTTGAAGATTCTTTCTCCGTATTTTAAAAGAATAAGAAAGAAAGCTGTCAGGAACTGCCCTGAGGCCGATATGATTTTATCTGAAATGACAGAAAAACAGCAAAAAGCAGAAATGTCAGACGCAGGGATTGACGAAGCGGCTCATCCGTCGGCAGAAGCGTTGGGCAGGCTTTTTGCCATAGGGAACGGCAGAGATGATTTGTATCGCTTCGGTTATATGACAGGCAGATGGGTATATATTGCCGACGCCGCCGATGATTACGATGACGATAAAAAAGGCGGAGGATTTAATCCGCTTTTGAAATATGACAGAGACGAAGCCATGGAAAAGGCGTATTCAGCATTGAATCTGACTTTATCTGAGCTGACGGAGTCTTTTGAAAATATTAAAATGAATTGTCTCAGACCGGTGCTGGGCAATATAATATATGAGGGTATGTACAGATATATAAGAAAAATTACCCGTAAAGAGGAGGATTGCAATGGCAAATCCGTATGAGATACTCGGCATAAGCCCTGATGCTTCGGAAAATGAAATAAAAAAAGCATATAAAGATAAAGCAAGGCAGCTTGTCGGCAATGATGCGGCAATGTATCAGCTTGACCGCGCGTATGATGAAATAATACTTATGCGTCAGGAAGGCTCAGCGGCAGGTGGCTATGATTATTCATATCAGCAGACGCCGGATAATCTCGGAGATATCCGCGCAAAAATAAATGCCGGCAGAATTGATGACGCCGAGACTCTTCTTGACGGAATACCTGTTTCACGCAGAGGTGCGGAGTGGGATTATCTTAAAGGAACAGTTATGAAAAAAAGAGGATGGCTTGATTCGTCCGCTGAGTATTATAAGTCAGCATATGAAAAAGAACCGTCAAATCAGGAATACAGACAGGCTTATGAAAGTACCCGAAAGTCAGAAAAAGGGAGCTTCGGCAGTCACAGCAGTTCTTCAGAATCAAATAACGGATGTATGGATGACTGCTGCTCAAACAGCGGCTGTACGTGTTGTTCATGTGATTTGTGCTCAAGGTGCTGTGCACTTCTTTGCTGTGATGCCATGTGTGATTCAATCTGTAACTGTTAAAGGTGAGATATATGAGAAATTCATTTAAAACCGCTCTGTGCGGTATGGCAACGGCATTAGGCACGGTTTTTATGCTCCTTGCTTCAACTCTCCCGTGCTTTGAGTACGCGGTGCCTGCCGCCGCGGGATTTCTTGTTCTTTTTATTCAGGCGGAGCTGAGCAAATCGTGGGCTGTCGGTGTGTATATCGCCACATCTCTTCTTGGCGTTTTTGTTGTACCGAATAAAGAAGCGGCAGGCATGTATATCGCTCTTTTCGGTATGTATCCGATACTTAAATCGTTTTTTGACAAACCGCCTAAAGCAGTGTCATATATACTCAAGTCATTATATTTTATTGTTGATGTTGTCGCGGTTTATTATATTATGATAAAACTGCTGTTTATCTCTTCGGCACAGGAGCTTATGGAGGATATGACGAAGGTGACTCTTCCGATTCTTCTTGTGTGCGGTCTTGCGGCGTTCTTAATTTATGACAGCGCGCTGAGACTGCTTGAGCGAAACTATAATTTAAAATATCATAAATATGTCGCGAAGCTGTTTAAAAAGCGCGGCTGACGTAAAGTCAACTGCTTTCTAAAGGATAATTTTTGAGTTTATGGGAATCGGATGTTATGTCCGGTTCCTTTTTGTTAATCATAAATGTCGGATATTGACACTTTTGAGCGAAAATGGTAGTATATTTTATATTGTAATGCTCGGAGGTGCGAAATGAAAAAGATACTTATAAAAGAAGCTGTGTCAGCTGTATCAGCTTTGATAATAGGTATAATTGCAGTGTTCGGGTTTATGTTTACAAAATCAGACAGCTATGCTGATTTCGGCAGAGACAGTGTCAGCTTTAAATCAGTTATGAGCAACGGCTCGGCTGAGTTTTCCGAGTATGCTCATTATTCGCTGGTTGATACTTCTTATGAACCGGCTGAATATCTTTATGACGAGTCATCTGTTTTTATTTCGGCTCTTGATAACGGCAAATATACGTGCCTTTCAAAAAACAGTGCATTGCTCAGTTCAATTTTTACTCTTAACCGACTGTCTTTTGTCGGCGGATTCACTGCAGGAAATAAAGAGGGCAGCAATATAATTGTTTTTAAGATTTATCGTGTTAATGAAGATCTGTATCTCAGCGCTCAGTATGAAATCGGCGATAAATGCACAGAGTCTGTGTATAAATGCAGTGATAACAGCGTTTATCCGTCACTTGCTGATTTTGACGTTAAAAACGGATATTCGAGGTATGTAACACACAGCTATAAGGTCTGGCAGAGTTTCTTTAATGCCGATATGGGCGCCGAAGAGCTGATAAAAAATATTTTGATAATATTTGCGGTCGTTTCGTTTGTCGTAATAAGCATTATTCTTAATTTAAAGACTATTTCAGAATTTATAAAAAGCAGACTTAATAAAGAGAAAAATCAAAGCGGCAAAAAGTCTTTATCAAAAAAGGTCGAAGCGATTATCCTTATTTTCGGCGGTATTTCATTGATATTCGTGCTTTCTCTGGCGATTTTGCTGATTATGAATGAGGTCGACAATGTAAAATCACGCCATATGGATAAGGTTTATGAAGAGCAGAGCATATGGTATTATAAAGACATGAATGATAAGGTCAAAATGAAGAATTATCACGAGCTTGATAACACGCTTCTTTGTGCCGAAGACAGCAGATTCAAACATACGCTTTTTAAATATTACATTGATAAGCAGGAATGCTATTCCGTCAAGGACTACAATAATAAGCAGTTCTTCTTCGGCCCTAACGAAAGAGACGCACAACTTTCCGTCAGATTCATAAAGGGCTTTGATGATTCCGAGTGGTATATCAGAAACGATTACGAACTGCCCGATGTTGGAAAGGATGAGATTCAGCGTATTGTAATTGTGGGTATCAGCAATCTCGAATCAGAAGACCCCGACGATGAGCTGAGATGTGTTTCCTTCGGAGACGAGGGCAGTAATGTGGAATATATCCATAACAAAGATAAGATAGACGAATGTGTCGCGAAATTCCAAAGCGGTAATTATTATTTTGAAGACCTTGAGGTCTGCGCTCCCGCTGAAAAGTCAGATTATTATCTTGTCCTCGCGGAGTTTGAAGACAGCGTAGTTTATCAGTGCCTCGGATATTTTGACGTTTAATGTTCAAATAAAAAGCAATCTTACATTCAGCT
>JAZUHE010000195.1:0-2941 GCA_045641565.1 Acutalibacteraceae bacterium | reverse complement strand
CAAAAAGATGGTTTTGAACGGTAATCTACCAATTCAGAACCATCTTTTTATTACTTTATTTTTATTTTACTTTTCGTTCTGCGCTAAATGTGTATATTATTTAATATATTCTTCTATTGCCTTTGATACAAACTCAGCCGTTCCCGTGCCGCCGCTTCTGTCAATATTGGCGCTGAATCGGGAATCTTCCACATACATCTGACCGAGACCTGCAAGAATTTCATTTGTGCAGTTATAGAAATTATCGGTTATATACTGCTTAAGCTCTGCTGTCAGAGATTTTGCTTCATCTGATGACGGGGCGCAGTTTTTTATTTTGCCGAAGCGCTCAAAGATTCTCATAAGGCCGGCGTTGACATCAGAGTTTTCTTTTCCGCTTCGCTGTGAAGTGCGCTTTTCGCTCTCTTTAAAGGCTTCAGTGTCACCCCAGAGCTTCTTCGCCTCATCCTTATAACGTCTGACAGGAACCCATATGGCACTCTTATAATCGTCGTCCGTTTTATTGCCGTCACAGGAATACCACTCAATATTGTAATATCCTGCCATCTCATACTCGGGGTTGCCGGGAAGCCATTCCTCAAAAATTCTGTTATTCAGCTTCTGCAGTGAATCGGGCATCGGTCCCGTGCAGTTGAATTTTGCCCATTCACCCTGCGGGAATTCAAACAGCGTCATGCCTTCGGGGACCTCGCCGCCTGTATATTTCCCGGCTATCAGATATCGGAACTTACCGCTGCCGACATCATCAATACATACAGCATACTCTCCTATGCAGTTATCCATAATCGCCTGCTCCTCGGGGCATGACGGCGCAAGACCTGCGTAAATAGTGTGATTGCAGTATTTTTCGCATATTTCGTCCCAGAATTTCGGAATTTCAGTGTAAGCCTCCTCAGAAGTAAAAATCCGTTCAAATCCGATAACCTTAAATCCCCATACAGGGCTTACTGTATAATCCATTTTTTCTCCTCCTGTTATTTCAATTCTGATATTAATCGGCAAAAAGCTGCGGATAAGCTCAGGACTGCGCCTTATCGAGGCAGGCGTTGCCCCGTGAAAGCGTGTAAACGCCTTTGTGAAGCTCTCAGGGGTCTCATAACCGTATTTCAGCGCAATGTCGATTACTTTCTCATCTGTACCGCAAATGTCTTTCGCGGCCTCATAGAGCCTGCGGGACCGTATATACTCACCGACCGAATAGCCTGTCATTATCTGAAAGCCCTTCTGAAGATAGTACTGAGAAATAAAAACCTTTTCGGCGATTTCGCCTATATCAATTTCGCTCTCAAGATTTTCTTCGATAAGGTCAACGGTTTTCTTAATACAGGTTATCCATTCCATACGCTTTATCCTCCCTCTGCCTTAAAAAGAATAACAGAAAGCTGTCTGTTTTTCCTGTCAAAAATTGCATAAATCTGTCCAAAAAAACGGCAGGATAAATCCCGCCGTCTCTTTAACAATCCGCTCAGATATTTTTTGCAAGATTTACGATAACATCAACGCAGACATCTTCACCGATTTCACTGCTGTTAAGAGAAATATCGTAGTTTTTGCACTCTCCCCAGTTCTTGCCTGTGAAATGGTTGTAATTCACCTTGCGGCGTTTGTCCTTTTCATCAAGGCGCTTTTCAGGCGACTGCTCAGTTTCACCGTAAAGACGTACGATACGTTCCGCCTTGTAGTCCTTATCCGCGTGAATGAAGACATTCAGAACATCATCACGCTCGCTGAGAATTGCGTCCGCGCATCTGCCTACGATAACGCAGTTTCCTTTTTCGGCAATACTGAGAATTACTTCTCGCTGAGTATTCCACAGATAATCGGATGCGGAAAGTCCCGTTGCGAGCCCATGCGCCACAGGAGTAAGAAACGCATATGAAAGCCTGCTTTTACCCGGTGCATATTCGCCCTCCTCCTCAATATATTTAGGAGCAAAGCCTGTCTGCTCGGCAACTTTTTTTACGAGAGCTTCGTCATAATATTCATATCCCAGTTTTTCCGCAACCTTTTTGGCAATACTTCTGCCTCCTGAGCCGAACTCACGGCTGACGGTAATAATCTTTTTCATAACGCGGCCTCCTTTAAATTATTCTCATATATATTTTACATTGAATCGCTGAAAAAAGCAATATAAATTTTAAGAGGACGCACACGGCAATGTACATCCTCTTTTTTATTACTCTATTGTTTCCGAAACGGTCTCTTCTGCGATATCGTCGGTTTTCTCTTCTTCATAAAGAGTGCCGTTCATGAGCTTCACGAAATTCTCGCCGTCAATCTTTTCGTTCTTAACAAGATATGCGGAAAGCTCGTGGAGCTTATCAATATGCTCAGTAAGAATATCGGTTGTTCTCTTATACGCGTTATTGATAATCTTTTTAATCTCAGCGTCAATAGCATTGGCTGTTGACTCTGAAAGATTTGTAGCGTGGCCGTAATCTCTGCCGAGGAAAACCTCGTCATTTGAAGCGGCATAGCATACGGGGCCGAGGTCATCACTCATACCGTATTTTGTAACCATCTTACGGGCAATTTCAGTTGCTCTTTCAATATCGTTTGAAGCGCCTGTTGAAATATCGCCGCATACAAGCTGCTCGGCAACACGTCCGCCAAGAAGCGAAACAAGGTCATCAAGCATTTCGTTCTTATACTGATAAGGCTTATCCTCTGTGGGCATATACATGGTATATCCGCCTGCCATGCCTCTCGGAATAATTGATATTTGCTGTACAGGGTCATGATGCACAAGGAAGAAGCTGGCGATTGCGTGGCCGCCCTCATGGTATGCGGTCATGCGTTTTTCTTTATCGCTCATCTTATGAGATTTCTTTTCAGTACCAACAACAACTTTAACGGTAGCCTCCTTGATTTCAGCCATTGTGATGGCCATCTTTCCGCGGCGGGCCGCAAGAAGCGCTGATTCGTTAAGAAGATTTTCAAG
>JAZUHE010000194.1:0-3133 GCA_045641565.1 Acutalibacteraceae bacterium | reverse complement strand
AAACAATCCTTCCTGTTCCTGGATTGTACATACGTATTTTGAATGTTTATACTCTTCATGGCGCATCTGCGTACGCTCGAACAACAGATTTTTGAATTTCATGTTTTCACCTCCTTAAGTTTTTTTGTGGTGAAGTGGAGTTGTTGATTTCCTTTTCGTTTCGTGATACAATCGGCTTAAGTGGGGTGATTGTATGAAACGCATTATTATTCTCTTTGTTCTTATCTTTTCAGTGCTCAGCTTCTCTGCCTCGGCTCACTCGGGCGGAACCGATGAAAACGGCGGTCATTATGACGGTGCCGAATATCATTACCACCACGGCTACCCTGCACATCAGCACCCGAACGGTGAATGTCCGTATGATTTTAAGGATAATGTTGACCACGACCGCGATTATTACGGCTCGGACGGCAGTGAATATAAGACAACCACCGCGGTCCCGTTCTGGGAACAATCTGACTTCGAAAACGGTGACGAAGCCGACAATTACGATTATTTCAGAAGTCTTGAAGAACAGACAACCGAAACAACCACCGAACCTACAACCGAACAGAAAACAGAAGATATTCTTATTTTTAATAAATTCAGCAGCAGCGTTTTGATAATATCAATGATAGCCGCCATTTTGTCTGTTCCTACTCTTTTTATAATTTATACTGTTGATTATATAAAAAAGAAAAAGAGTAAATAGTTTTGTTCCGTTTTTGGGACGATTAAGATAAAAAAATAAGCACTTTCATTTCAGCGTCAACAATATTAAGAGCTTTGCAACAAGCGTCCACTTCTCCTGTTGTAAAGTCACTTTTTCCGTTGATTCTTGAATTGAAAGTGTTTTTATTCATGCCTATTTTCTTCGAGAAAGACTTCTGATTATACCCTGCACCTACGATTTCTTTCATTAGCAATGTTTTATTCACCATTATCTCACCTCGTTTCGTTCCATTTTTGGGACGATTTGATATTAGCATATAAAAATTCACTTGTCAAGCATTTTTGGGACAAAATTTTGTTTTTTTTGAAAAAATCTTGCAATTTTGGGACGGACGTGTTATTATTACGTCAGAGGTGAGAAAAATGAGTGTTATTTCAGACAGACTTTTGAGCTTGTTAAATGAAAATTCGATTTCTTACGGTGAACTTTCAAGGATAACAAATATACCAAAATCAGCTTTACAAAGGTATGCTACAGGCGAAACAGGGAAAATTCCGATTGAGAGAATAAAATCTATCGCAAAAGCGTTAAATGTATCTGCAGGATATATTCTCGGATGGACGGATGAACAATTAGACCTTTTCTCTATCCCCGGTATCTCCCCTATCCCAAAAATGAAAAAAGTTCCCCGACTCGGCGCTATCGCCTGCGGAGAACCTATACTGGCTGAACAGAATATTGAGGGATATGACCTTATCGACGCAGATATAAAATGCGATTTCACGCTCACCTGTAAGGGTGACAGCATGATAAATGCACGTATCTTTGACGGCGACGTTGTTTATATCAAACAGCAGCCGGATGTTGAGAACGGTGAAATAGCCGCAGTTCTGATTGATAATGAAGCTACATTGAAAAAAGTATATAAATACCCCGACCGTATTGTTCTGCGCCCCTGCAATCCTATGTATGATGATTTGGTTTACAGAGGCGAAGAGCTTACAGAAATCCGTATTCTCGGCAAAGCCATTGTGTTTAAGAGTTTTTTATAAGAAGTTGATGTAATGGAACAGCTTTACAAATACATAATACTGCTTATTATTATTTTGATTATTGTAATTATAGTGATTGCTAATCTTTATAAATCAAGTAAAAATGAATTAAAAGAATTAAATACATCATATAAATCTCTTCAAAAAAATAATCTTGATTGTAAAGACAAAATATTCTTTTTAAAAAAGAAAGTTGAGTTTTTAGAAGCAGCTCAATCAAATCTTACAGCTATCCCTTATATGGCTGAAATTATGGCTGATTATGAAACATACGGTATAGAAAATTTAGCAAATGAATTAAACTGGGGATACGCACAAAAAAGAATGGATAAAGTCAAATCAATACGCGAGATAAGGAAAGACGCCAAAGAAATAGTAGAAAAAAACAAGGAATCTCAATATCAACTTGCATATCTGCTCAACTTGTTTCCAAATTTAGAGGACGTTATTGAAACAGACTACAAACAGTTGCCCATAATAAAAGTTTCTGAGCTTTCAGATTATGACTGTTCTCGGGATTATCTTTCAAAAGAAGAATATGCATCACTTTCAACCACCGAAAGAAATCAGCTTGCACTTGACCGATATAAAAATTCTCATAATCGAACCAAATGGCAGGTCGGGCGTGATTATGAATTATATGTAGGATATAAATATTCAAAAAAGGGCTATGACATTGACTATTTCGGTTCTTATATGGGTCTTGAAGATTTAGGCAGAGACATCATAGCTAAAAAAGACGGTATGACACTGATAATTCAATGTAAATACTGGAGCAGTCTGAAGCAGATACACGAAAAGCATATAACTCAGTTATTCGGAACAATGGTAAGTTATTGTATCGAACACTTTGAAAATCAATCTGATGTTAAAGCACTTTTGATTACAAACATTGAACTTTCCCCCACTGCTAAAAAGATGGCAAACTATCTTAATGTCGGCTATGTTGAAAATTATGAAATGGGAGAATACCCTTGTATTAAATGTAATATAGGGCACGACGAATTTGGTTACCAGACAAAGATTTATCATTTGCCGTTTGACCAGCAATATGATTCAACAAAGATAAATAATAAAGGTGAATTCTTTGCAATGACTGTTGAGGAAGCAGAAAACGCAGGATTCAGAAGAGCCTTTAAATGGTTCGGTTCAAATTAAAATAAAAAACGCCCGGAGCGCCAACTCCGAGCGATAAATATATGTACCTCCACTTCACCACAAAGGAAGGACACTCTTATATTATAGAGAAAAATCCTTTCTTTGTCAAGCTATACCATTTTCGGCATAGACTTTAAAGAAAGGACTGTTTTTTTATGAAAACTGCAGCTGCATATATCCGTGTTTCTGATGACCGACAGGACGAATATTCCCCCGACAGTCAGCTGAAGCTCATACAGGAATACTGCGACAGAAATGATTATGAGCTCCC
>JAZUHE010000193.1:0-6705 GCA_045641565.1 Acutalibacteraceae bacterium | reverse complement strand
ATTTCGGGCGTAAAAATAGCTGAAACCCTTGATTATCAAGGGTTTCAGTGGTGCCGGCGACCGGACTTGAACCGGTACGTTGTTGCCAACGAGGGATTTTAAGTCCCTTGCGTCTGCCTATTCCGCCACGCCGGCGTGCCTTTTGACTTGAATATTGTAGTATAATTGATTCTAAATGTCAATATATAAATAATATTTTCTCATATTTTATTTATCTGAATATAATTTATGATACTTTATATAGCTTACTGTTGAAAGCTGTATTCTGTTGTGATAAAATACACTCAGACATCATACTGAAAATCGGGCATAATCGGCAGCAGGTGAGAGACATCATTATGAAAAGAAATTCGTCTTACGCCGTCGGGTGTGAATTTGATTTTGGTTACCGCGGTGTTGAATGTGGTCATTCTGAAATCATATTCATTTTCTATGCCCATTGCGGCCTGATAAAAGTTGATGGCGAACATGCCGTGGCTTACGATAACTATTTTCTGACCGTAGTCAAAGCGGCGCTGAAGGTATTCGATAACGGCTTTGGCTCTGGCGAGTACTTCTTCCTTGGTTTCATTTGGAAAGTTGCCGCCCTCACCGCCGAATATGTTGTCTTCACACTGCTTAAGATTGTCATAGTAGCGCTTAAGGTAGTCAAGACCGCATCCGCTGTAGCCGGGAGTGGCGCCTTTTTCAATCAGCTCGGGGACAAGTTCTATAGGCGGTCTGTCCTGAAGTGAGCCGGCAACGGCCGCGGCGGTTTTTACTGTGCGTACAAGCGGACTTGAAAGCACCGCGTCAAAATGCGCGCCTTCAAAGCGTCTGGCGAGATATTTCAGCTGAAGCTCGCCCAGCTCGGTTATGTCACGGTCACACCTGTCGCGGTCATCTGTAACGCCCTTATCGGCATCGGCGTGGCGGATAAAGAATATTTCAAGTTTATTATCTTTTTCAAACATATTTTTATTTTCCTTTATTATTATTTTCGGAGGGTTTATTATGGATTTATTTTATGTTACTCCTCAGCAGTTCGGAGCGGCAGGGGACGGAGTCACCGACGATACAGCGGCTATACGTGCGGCGGCCGATGAAGCTTCAAAGACAGGCAAAACGCTGTTTTTCCCTGTGGGAACATACCGTACTGACGTGATTAAGGTGCCTGCCGCCGTGGAATTCCGAGCGCAGGCTACGTGGTCATACCGAAAACCGGGAAGAACCGTTCTTGTTCCGCTGAATGAAAATCAGCGCTGTGTCCTTGATGTTTCAGACGCTCTGGGAGCAACTCTTTACGGTATCGCTGTCGACGGCCGCAAAATGGGCACATCGCTTCACGGGTTATATATGGACAGAGCGAGTCACGTTACAGAAGGGGAGCACTCTCTGAGAATCGACACCTGCCAGGTGCGCGCCTGCACAGGCAACGGTTTCCACGCTGAGGGAGCATGGGCCGTGAGTGTCCGCAAGTCGCAGTTTATCGAAAATGACGGCTACGGAATGTATCTTGACGGCTGTGACGCTTTTATTGTAGATAACTGGTTTTCGTTTAACGGAAAGGCAGGCTTCGGCGGTGACACATGGAATTCCGCTGTCAATTTCACCTCAAACAGAGTAGAGTGGAATAAGGACTGCGGCGTCCGTCTGAGCGGAGGAATGAGATACAATATCACAGGCAACTACTTTGACCGCTCATTCGGCCCGTCGATTGTTATTGAAGCCGCGCCGAATTTCCATAAACGTCTTAAAAAGAATCATACGGTTATGCCTTATGCCATTACCGTAACGGGTAATAACTTTGTCAGAAGCGGTAAGGAAGCTGAGCCTCTTTCTGACAGAGACTGCCATATATTCATGCGACGTGCCGCGGGAATCACCGTCAGCTCCAACACTTTCAGCATATGGAAGGATGACGGGCGCAACGGCAGGATTTCGCCGTTTTACGGAATTATCACCGAGGAATGCGCTCACTGCGTAATAAGCGGCAACGTAATGCTTCCGGGTGCCGTTAAGGAGCTTATACATGACAGAGGCGGCCACGGAGACGGAATGGTTATTGAGAATAACACAGGCGCTGTTCTGCCGGAGGCGGCGTACGGATGTCAGGACCCGTTCACTCCCGTTCATTTTATGAGCGAGGGCGGCGCCGACTGGTACAGCGATATGCTTAAGGGCGAGAGCAACGGCTGATTATTCGATTGTAATTATTCTCGCGGTTTCGGTTCCTGTTATCAGCTGAGGTATCCCCGAGGGGAGTACAGCCTCAAAATTCTTGTGAACGTGACCGCATATAACTGCTTTAATAAGACTTTGCGAGAGGATGAAATCATACATTTCACGTGTGATTTTGTCCTCTTTCTGCTGTGTATAGCGCTCGGGGGGATACTCTTTCATCATATCCTCGGGAACGCTGATAAGACTTGCATATTTTCTTGTTTCATTTACCATTAAGTCAAAGCATTCCGGCGTGTAAAGCGGAACGTGCATGGCGAGAATAACGGGAAATCCTTTCTGAATTTCCTCTTTCAGTCTTTCAAACTGAAACTCCTCAAAACGGTAATATGCGTTGTCAATGCAGATTATATTTACGCCGTTTATTATTTCAGAATGAAATCTGATGTCGTTTCTGAAAAGGGAAGAGACATTTTCAAGATTCTTTTCACGGCTTGAGGGAACGTCATATTCCATGCCGCCGTAAACTCTGAAATCGTGATTGCCTGCCGCGAAAATGCAGTCGACTTTGTCAGTAAAGTTCTTTACAGCGGCGGCACTGCCGTGAGAGAAGCAGTCCATAATATCGCCTGTGATTACCGTAAGAGCGTTGTTCTCTTTTGCGATAACTTCAGTTTCTTTAAGAACATTCTCTGAAAAAGGATATTTTTTTCTCCGCCTTTCGGCGAGATTAATTATCCTTTCCTCATCAGTTTCGTCGGGGAGAGCTATGTGAACATCGGTGACATGAAGAATGTTAAATGGCTTCTCAGCTCCGATTTTTATTTTATTACAGATACAGTTGATATAAATCGCCTCTTATCATAAATCCGTTACTTCTTTTCCTGCGGGAATACAGATTGTTTTATTGCCCCTGCCGATATAAACGTCGTTGGCATTTGGGTTAAATACACGGGTGCAGTCGCAGGAGAATTCAAGGCGTCTGAATGAGCGGATGTAGTCATACAGCTCAATGTTTGTGGCGTACCATACATCGTCTCTGCCGCCGACAGCCTTGAAGAAATTCTCTATAACTTTCCAGTTGTCATTTCCCTCGAATTCATAGCTGTGGCCCCATACATAGAAAAAGTACGGCGCATCATTAGGTGTTGTGTTTATGAATTTATCAGTAAGCTCAGGAAGCTTTTCGTCATTGTGGTGGCAGGTCGCCTCAAGTCTGAGCCAGTCTGTCGGTACGCTGAAGCCGTGAGTCACTTTTGTTGTACGGGCGTATTTATATCCCGAGATTCTGAGCGCGTCAACAACGTCATCGCTGTATGTACCGAAGGGGTAGGCGAAGCCCTGAACACGTCTGTCAAAAATCTGTTCAAGAGTGTATCTGTCGTGAGAAACCTCCCACAGAGCGGAATCGGAATTCATCTTTTCAAGGAACGGATGTGTAACACCGTGACCCGCAACCTCGCACATTTCACTGCGGTACAGCTTCTCCGCCTGAGAAAGCGTAAGTCTGCGGTGAACTCTTCCTTTGGGGTAGACGGTTCCTTCCTCAGCGAAAAGGCCCGAATTCAGATTGAAGGTACCTTTTATTCCGTATTTTTCCATGAGTTCAAGCAGATGAATATCTTGTTCAACGCCGTCGTCATAGCTGATTGTAACGGCCTTTGCTTTGCCGTTTGGGTATCTCATAAAATACATATAAATCACCTTTCTTAAAAAGCGAGTATAACCGCTGTAAGATAAATTGTCTGAAGCAGGAAGTAGCCTGTAACCGATATGTGTGTTTTGCCGTAGTGCTTTGTGGTGATGGCGTTTGCGATAATGTAATAAACGGTGTACATTAAGATATACGCAATCGGCGGCAGCTCAAAGAATATCTGACATATAACCGACGCGATTGTTATCAGCGTGAAGGAAGCAATAACAACAGCCTTCCACGGCATTTTGAATTTGTCTATGCGGTCAAAGATTGTCTTCTCCGCGCCGTAGTAAACTATAAGAGAAAACGCGCCTAACTGTGCGCCCAGTGAGCTGCCCAGAAGAGCGAGAATCATCGGGAACACAAAAATGAACGGACGCTGGATAATGTCTATAACGTGAGAGGTGAGCTTTTTCTCAGCCAGCTCAAGCGGCTTGACAAGAATTATCAGCGCCGCTGAAATCCACGGAAGCACATTCGAAAGAGAGCCTGTTGGATTCCATATATCGCCGTTAGCTTCGATTAAATCAATGCGCTCTTTGAGCATTGTGTCTTTTGTAGCGACAAAATAAATCGCGAAGAAAAGACCTGCAACAGCGCCGAAGGTGAATTCCATAATCTTCCAGCCGCTTATCCAGTCATTGTATTTACCGAAGAAGAATCTGCCGTTTTTCATCGGGTGATGAACAAAATCATAAAGAACCATGCCGAATGAGAAGCCCGCGGCGCCGCCGAGAATACCTGTCAGTGAGAAAAAGAAAGCATAGTAATCTTTATAAACAAGAGTGAATATCAGAAGCCCGAGCAGGGTAACGGCGTTGCCGCCCCATTCCTCGCGTCTGTCGATTGAAAAATATATTTTGGGGAATTTCTTCTCTTCGGGCTTGTACGGTCTGTTGAAAATCAGCTCTCCGATGCCCTGCATAAGGGGGATAAGCGCGAAGAAAACGATGATTGAAGCGGGCGAATAGTATTTGCCGCCTGCCGCGCTGAACATTATGCCCAGTACCGCGCCGCTGATTCCCTGCCACAGTCCGCCTTTAATTGCGACACCTGCGTATCCTCTCGCAGGCGCGTAGTCGGGCTGCCCTCTGTGAACAATAAATCCCAAGGTCTGACCGTAGGTCTGCGTTCCGCCGTATGCCATGCTCGCTGCACCTGCGGCGGCGAAAAAGTAAAATTTATCCGCAATAAGCTCACTGCCTGAAAAAAGAGCGAGGAACATTCCGAGAATAGCGCCGGGAAGCACCGCGCCTCTCTCAGAGCCGATTAATGAGCCACGCATACCCCAGCCGTAGCTTAAAGCGATACTGACTGTTAAAACAATGAATAAGGTTTTCATTTATATCACCCCGCTGATAGTCTATCAAATGCCTATTATTTTGTCAAACGAAATATTGTTATTTAAAGAATAATGTGGTATTATTGTCAAAACAGGGGAGGCGTATTATGGAAAGCGTTAAAACAGATATGAAAAACAGCTCTCTTAGGGGCAAGACCGTTATATTTCTCGGCAGCTCAGTGACCTACGGCTCCGCTTCGGGCGGCGTTTCATTTGCCGATTTTCTTCGGGATGACGACGGTATTATTTCGGTAAAAGAGGCTGTATCGGGTACAACTCTTGCGGACTTTGACGACATATCCTATATTTCAAGAATGAAAAAAATTGATAAAAACATTAAAGCAGATGCCTTTATATGTCAGCTCTCTACCAATGACGCGAATAAGAAAGTCCCGCTCGGCGAAATATCCGATTGTTTTGATACAAAAACTGTTGCGGGCGCGATAGATTATATAATTTCTTATGCGAGAGAAACGTGGAACTGCCCTGTGATTTTTTATACCGGTACGAAATATGACAGCGAGACTTATGGGAAAATGGTCGGTCTGCTCCTTGATATTCAGAAAAAAAGAAATATCGACGTGCTGGATTTATGGAACAGCGAAGAGATGAACGCCGTAAGCGAGGAAGACTACAGGCGGTATATGTCAAACGGGGTTCATCCGAATCTTACGGGATACCGTGAGTGGTGGACACCGCAGTTCAGAAAATACCTTGAAAATCTGTTCGGGGAGGAAGAATAAAATGAGAATTGACGAAAAAGCGGGATATCCGAGACCTGACTTTATAAGAGAGAATTATATTTCATTTGACGACGTATGGCTTTTCGCTTTTGACGACAGCGGAGAGATTTATAAGAAAATAAAAAGGGGAGAGGACTACGAGCTTCCCCTTGAAATCATAGTTCCGTTCCCTTATCAGAGCCCTGCCAGCGGAATAAATTCACAGGAAAAGCACGAGCGTGTCTGCTACGAAAGAAATTTTGATGCGGATTTTTCCGAAGACAAAACCGCTCTTCTTCATTTCGGAGCGGTTGACCACGACGCTGAGGTATGGCTCAACGGTACATTCCTCGGCTCTCACTGCGGCGGCTATACGCCATTCAGCTTTGATGTCAGCGGTATTCTGAAAAACGGCGCAAACAAGCTGACCGTTTATGTTACAGATGAATTTCGTCTTGATTCCGTAAGAGGCAAGCAGATATGGGAAGGCGAGCCGTGGGGATGCCATTACAGCGCCGTTACAGGCATATGGCAGGAGGTATGGCTTGAGCTCACAGGCGGAGACTACATTGAGGATGTGAATTTTGTTACGGATTTTGACGGTCATTCCGTTACCGCGGAGATAACATTCGATAAGCCTGTTCGCGGCTTTATTTCAGCCGATGTTTCCAAAAACGGCGACGGTGTCATGTCGGTCAAGCAGTCGGTAAACGGCAGAACCGCAAAGCTGCTTTTTGCCTTTGAGGACTGCGGCGTCAGAGACAAGGATTATTATACATGGTCTT
>JAZUHE010000192.1:0-25908 GCA_045641565.1 Acutalibacteraceae bacterium | reverse complement strand
AGATACATCATCTGTAACTGTTGCAACAACATCACATTCGTTTTCAGAATATTTCATTGCCGCATCAAAGCCGAAAAAAGATTCGCCCATGAGCATCAGACCGGAAAAAATCATCGCGGCACAGAGATATACCGCAACAAGTCTCTTGCTGAGCTCTTTAGTAAACACAAGAACAGCCGTTAATACCGCTCCGACGGCGAAGAACACCACACCGCCGCTGAAAACAAAGCCTGAAACTACAGCTGCAAACATTGTAATCAGCGCGGTGAAACCTATAACAGCCATCGGACGGTACTTAAGGCTTTTCATATATTATTTAAAAAACAGCGGAAGCTTTTCGAGGAAAATGATATCATCTCTGTCAGCGGCGTCGCCCTCAGCGAGAACTGCGGCTTTGCCGACAATGTTAACATCAAACTTCTCAAGAAGCTTTTCAACAGCGGCAAGAGACTCGCCTGTTGAAATAACATCATCAATAACAAGAACTTTCTTGCCTCTGATTTCTTCGCCGTCACTGCCGTCAAGAATAAGGGTCTGAACAGAAGCTGTTGTAATTGACTTAACCTCAACGGTAACTGGATTTGTCATGTAAACTTTGGGTTTTTTGCGGATAACAAAATACTTTTTGCCCGACTGTCTTGAAATCTCGTAAGCAAGAGGAATACTCTTGGCTTCGGGAGTAACTATGTAGTCAAAATCTGGGCATTTTGCGATTATTTCCTTTGCGGCCGCAATGGTAAGCTCAACGTCACCGAAAATTATGAATGCGCCGATATCAAGTGTATCACTTACAGGGCAAAGAGGAAGCTCTCTTTCAAGTCCTGCGATTTTCATTTTATAAACTGCCATTTTAATCGTCCTCCTGTTAAATCAGCCTGCCGGCCATGTGAATTCTCTGCCGCCCATAAGGTGGAAATGAAGATGCTTTACAGTCTGTCCAGCGCTGTCTCCGCAGTTATTGACTATTCTGAAGCCATCATCAAGTCCCTCATCCTTAGCGATTTTTGCTGCAACCTCAAAAATGTGAGCAACAACAGCGCTGTTTGTTTCATTAATTTCCTTTGCAGAAGCAATATGCTCCTTCGGAACGATAAGAACATGAACAGGTGCCTGAGGCTCAATATCTCTGAAAGCGAAAACGGTATCATCCTCATAAACCTTCGCTGAAGGAATTTCACCTGCTATTATTTTACAGAATAAGCAATCCATATTTATCCTCCTTATTTTATCAGTGATGCTACAATGCCTTCTGCGGCGTTGAGAGCGTCATTGATTTTATCGATATTCTTTGCGCCTGCCATAGCGAAATCGGGCTTGCCGCCGCCGTTGCCGCCTGCAAGCTGAGCTACCTGCTTAACAACATCACCCGCTCTGACGCCTTTGGCTATCGCCTCTTTACCGCAGCTTACCGCGAAATTCGCAGTACCCTTTGCAGAATTAACGCCTGCAAATACAGCTACAACATTCTCTCCTGATTCTTTAGCTTTGTCTCCAAGCTGACGAAGCTCATCAACAGAAACCTCACCTGCCGCCGCGGCTATAACTTTAAGTCCGCCGACTTCCTTAGCGTTATCAAACATGCTGCCCGAGCGAAGCTCCGTAAGCTCAGAGGTAAGAGACTTGATTTCGTCGTCCTTAGCCTTCATATCTGCCATGAGTGAAGCGGCTTTATTCTTAAGCTCAGCGGGATTACCGATTTTAAGAATCTGAGCTGTTGAATTAATAAGCGAGCTCTGTCTGTCAATGTATTCAAGGACGCCATTGCCTGTAACGCCTTCGATACGGCGTACACCGGCCGCAACACTTGACTCGGAAATAATCTTGAAAAGTCCGAGCTTACCGCTGTTGGAAACATGAGTACCACCGCAAAGCTCAACAGAGAAATCCCCTGCCTTTACAACTCTTACAACATCACCGTACTTTTCTCCGAAAAGTGCCATTGCGCCGAGCTTTTTAGCCTCATCAATAGGCATCTCGGTCATTGTAACATCCTGTGCGCTGAGAATAAAATCGTTTACATCGTCCTCAACCTTTTTAATTTCTTCAGCTGTAAGAGCTGTAAAATGTGAGAAGTCAAATCTTACAGCACTCTCGTTTACAAGCTGACCTGCCTGCTCAACGTGAGAGCCGAGATTCTTTCTCAAAGCGGCCTGAAGAAGATGAGCGGCAGTGTGATTACGTGCTATAGCTGCTCTGCGTGCTGAATCAACAGAAACTTTAACTTCGCTGCCTGTTGAAAGGCTGTCGCCTGAAACAATCCGGCCGTAATGAAGATATACACCGTCATTTGTCTTGGATGTAGCCGAAACCTCAAACGTAAAGGAATCATTAGAAATAATACCTGTGTCGCCTACCTGACCGCCGCTTTCGCCGTAAAACGCTGTTTTATCAAGGACAAGGGCGGCATCAGTTTCAGGCTCGAGAAACTCAACTCTTTCACCATCAACTATAATTGAGACGATTTTGCCGTCACATTCAGTACCTGTGTAGCCTTCAAATACAGTAGCAGGAAGACCTTTTGTAACAACACCTGCGTTATCCCAGCCTTCTTTGCCTGCGCCTTTATGAGCGTCACGTGAGCGTTTTCTCTGCTGAACTACAAGCTCCTTAAACTTCTCCTCATCAACGGTCATACCTTTTTCGTTAAGAATTTCTTTTGTAAGGTCAATGGGGAATCCGAATGTATCGGAAAGCTTGAATGCGTCTTCACCGCTGAGAACTGATGAAGCAGCATTATCAATCATCTGTGAAAGCTGGGAAAGTCCGGCATCGATTGTCTTGCCGAAATTCTCTTCTTCGGTCTGAATAACTTTTATAATAAAATCGTGCTTATCCTTAAGATTCGGGTAAGCGTCGCCGCTGTCTTTTATAACAGTTTCGCAAACCTCAGCAAGGAAGGGTCTGTCAATACCGAGCAGACGGCCGTGACGTGATGCTCTTCTGAGAAGTCTGCGAAGAACGTATCCTCTGCCTTCATTGGAAGGCATAACGCCGTCGCTTATCATGAAGGTTGTACTTCTTATATGGTCGGTAACAACTCTGAGGGAAACGTCCTTTTCGGGGTCATCATGATAATTAACGCCTGAAATATCAATGATATGCTTCATTGTGTTCTGTATAGTGTCAACCTCAAAGATGTTATCAACGCCCTGCATAATGCAGGCAAGTCTCTCAAGGCCCATGCCTGTATCAATATTCGGTTTTGCAAGACGTGTATAGTTGCCCTTGCCGTCATTTTCAAACTGTGTGAAAACAAGGTTCCATACTTCAACGTATCTGTCACATTCACAGCCAACCTTGCAGTCGGGGCTTCCGCATCCCTTTTCGGGACCACGGTCAAAATATATCTCTGAGCAGGGGCCGCAGGGACCTGCGCCATGCTCCCAGAAATTATCTTCCTTGCCGAAACGAACCATATGCGAAGGGTCAACACCTACGTTCTTTGTCCAGATATCATATGCTTCGTCATCATCTGTATAAATACTTACATAAAGCTTGTCTTCGGGCATTTCAAGAACCTTTGTAAAGAACTCCCACGCCCATGCTGTCGCTTCTTTTTTGAAATAATCGCCGAATGAGAAATTACCGAGCATCTCGAAGAATGTTCCGTGGCGCGCAGTTTTACCTACGTTTTCGATATCCGGTGTACGGATGCACTTCTGGCAGGTTGTAACTCTCTCTTTGGGAGGAGTAATTTCGCCTGTAAAGTACTTTTTCATAGGTGTCATACCCGCGTTAATAAGAAGAATACTCTTATCTCCCTGCGGAATAAGGGGAAAACTGGGAAGACGGAGATGTTCCTTGCTTTCAAAGAAAGAAAGATATTTTTCTCTCAGTTCGTTAAGTCCTGTCCACTGCATAATAAAAACTCCTTAAAAATAAATAAAGATACCCCTTGTACATTTCGGGACGGAAGAACCGCGGTACCACCCGAATTGTGCAAAGTGCACCTCTCAACGCCTTTAACGCAGGCATACGCAGAATTCATCACTCTGAGGCTCCGGGACGGCGGGCAGATTTTACGTTATGAATAAAGCTCTCAGCCAAGGCTTATCTCTCTGTACTGTAAAACCGGCTTAATCCCTTCAAAGCCGTTCAATATTAACATTACAATTATAAAACAAACCCCTGATTTTGTCAATAAATCAGGGGCATTTTTCGTAAATAAATTATAATCAGTCGTTAGTAAGATTGCCGTCACCGCTTATCGGAATCGTTTCGCCGAGAAATGTAGGTTCAGGCTTAAATATCGTTTTGATAAAATCCTTGTTTCTTGCGAGAATCTCTCTTATTTCTCTGTTGAACTGCCCCACATATAGATGATAATCGGAGCCGACACCGTAAGCCTCAATGCCAAGCTTATCAGCAATATACAATGCACGATATAGATGATATTCCTGAGTAACGATTATCGCCTTTTTTACACAAAATATATCCCTCGCTCTGTAAACTGTTTCATAGGTTGAAAATCCCGCGTGATCCATAAAAACATCTTCATCGGGTACCCCTGCATCAACAGCATACTTTTTCATTGTATTTACTTCATCATAGTTTTTTCTGCCGTGGTCACCGCTCATAATAATTTTAGGCGCAGCTCCGTTTTTATAAAGCTCAACAGCTCTGTCGAGTCTGTCGCGAAGCATATCACTCGGTGTACCGTCGTCATGAACCTGGCATCCGAGAACAATAATACAGTCAATACCGTCAAGCTCAACTGATTTTTCAGCCGGTATTATATCGGACTTCTGAGAGCTTTTTACATAGAAATTTATACTCAAAGCCAAAGCTGAGCCGATAACAGCCAAAAGCATCAATATTATAATTAATATTTTAAACCATTTTCTTTCTTTAATCATTTTCAACTTCCTCTCGACTGATTTTCTTTATAATACCAATCAAATATAAATATACAGTCATTTTAAAGTAAAAAAATTATAAAGATTTATATATGTTTTATCAATTTTCAATAATAAAAATCAATAATTCACTGTTATTCCGTCTCCGTTGCAGTCAAAAACAACGGTACCGCAAATATCTGTCCTGTATAATCTGATATTTCTCTGTTCAAGTTTTTCAATAGTCTCGTCTGCAGGATGACCGTAGGAGTTATATTTTCCTGCTGAAATTACCGCCATCTGCGGATTAACGGCGTCAAGCCATTCATCACTTGTCGCATTTCCGCTGCCGTGATGACCGACTTTGAGCACATCGCTTCTGAATCTTTCGGGAAATTTCCGAAGCAGATCTTTTTCTTCATCCTCTGAACAGTCACCTGTAATAAGAAACGCAGAATTATTATACACAGCTCTTACAATGAGCGACATATTATTAAGCTCCGTTGTCTCGGAAACAGGGCAGAAAAATTCAAGATTTATATTATTAAGTCTGAAAGTTCTGCTTCCTTTAAGGAAACAGATATTCTTACATTGTGAACTGACAAACGAAACAAGACTGTCATAATATCCGTCGTCGGGAATTATATTTTCACTCATCTCAGGCATAATAAAGCAGTCTGCCGTAAATTCACTGAGTATTTTCCTCATTCCTCCGTAATGGTCAGAATGAGGATGCGTGACAATGCAGTAATCAATCTTTTTAACCGATAAAGATCTAAGATAATTTATAACATTATCAGACTTTATATCTTCTCCGGAATCAACAAGTACAGTCTCGCCGTTGTCTGTGGTGATAACCGTGCAGTCGCCCTGCCCCACATCCACAAAATGCACCGACATCGGTGCACTTTGGTATTCAGGCGGTCTCAGTCCTGTCTTAATAAAAATGTTATTCCATACCGAATCGGGAATCAATGCTGAAATTACAGCAACTGTAATAATTAAAACAGTCGCTGTAATTAAAAAACTACTTTTTGATTTTCTTCTTCGTCTTAACATAGGGCTTTGCCCCCTGCTTTTTATATGAATTATTTGAAGCTGTCTGTCTGTTTGCATCAGGTCGAACAAGGCATTTATCGGCAAATCCGATTAAATCCTCTCTGCCTGTCATATGAAGAGCCTGAATAACAAGTGTCTTGTTTTTAGGGTCATAATACTGGAGCAGCGCCCTCTGAAGCGCTTTATCCTTAGGCGTTCTTGCAACATAAACCTCTTCCATTGTATACGGGTCAAGACCTGTGTAAAACATACAGGTGGAAATCGTACCTGGTGTCGGATAAAAATCCTGCACCTGCTCAGGTCTTATATGACGTTTTTTCAGAAAAACAGCCAGCTCAACAGCATCCTTCAAGGTGCTTCCCGGATGCGAAGACATGAGATAAGGCACAAGGTACTGTTCCTTTCCCGCGTCGTCGCTTAATTCAAAATATTTCTTAGAGAATTCAACGTAAGCTTCAATATGAGGCTTGCCCATTTTATCAAGTACAGCCGCTGAGCAGTGCTCCGGTGCAACCTTGAGCTGTCCGCTGACATGATGCTTTACAAGCTCTCTGAAAAAAGTATCATCCTTATCTTTAAGCATATAGTCATAACGGATACCTGAGCGGATGAATACTTTTTTTACCTTAGGCAGCTGACGTACTGTTCTGAGAATATCAAGATATTCGCTGTGGTCAGCTTCAAGAGCCTTACAGGGCTTAGGAGCAAGACACTTTTTGCCTTTACACAGACCGTGCTCAAGCTGATTAATGCACGATGTACGTCTGAAATTAGCCGTCGGGCCGCCTATATCATGGATATACCCTTTAAAATCGGGCATTGATGTGAGAATTTTAGCTTCATTTACTATAGATTCTTTGCTTCTTGTAGTAATAAATCTGCCCTGATGAAATGCTATGGAGCAGAAATTACAAGCGCCGAAACAGCCTCTGTTATGCGTTATAGAGAATTTAACCTCTTCGATAGCGGGAACGCCGCCCTGCGATTCATAAACAGGATGATAGTTTCTCTCATAAGGCAGAGAATAAACCCAGTCAAGCTCTTCCTGAGTCAGCGGAGGCATTGGCGGATTCTGAACAAGCATTTTATTGCCGTGACGCTGTTTAACGAGCTTACCGCGAATATGGTCCTGCTCATCCTGTTCAATTCTGCACGAAACAGCATATTCCTTCTTGCTTTTTACGCAGTTCTCAAAAGACGGGCATTCTTTACCCTCATAAGGAGTCTCAGTTGTGTCACAGACATAGCACGTTCCGCGCACATCTCTGATAGTTGAAATATCTTCACCGTTTGAAAGTCTCCGGCAAATCTCAATAGTCTGATTCTCTCCCATTCCGTATGTGAGAATATCTGCCTGAGAGTCAAATATAATTGAACGTCTTATTTTGTCATCCCAGTAGTCATAATGAGCGAATCGGCGCAGAGACGCCTCAAGTCCGCCAATAATAATAGGAATATCAGCATAAGCCTCGCGAATTTTATTACAATATACAATTACCGCTCTGTCAGGTCTGAGTCCCATAATTTTACCGGGTGAATACGCGTCCTGACTGCGCTTCTTTTTAGCGACAGTATAATGGGCAACCATTGAGTCGATATTGCCCGAGCTAACGAGAAATCCCAGCTCGGGTCTGCCGAACTGTGTAAAATCATCAGTACTGCGCCAGTCGGGCTGAGCGAGAACGGCAACACGATAGCCTTCTGCTTCAAGTACTCTTGTAATAATTGACGCACCGAAGCTGGGGTGGTCAACATACGCGTCACCCGTTACATAAACAAAATCAACCTTTTCCCATCCCCGCTCCTTAACCTCTGCGGGAGTTATCGGCAAAAACATAAAGCCTCCGTAAAATTATAAAACCTCTATATCAATCTTTTCGATTACAACGTCCTCAAAAGGCTTGTCAAGCATATCAACTCTTGAATCGGCAATAGCGTCAACAACATCCATTCCCTCATAAACCTGGCCGAATACGCTGTGCTTAAAATCAAGCCACGGTGTACCGCCGACTTTTTTATAGTCCTCGATTGTCTGCGCGGGGAACATTCTGTCACCGATTTCCTCCATCTGCTCAAGAAGACCGGGGTCAACACTCTTGGTCTGAACAATAAAGAACTGGCTGCCGTTTGTATTAGGGCCTGCGTTTGCCATTGAAAGAGCGCCGTTGAGATTATGAAGGTTAATATCAAACTCATCAGGGAAAGGTCTGCCCCATTTGCTTTCACCGCCGCGGCCTGTGCCTGTGGGGTCACCACCCTGAATCATGAAGTCCTTGATTACACGGTGGAAAATAATGCCTTCATAGTAACCCTGTTTGGCAAGGGTTGTGAAATTATCAACAGTATTAGGTACTTTATCAGCAAAAAGCTTGATTTTAATTGTACCTTTATTTGTCTGCATAATTGCAACGGTATCGCCTTTTACGGGCATATCGAGCTGTGAATTCATAATAATCGTCCTCCGAAAAATTAATTTTTATTACAAAATATTGTATCATTTTATGTTAAAAATAGCAATATTTTTGACATTCTTTTTTTATTTTAAAAACTTTTTTAAAATTATAATTGAGCATTAAATATGAAAAAATGAGAAAAACGGAGAAAAATCAAGCATTGAAGTTTTAAATTAAAAAATCCGAAAAAAGTTGTTGACATAACGGAATAGTTGTGATAGTATATTCGGGCAGTAAAAAATAAACGGAGGTAAGTTTATGTCAACTTATATGCCTAAAGCAGGCGAAATAGTTCGTAAATGGTATGTGCTCGACGCAGCAGGCAAGCCCATGGGTCGTGTAGCAGCTCAGGCAGCTGTTCTCCTTCGCGGTAAGCACAAACCCGAGTTTGCACCCCATGTTGACTGCGGTGATCACGTTATTATCATCAACGCTGAGAAAGCAGTTCTTACAGGCAACAAACTCGATCAGAAAATGTATTATCATCACACAGGCTACATCGGCAACATGAAAAAGGTTAAGTACAGCACTCTTATGCGTTCTAAGCCCACATTTGCTATGGAGCTTGCAGTAAAAGGTATGATTCCTGACACAGTTATCGGTCGTGACGCTCTTACACGTCTTCGTGTATATGCTGGTGCAGAGCACAAGCATGCAGCTCAGAAGCCCGAAACTTGGGAACTTTAATGAAGGGAGGCTAATTTAATGTACGATTCTAATCCTTATTTTTACGGTACAGGCCGCAGAAAGAAATCAATCGCAAGAGTTCGTGTATATGCAGGCACAGGTAAGATAATCATCAACGACAGAGAAATCGACGATTATTTCGGTCTTGATACACTTAAGCTCATCGTTCGTCAGCCTCTCGAGCTCACAGGCACAACTGAGAAGTTCGATATCGTTTGCCGTGTTGCAGGCGGCGGCGTTACAGGCCAGGCAGGCGCAATCCGTCACGGTATCTCAAGAGCTCTTCTTCAGTTTGACGAGGCACTTCGCCCCACACTCAAGAAGGCTGGTCTTCTCACCAGAGACCCCAGAATGAAAGAAAGAAAGAAATACGGTCTCAAAGGCGCACGTCGTGCTCCCCAGTTCTCAAAGAGATAATTATCCGTATATTTTCAAGGCTTTGGAGTTCTTCTCCGAAGCCTTTTTCTTATTTCTGAAAAAATACACAAAAAAGAAGCCGTATTAAAACGGCTTCCTTAAAATATGCTTACTGTTTATGATTTTTTATAAATATCAATCATTGACCTGTTCATGTATGAACGATAGTCTTTATCTTTTATGATTTTCATGAACTGTTCTTTCTGATTTTTTCTGACATCAGAATAAACTTTATTTAAACCATTCTTTTGGTTTTCTGCAGGCAGCGGATACTGATTATTCACATTATCAGCAACTGCCTCTTTTTCTTTTTTATACTGTCTTGTTTTTTCGGTTATTAAATCTTTGATTTTTATTATTATGCCATCAAGTTCCTCGTCAGACTTTTTAATTCTGCTGTCTATTTTTTCAATATTCAGTTTTATTTCGTTCTTCTTGGAAACCTGAAGAATATTAAGACCCGCGAATATTTCCAGACTTTCTGTTCGTTCAGCCAGCAGTGCTTTTTTCTCTTCCTGATATGATTTGCAAATCTGCTCAATCTGATTATTTAACTGCTGAATTTCCTGATTATACTTATCATCAAGCAATTTGTTCTGACGCTCAATTTCAGCCTTTCGGGCCGAATCCGCTTCTTCAGCGGCTTCATCGGTATTTGAGCACCTGCTCTTAGCGTTATTCTTTTCACTGAGAAAAATGTCAACAGCATCCTTATGTTCTGAAAATTCAGGAGCATAATCTAAAAAATCGGGAACATCAGATAGGGATTTTATCTTTAAATCGTATTCATCAATCATAGAAATGAGGCTTGCTCTTTTTAAATATATCTTTTTAAAATAAAGGAAAATAAAAAGCAATAAAGAAACAATGCCTGCCACAAGACTTATCGCACTTTCAGAGCTGCCTAAATCGCGAAAACCAAGAAAAATCAAAAGTACTGAAACAACTATAGGTATAAAATATGAGGCAGGAAAATCATTTTTAAAAACTTTTGTCTTTGCCAGCATTTTATCTAACTGTTCTTTGGTATAATTGAGTTCGGTTTCTTCCAAAACAGGATATGCACGCAAATACTCATCATATCTTTGTTTAAGACTTTTCTTTAACTCTATTGACTCAATCAGTTTATTTGAATTTCCCCAGGAAGAGATTGATTTCAGCATATCAATAGCTTCATCCATTGATCTATAGGAATCATCTGAAGCTAATATTGCAGCTTTTTTAAATATTTCGCTTTTCTGCTGATTATCTCTCTTTTCTTTTTCTTCCTGCTCAATTCTTTTTTCATTCTGTATTCTGCGCTCTTTTATGCATAAAACACTGTCATTTAAGACATTTTTAAGACTGCTGTCTGCAAATCTCAACGATTTCTGATAGTTATGCATATTTTCAAAAGACTGTTCACAATCCTTAAGCTTTTCGGCAGAAGTTACCTTAAGCTCTGCCATAAGCTTACCAAGATAGCACTCTGCATCTTCCGCATCCAGATTAAGCGCCTCTTCAAAGAAAACATCTGCTTTCTGCCAGTCCTCATCTTCAAGAGCCATAAAGCCGCGCTTTTTTAAAGCGACAATATTAACATTCGGCTGAGAGCTGTTAACAACAACTGATTCCTTGGCTTTCAGTGTATCATTGTCTTTATCGACAACCTTTTTAATTCCGCGTACAATATCGTTTATAAAACCTATTTTAGACATATCCTGTGCCTGAAGATGAGCAAAATCATCCGGCAGTTCATATGCATCAAAGTCTTTATAGCACGGAATAAGAAGCTTTGAACGGTCATTTTTCATAAGCTTAAGGAATCTTGACCATTCATTCTTAACCCATACAGAAGAAAAATACTCAGGCTTTGAGCCGATAACAAGCATTACCTTTGCGCTGTTGAGCGCGGCGAATATATATGGCTCATATGCCTGACCGAGCTTATCCTCAAGCGTTATTGCCGCATAAAAAACCTTATAGCCTTCCTGCGTAAGCTGATGATATATTTCATTTGAGGTTACGCTGTCCTGCGTACGCCTTCCCGATTCGTCAGTTTCCTTATAACAGAGAAAAACATCAAAAGGCTTTTCCTCAGCGGCAATTTTCAGAATTTCTTTCTGTATTCCGTCAATAACCTTCGCTTCGGATTCATAAAGATTTTTCTGCAGTGCGTCACCGTATCTCAAAGCAGACTTGTAATCCTCATCTGCTGTTATTGATTCAAAAGAGGTTCTGTGACAGGTAGGAACCCGTCTTGAAGAATTTGGCTCTGCAACGTATTCGATTCCGTATTTGCATAGAATAAGACCCCAGTAAGCCTCAGCCTGTGTTTCATCAATAGAAATAATCTTATTATACAGCTCAACAGCTCTGTCAAACTCACTTTTCAGGCGCAATGCATTTGCACGGTTAAAAAGACTGTTTACCGCATCATCCGTTGCTTTGGGTAAAGTCTGTTTCATTCCGCAACTGTCACATATTCCGATTGTATCGCCGAAATTGAATTCTATGTTTCCGCCACACATTTTACATTTGAAAACTGCCATAAAATCTCCTCTTCTGACATCCTGTTATGATTTTATTATACTATTTAATATATTATGTTGTCAATGTGCAGAAAACATCATTTAATAATATATTGACACTGTCTCATTTATTATATATAATTCAGATAAAAATAAGGAGTTGATTATATGAAGCTTGCATCATATCCAAAATTTTTAAGAATCTTTTTATCAGTTTTCCTTGCTATTGCCTCATTCTTCTGTGAGATTTTCGGAATGCCGGCACTCCCCCACGGCAAGCCTGTTGATATGAGCAAATTTGAGCTTGTATGGTCAGATGAATTTGACGGTGATACACTCGATGAAACCAAATGGCGCGACCACGGCGGAAGCGGTAAAGATTCCACCGGTACATTCATCAGAAAAGGCAGCTACTGGAACAAAAAAATGTGCTCGGTTTATGACGGCAATCTTCATATCAGCACAAAGTATTACCCTGACGGCTTTGAAGGCAACGGCAAGCCCGGATGGTACACATCAGGAATTGACACTTCCGGCAAGTTCTCCCAATGCTACGGTTACTATGAGTGCAGATGCATACTCCCAAAGGGAACAGGACTGTGGTCGGCATTCTGGATTTACTGCAAAACGGTAGGCAGCATAGGCAACGGTGGTGTTGACGGCGCTGAAATTGATATTTATGAATCTGCCAAATATCATCTCGGTAAAGCGTACAGAAATTCTGTTTCATCCGCTATCCACTATGACGGTTACGGCGACGCTCACCAATCCACAACCGTTCACTGGACAAAAGTAATGAACAGCAATCCTTATGAGGAATTCAATACATACGCCCTGGAATGGAACGAGAAAGAATATATTTTCTACATAAACGGCATTAAAGTCGGCAAAACAGATTTCGGCGGTACAAGTCAGGTTCCCGAAAATCTTATTCTTTCTGTTGAGGTAGGCGGAGAAAACGCCGTTCCCGACCACAGCTGGGCCGGAGACTCCATTGAGACAAATACAGAAGCACCTACAGATTTTATCGTTGATTATGTAAGAGTTTATCAGTACAAACAAGTAAAGCTCCGGTAAACCGGAGCTTTTAAATTTAATATATAAAGGATTTCGGTATTTATCTGTACATCACAATCATAACCTTAATAATATTATTAATTTCAATCAGGTTATTTCATTGGAACCACACTTTCGTAAATTTATTTAACTTACTGTACGGTTCATGGGAACCGCCTCCTTAATTTCTCTTTGTTTTCTTTTCATCCATATAATATCATGCTTTTTGTTGATTGTCAATAGTTTTTTTACACATTTTTATAAATTTTTAAACTTTTTTTTGCTTGACTATTTTTAAGAATACAGGTAATATATATATAAAGAAATTATTTTTATCGGAGGACACTATGGCTGAAGAATATAATCCCGATATCGTCAGTGTTATTGACGAAAACGGTGTTGAACATACCTTTGAAGAGCTTGACAGAATTGAAACTGATGACGGAAGATTTGTGGCACTTTTACCTGTATATGATGATGCCGAAGACATAATTGACGATGACGGCGAAATAATAATACTGCAGGTTGAAGAAGAAAAAAACGGAGACACCTTCCTCTGCCCCATTGAGAACGATGAGCTTTTTGATGAAGTCGGCAAACTTTTTGAAGAAAGACTTGCAGACCTCTTTTTTGAAGACGAATAAAAAATAATCCCCTGCTTTGCTCGATAACTGCTGTCTATATTAACCCAACACACTTTTTAACGGGAGCCTTTCGCTCTGGCGTCGGGTATGCAGACCTCCCGTATTCACGGACGATGGGAGCACAAAAACGTCAGGAGGCAACCCACCTGCTTTTAACCGCAGGTTACTATCGGCAGCTCCCGGCTCAGCGGGGTTTGTTTTAAATATGAAAGGACGATATAATAATTATGACTAAAATACTGTCCGCAGAGATTTTAGATATTATTCCCCTTGAAATAGGTTTTATTATAGCAACAAAAGAAACACTCCCCACAGGCGAAGCAACTGTCGCGGCGTTTGTTTATGACCAGGAAGGTGCAAGAATTCTCCCGATTAAAATCGGTACATACCTTGAAGCAAAATTCGGCGCGGAATATAAAAAAATAGCTTCCGCTCTCGGTGACTATATAAGCTGCTCTGCCGCAATTCTTTCAAGCGGCGGTGTTACCGTGCTTTATTCGACAGGAGAAATGACGTTATTTGACGTTGACGGCTCTGTTGCTTGGTCAGGAACCCTTGATTATCAGAACAGTCCCGCACGCGATATTTCCATTGACGATGCCTGCATATGGAGCACTGTACCCGAAAAGAACGCAATCATTCACTACTCTCCTGTTGAAAAGCGAGTTCTGCTCAGAATCGGCGGAGGAGCTTCTACAGCTTTTAATATTCCCGTTTCGATTACTCAGTATGATGACAAGCTTTATATCTGCAATCAGGGCAATAATAAAATCCGCACAATACGCCTTAAGGACTATGCAGTTAAAGATTACCATACATTTGACGAACCTGTATTTAAATATTTCAGAGTAGGCGCTAAAGAATATGCTCTTCTTGATTCAGGCATATACTGGCTAAATGATTCACAGGAATAAAAATTACGGCAGATACTTAATAATGTATCTGCCGATTTTTTATAATATATCCTTTATTTCATTAAGATTTTTAATTTCATAATCAACCCTGAGATTTTTATTATTAACGCTGCCTCCGGGGTTATACCAGCAGCACAATATGCCCGCATTATTGCCGCCTGTGATATCGCTTGTAAGAGAATCGCCTACAATCATTATCTCATCCCTGTTATACTCGCCTACAGCGTCAAAAACAGCATTAAAAAACGATATTGAAGGCTTTTCATATCCAATCTTATCTGAAATAAAAACGCCGTCAAACACCTTATCAAGCCCCGAACGGCGCATTTTATTTTCCTGCGCTGTTATTGTACCGTTAGTTACCGCATACTGTTTATATCTTCCTTTCAGCGATTTAAGCAGTTCAAAGGAATCGTCATTAAAAAACACCTTATCACCGAGGGCTATCTGGTACATTTTATTAAGTTCATCTATTCCGTCAAACTCAATACCCTCATTTAAAAAAAGCTCCTCAAATCTTCCGCGCTGAACCTGCGGTTTGGTAATTTCACCGCGTTCAAGCATTTCCCAGTACTTTTTATTAATTTCGGAGTATCTTTCAACCATAGCGTCGTCACATTCACAAATATTTAGCGCAGCGAAGCATTTTTTTATTGCATAATTTTCTGATTTCAAAAAATTAAGCACAGTTCCGTCAATATCCCACAGAATAACTTTTATCATATAAAAACTCCTATAATTTATTAAATAAATTATATTACATTTAGCATATAAGGTCAATTACATCTTGTAAAAAATAATATTTGGTATATAATGTTTGTGAGGTGGTTAAAATGATAATTGATAAAATTGACAATTATGAAGAATATCTCGGCGAACATCCTGAATTCAAGGCAATTTATGACTTTATTAAAGAAGACGCAGCTGAGCAGAAGGCTGACGGAAGCTATGAGCTTGACGGACGCAGACTTTTCTGCAATCTGAGCACATACAGAACAACACTTGATAAAGAGGTTAAATTTGAAGCTCACAAAAAATATGCTGATTTACAGTACATATGCTCCGGTATCGAGAAAATCGGCTGGTCTCCTCTCGGTGATATTGAAGAGAATCTCATCAGCGAAGAATATTCAAAGGGCGGAGATATCGCCTTTTATGACGGCAGCAGTAAATTTGACTTCGTTCTTACTAAGGGTACATTCCTGTATCTTGCACCGGATGACGCACATGCTCCCTGCCAGTGTGCAGATAAAGAAATGAATGTACGAAAAATGGTATTCAAGATTCTTTTATGATACATCAAAAATTATGGCACTGTGCTTGATTGCACAGTGCCTGTTTATTTTACGGATTATTAGCTGTAAATTCCTTTATTGCATAATATGCGGGTCTCGGGTTGCCGTTAATATCAAAAATACCCCATCTGGTTTCAAACGGGCACCAAGTATGTCCGCACGCAAAACATGCCTCCATATCCTGACAGCAGTAAATAATCATGCCTGCAAGGCAGTTTACCTTTCTGAGCTCGGTCATTACTTCTTTAAAATATTCAGCCTGTCCCTCAGGCGTATGCGGAATATTATTTATTGTTTCCGCGGATGACTCGCCGTAAAAATGGTTTGAATACTGACCGAAAACAAGCTCTGACCAATTCTCCTCTTCATCGGGATGCTCCAGCTTCAGCGTGTTGCGGAACTGAGCGGGAAGTTTATTTATAAAATTCTCGCCGTCTGCAATCGCTTCCGCTTCTGTAGAATATCCGTAAATACCAAGTATTTCTGCTTTTTCTTCGGCTGATTTCGGACCACCTGCATTCCAGAAGCCGAATTCCTCAATAATAATCGGTTTATTGGTCATACGGTATAATTTCTTAACCTTTTTTGCGTAATCCTTTGGTACAGCATTACCCTGATTACCGGTGTAAAGGTCAATTCCTACATAATCACAGTATTTAAGATAAGGCTTCATAAGCTTATGAAGTTCCCTGCTGACCTGAATCAAGTCTGCGGAATTATAACCTATGGGGAAGCTGTCATCCTTAACCTCGCTTATTGCTTCAAGCTGGACACCGATATAAAGAGCGGCTTCTTCGATGGTAAGAGGATGCATAAAACCGACAAGTCCCATCTCATTTGTAATCTGAAAACCGCCTGTTATGTCCTTAAGGTCATTATATAGGAAAACCGCAAGCTCCTTGGTTCTTTCAATATCATCTATAGGGTTGAAATCCATATCTGCGATATAATCTCTCGGATACGGCGTAACAGCCATAACCTTAAAGCCGTGCTCCGCATAGCCTCTGCAGCGTTCCTTAAAATTAATGTATGCCTGTCTGATATTTCCGTTTTTATCAAAGGGACAGGGAATATCAAATCTCACCCATTTCAAGCCTGCCTCTCCAAGCTTTTCATAATCCTCATTAGGATGACAGATGCCGTAAATAAATCCTCCGTTCTGCTCAATAAGAGTCTGAACATTCTTATCGGGCAAATTGAATATACTGCCGAAAAAGCAGGATATTGTTAATATAATGCTTTCTATAAACGCTATTACTTTCATACTGAACGCCTCCTCTTTTCCATAATTTTAACATAATATAATTCTTTGTCAATAAATATAATATTGAAATTAAAGTGAATTGGTATTATAATATCTCAGAAATAATAATTCATAAGGTGTTATAATGAAAATTGCTTTTTACACACTCGGATGCAAAGTTAATCAATATGAATCAAACTGGATGAGCGAGCTTATGAAAGAACAGGGTTACACAACTGTTTCTCATAACGAAGACGCAGATATATATGTTATTAATTCCTGCACTGTAACTGCCGAAAGCGACAGAAAAACCCGTCAGGCAGTTCGCAGATTCAAGAGGAATCATCCGAACAGCATAGTTGTACTCACAGGCTGTATGCCTCAGGCTTTTCCCGAAAGTGCCCAAGCGCTGGAACAGGCAGATATTGTCATGGGCAACAAAAATAATCAGAAGCTTCCGGATTTTATAAAAGAATATCTTGAAAAGAAATCACGTCTTCTTCATATAGAAAAGCACGAAAACGGTGACGGTTTTGTTCCCTGTGAAATTTCCGATTTTGAGGGACGAACAAGAGCAAACGTAAAAATCGAAGACGGATGCAACCGATTCTGCTCATACTGCGCTATTCCGTACGCGAGAGGACGTGTACGCTCAAAAAGTATCGAACAGCTGGATTCCGAGCTTACAAGCCTTAAAGAAAAAGGATTCGCTGAGATTGTTCTTGTAGGAATAAATCTTTCCGCATACGGAACGGATATCGGTAAAACAATCTGTGACGCTGTTCGTCTCGCATCGGATAAGGGATTTGAAAGAATCAGACTCGGCTCTCTTGAGCCCGACCATATAACCGACGAGGTAATTGAAGAGCTTGCGGGAATTCCGAACTTCTGCCCTCAGTTTCACATATCACTTCAAAGCGGATGCGATAAAACCCTTCGAAACATGAACAGACATTATACTTCACAGGAATATTATAATCTTTGTCAGAAACTTAGAGAGAGTTTTGCAGATGCGTCTATAACAACCGATATCATGGTCGGTTTTTCATATGAAACAGATGAAGATTTTGAAGAATCAGTTTCATTTGCGGAAAAAATCGGATTTGAAAAAGTTCACGTTTTCCCCTATTCTGTCAGAGAAGGAACACGAGCCGCAGATTTTCCGCAGATTGACCCCGCTGTAAAAGAAAAAAGAGCGCACGAAATGATTGAGCGCACTGAAAAAATCAGAAAAGAATTTTTGAAAAAACAAATCGGCAAAACCGTAAGTGTTCTTTTTGAAACAAGAAGCAAAAACGGTTTTACAGAGGGGTACACTATGAATTATACGCCTGTTAAGGTTAAAGAAAAAATCCCGTGCGGCCGTATTTTCGACGTAAAAATAACAGGCGTTGACGGAGATTTCTGTACAGGTGAGATTATTTAAAAAGGAGCTGTCATAAAGACAGCTCCCTTATCTTTTATAAAACACTTATTCCGTTCATCTGAGCGTAAACAATATCGTCTGCATCAGTTAATGTATCTTCGGTACAGTCAGCCGCAAGATAAGCGCACTCACTCATATTGCTTTGATTAAGCATATTTTCGGCAAGGCACATGATAATCATCGAATCCTGTGCGTCGCAGAATCCGTCACCGTCAACATCACCCAGAAGAGAAACGTCATATGAATATTCTATTCCGTCAGAATAATCTACATCTATATGAGAGTCAGTACTGATATAATTGCCGTGACGTTCAATTACAGGAGAATCCAAGTTAAGATAATCTTCTCTGAATGAGTTTTCTGTAAGGCCGTAAGAACGAAGAAGCAGGATTCCGCCGTTAACAGTGCAGTTTTTAAACGCGAAGGTCAGCGGCTTTATAATAGTATTATCGCAGCAGTCGCAATAACCTTCCGCGACTCCGTCCCCTGTCATGTCAGGGTCAGATGTGACCTCATAAAACTCAATAGCGTGACCGCTGACAGTGTACTCGCCGTTATATATAACGGGAACCTCAACATCATAGCCTTCAACAGTTACGGCGCAGGAACTAAACATAATATTAACTGCGTAATTTTCACAATCGTTAACATTAAATGTAACCTTCAGGACTTCTTCACCGATGTCAACACATTCATCGGAAGCAAGCGATATCAAGCCTGTCTTTTTATTTGACGCGGCAGTAAAAGTACCGCCTATCTGAATACGATAAATCGAAACATCACCTGTCGGCTGAAACTGAACATCAAGAGAATTCAATGAACCGCTCTCTAAAATCAGTGACATCACAAGCTTACCGGATGAAAAAGTCTTTTCAAAAGAAAACTCCGGAGAAAGGAACTGTATATTTTTTGATGAAATAACATCATCTGAAACAGTAACGTCATTCCATTCAGAAGTGCTGCCTGTATAATATACACGGTTTAAGCTCGAACAGCCTTTAAATGATTTTGAATCAATATTCTTAACAGAAACGGGAATTATAAGGGACTCAAGAGATGTGCAGTTTGTGAAAGTATATCCGTAGATTTCTTCTGTTAATTCGGGAATCATAACCTTTGATAATGATTCACAACCGTAAAAAGCGAATTCACCGATTGTTTCGGTCTTTTTTGAAAGATGAAGGTCAGAAAGAGAAGAACAATCCTCAAAAGCGGAAACACCAACACTGACAATGCTGTTTGACATAGTTGCTTTTTCAAGATTTGAACAGCCTCTGAAAGCGTAATCAGGTACAGATGTTACGCCTCTCTCGATATAAACCTCTTTAATTGTGGTATCATTCATAAATGTTCTCTGCATATCACCGTATCCGCTGACAATCAGAACGCCCGAATCAAGCGAGTAAGTCAGCGAATCTTCAACAGCATACGCGCAGGTAAGGGAAAACATTGCAATTACTGCGCATAAAACAATACACAATAACTTTTTTAAATAATTCATACAGCTTTCCCCTTTCATTTAATTAAGTATATTTTACCACAATAATAAAAAAACGCAACAAAAATTTTCTTCTTGTATTTCTATAACTTTCTTATAAAATATCAATCTAAACGGCAAACAATAATTTCGGGTGATTATATTGGGCAACATAAAAGAATTTATTATCATTTTCGGCCTCGGTGGAGTCGGATATTCACTGATTGAGGTTCTATTCAGAGGCTTCACTCACTGGACAATGCTGATAACCGGAGGACTCATTTTTTATGTAATGTATCTTGTATTCAATATCATAAGAAGTGAAAATATAATTAAAATATGCTTTGCCGGTGCGGCAATGATAACAACAGCCGAATATGCTGTCGGATGTATTTTAAACGTTATACTTAAAATGCACATATGGGATTACTCACATAAGCAATTCAATCTTTTCGGTCAGATATGTCCTGCGTTTTCTCTGGGCTGGTTTGCGCTGTCTTTACCTGCTTTTTTTGTTTCTATACAGTTAAACAGACATCTGAAAGAATTCATCTGAAAAATGTATTTTTTTCTTTAAAATCAGATGAAACAATACTTGAATAAGAAAATAAAGCATAACCATCATAATCGCATTTTTCTGCATAATTCCACTCACGTTCAATAACAGAATCCCCTGTCCAGTCATTATCACCTTCAACCGCTTTATAAACACCAAGCCCGGCTATCAGTTTCACTTCACTGCATGAAGTTATTTTACGCCACTCGTCAGCGGCATTTTTATAAGGAAGAGTTTCGTTTTCAAAGCTGTAATACAGCTGTGGAATAAGCCAGTCGCAATATCCTTTTACGCTGCCCCATCTTCTGACATCAGCATAAAGAGAATTATAGTTATTATCTATATTCCCTGCCGGACTTACAGAAACAACAACATTTTTATCAATCGACTTTACACTGTTGTAAAGACTGCTTACGAATGAATTAATGCATTGAATGCGCCATTCAAAAAGATTCATTCCTCCTCCCTTGCTTTTGTATAAATCATACTGCGCTTTATCTATAGACTCATCTGTAGACGGATAAAAATAATCATCTATATGTATACCGTCAACATTATAGTTCTTGACGATTTCACGCACACCATCTATAATAAGCTTATGGTTTTCAGCTGATGACGGATTAAAATATAGTCCGTTTTCAGTTTTACATACAAGCTTTGAACCATCCTCGAAAAGCTTTCTGGCAGGATTTGAAACCGCAAGCTGCTTAAAATCAGTTGAAAAAGAAATCCTGAACGGATTAATCCATGCATGAATTGAAATATCTCTGCAGTGAGCACTGTTCACTGCAATTTCGAGCGGGTCGTAATCAATATTTGCACCCTGGGTTCCTGTAAGATATTCACTCAAAGGGAAAATATCTGACGGATAAAATGAATCTGCAAACGGTCTTACATGAAAAAAGACTGTGTTAATTCCAAGTGAAACGCAATTATCAAAAATTCCGTCAATTTTTTTCTTAAAGCTTTCCGCGTTTCCGCCTTTTTCTTCAGCCATAGACAGCTCACGGTAAAAAATCCATACCGCTTTAATCGTTTCATCTTGTTTTTTTATATCAGATTTATCCGTAACCGGCTGTTTTGCACAACCGGTAAGCAGAAAAATAGTCAAAAATAATGAGGCTGTTCTTTTCATATAATCACCCGCAAATATTATATTCGGAGGAATTATGAATAATTACGTAATAATACTTGTTTACTGGATAATAATCAGTGTTATTTCCGCAACCATTGCAATAAAAGATAAAAAAGCAGCGCAAACTCATCGCAGACGTACACCTGAGGCAACGTTAATGCTGCTTGGATTTTTCGGCGGAGCGGAAGCGATGTACATAACAATGAAAATAATACGCCACAAAACCAAGCATATAAAGTTCATGGCAGGACTTCCCGCTGAAATAATTTTACATATTGTCCTTATAATTGCATTTATCATATTGACAAAATAATATTTTTGCAATATAATAATCTCTGTTGTTTGAGGGCCTGTAGCTCAGTTGGGAGAGTGCTACATTCGCATTGTAGAAGTCGAGGGTTCGAATCCCTTCAGGTCCACCACAATACTATACCGATTATGATACAATCATCATAATCGGTATTTTTCTTTGAAACCCTTGATAAATAAAGGTTTTTCGGCACTTACGCTTAATTATCCCTACCCTATTTCCCGCAGTATATGTTATAAAATATCCGATTTTAAAGATTTTCATCATTAGTCAATTTTGATACGAACGGTAAAGTTGTGCGACGGTTGCGCGTTGGTTGTGCGACGATAATAAAAAGTTGTGCGATGGTAGCGCGACGGTAGTGCGATAGTTATGCGACGGTTGCGCGATTGTTTTAAGGCGAAAATCTATATATTTTACGAACAAAAATAAAAGGATAGCAGCTCCAACCAAGACACTGCTATCCACAAACATAGCCAAGGAGAACTGATTTCTCAGCTCCTCCCCAATAAAATATCATAAAATTTGACATAAAGCAAGCCGGGATAACTGCATGGACTTTTAGGCTTTTTCGGCATTGACATACTCCTTTAATTGTGGTATCCTTCTGTAATCCAAAGGAGGTAAACAGTATGGAAAAGTTCATACCTTATGAAAAGCTCTCCAAGAAAAAGAAAAGAGAGCTGAACACCCGAAAGCGTAAGACCTGGGGCGATGTAAATCCAGTTACACGCAGGCCGGAGAATCCAAAAGCGTACAACAGACAAAAGGCACGGAAGTGGAGTGATGATTCCAGTTTCGTGCCTTTTAATTTATATATGCATTATATGGTGGTAATAAGATGTAATTAATAATTATGTCGAATTGACAACGCTTTAATTATTTATTATAATTTTATTATTGTAATATATTTAAAAGGATGATTTTATGAAAAGAATTATTGCTTTTATTCTGTCAGCAATTATGATTTTATGTGCTTCTTCCATAGGCTGTTATGCGGAAGAATGGGTTGTACCTACGCCGGATGAATACGGCTTTTACGATGTCGGCACAACAAAAATTGAATATGCTGTTTACGGTGCAGAACATGATCAGGCACTTCTGATTTTCACAGGCAACGGCGGCAATATGCACGGACATGATTACAATATCCTGCCGGAAATGGCAAAACATTATAAAGTAATCGTTCTTTCCACAAGGGGCACAGGCAATACGGCACTGGGCACCGACAAGCTCACATTTGAGCTTGAAGCAGAGGACGCGGCAAAGCTTCTTGATTATCTCGGAATTAAAACAACATATATTTACGGCTTCAGCGACGGCGGCAATCTCGGTATAGTTTTTACGCTGCTTTATCCTGAGAGAGTAACCAAACTTTGTGTTCAGAGTCCTAACATAAACATTTTCGGCACTAAGCTTAAAACACAGCTTCAGATAATGTGGCAGTATTTTATTCTCTGCATTGAATGTCTGTATAAAACAGATCCTGATTTTCTCCGTCAGCGTGAAATTAAGGGAATGATGGCACATCAGCCTAATCTCCAATTCAAAGACCTTGAACAAATTCAGATTCCCGTATTACACATTTATGCTGAAAAGGATATGATGTACAGAACGCATAACAAAAGAATTGATAAGCATATTCCCGATTGTCAGTCATTAATGATTGAAGACGCAACGCACACATCAACATTTGAAAGTACAGAAACAATTATCAATCCCGCTTTGATTGAATTTTTCGGATAAGACGATGTAAAAAAATGAATTCGAATATATTAGTGTGAACAGAATCACACTATAAAACAATGACTGCCGTTATTGCGGCGAGCATGTCTTATACTGTCATACCATAACACTCGTAAATGGGAGATTTGGAGCGTGAAATAATATGAAAAAAATTACGGCAATACTTTTATCGTTGACGATTATTTTATCTGCGGTATCTGTAACGTCATCTGCGTCTGACGAGACTTTGCCCGATTCAACGGCGGTAACTGCCGAGGCAGACGGATTTTTTGACAAGCTGATAAACAGCTTGGAACGGATTTATGAAACGATTTGTCAGAGCTTTGACAATGTTTTCGGTGCCTGCGATAAATCGGTAAATCTGAACCTGAAAAACGCAAAGAAAGAAAATGTTCCGATTGGAACCTGGTGGTGGTACACCGATGATATTACCAACGGAAACTGCGATCGCTATCTTGATTTTTTAAAGAAAAACAATGTTTCCGAAATTTATCTTTTCGGTGAAGCCATGGGATATAATGTCCCCTTTGATACAATCCGCGGATTTATTAAAAAATGCAGTTCAATGGATATTCGTGTGGCATATCTCGGTGGTGAATACTACTGGCTTGATGACTATGCATCTTATGACAGAATTATCAATACTCTGCTTGAATATCAAAGCGAAGCGACTGACGACGAAAAATTTTATTCAATTCATTTGGATTTAGAACCTGCACAGCACCCCGATTATCAGGAAAATCCACAGGTAATAATGCAGAGATTTGCGGATTTTCTCATAAATAAAGCTCGGCCGTCCGCAGACAATGCAGGTTTGCTTCTGGAGTGGGATATTCATTCATTTCTTGAAACCTTTACGGTAACCGTGAACGGCGAACCGAAAAACCTCTGTGAATTATTTTTTGAAGTCTGCGATTCAATTAACATTATGTCCTACAATGAAGACACGGACCGAATCATAAGAATGACCAAGGACGAAATATCGTATGCAAAAAAGCATCACACAAAGGTATCTCTTTGCGTGGAAGTGAGCGAAATCCCCAACAGAAATGAAACATTTCATGAAGAAGGCAAAAGAGTTCTTGTCCGCAGGCTTTCAAGGGTGAACAGAAAAATCCGTAAGGAAATGGCAGAGGAAAGCTACGGCTATGCGGTTCACTATGTGGATTCATGGTACGCGCTTCAGAATTATCCTTTGTGGGGAAGCACTAATGATTATGATTAAGATTAAATATTGAACATTTTTTATTAGCCCTTTTTTCAAAACCATCGTATAAAGAGATGTAAGACAAAAATAAACATCAAATTTACGGAGGTTAATAATTATGAAAAACACAAAGATTGAACTTAAAGAAATCGAACTTGAAAATGTAACAGGTGGCACAGCCCCTGACCTTCCGGAAACACGTCTTGCAAGCAAAGTACCCGGAATTGAACCGGTAATTATAAAGCCCGAATATGAAAAGAAGTCGGAAAAGGACACTTTAGTTCCTATTCCGTATTAATTAATAAAAATAAAACAAAGGAGAATTCACAATGAAAATCACACCCGAATTAAAAGAAAAGCTCACAGCCGAAAAAACAGCAGAAGAAAAAAAGAAACTTATTGCTGAAGCCGGTATGGAATTGACCGATGAAGAAATCGAAAAGATTGCCGGCGGTATTGTCGTTGAAGATTGGCAGGATGGTGGAAGCTACGAGTAAGCCTATAAAGCGCAAAATGAGTAACCACTTTTACATGTGTATCGTATAAAAAGAACACTCCAAGTAATAATTCTGAAACACTACCGCAAATTCGCAAGAACCTGCGGTTTTTCTTTTAGCTAAACAACCACAAGTTATACTTGTGGTTGTTTAGCTAACGTAAAAGCCCTCCGAGTTTTAATCCCGGAGGGCTGTGTTATTAGTTATCGTTTATTATCTTGTAACATTAACTGTGAAAGATATTCCTGAATCTTCAAAGCTCGTAGTTGCTGTACGGGTTCTGACGTTATAGGTAATATTTTCACCGATTACATAGAAGTTCTGGCTGATTGTCCATACAAGGCAATCATCTTCTTCGACTACTTTTGCTCTGGCGCTTGTACGTGAATATGTTGCCGTTTCACCGTTATAAGCGAACTGAACTTTTGCAATATCTTTGCT
>JAZUHE010000191.1:0-29112 GCA_045641565.1 Acutalibacteraceae bacterium | reverse complement strand
CCTTGAGTCGGGTCTTCTCAATCCCCTTGTTATGGCGACTGACACAAACGCTCTTAATTATCAGATTCCCGGCGGCATGCTTTCAAACCTTGTGGCTCAGCTTACCGCTCAGAAGAAGCTTGACAAGCTTGATGAGGTTCTCGAAGAAGTACCGAGAGTAAGAAAGGATATGGGTTATCCTCCTCTTGTTACTCCCATGAGTCAGATGGTCGGCGTTCAGGCCACCGCGAATGTGCTCACAGGCAGATACAAGACTCTTTCAAAAGAGGTTTCAAGCTACGTTAAGGGCGAATACGGCAAGGCACCGGGCGAAATAAGCGAGGAGCTTAAAAAAATCGTACTTGGCGACAGTGAGCCTGTTACAGGCAAATATGCCGACACTCTTGACCCTGCCTTTGAAAGCACAAAGGCTGAACTTGGCAAAAGAGCCGAGAGCGACGAGGACGTCCTTTCATACATTGCGTTCCCCCAGCTGGCGGAGAAATTCTTTGACGCAAGAGATGAAAAGAAAAAACGCACCTTCAATTACAGCATAAAGGCTGTCAAGGAGGGTTAATATGCAGTTTTTAGGCGTATTCACACGAATTTACGGCGAAAACGCCGAGATGACAATGAGCAGAACTCTGCTGATATCCTTTGTAGGATTTATGATAGTTTTCCTCATTCTCGGTATTCTCGCGATTTTTGTTAAATCAATGGGCAAGGTCTTTGACGGAATAAACGAAAAGAAAAAGCCTCAGCCCATGCCCAAGGCCGCAGTTCCCGCGGCTGCAGGCACACCGCTGCCCGAGAATCAGTCGGAGGGCAGCATTGAGCTTGTTAATGTTACAGAAGAGGAAGCCGCTGTTGTTATGGCTGTTGTAAGTCATCAGAGCGGAATACCGCTGAACAGGCTCAGATTTAATTCTATCAAGCTTTCGGAGGAAGAAAAATGAAATACGAAGTTTCTTTAAACGGAAAAATCTATGAGGTAGACGTTACCGAAACAGACGCGGTTATCACATCTGTAAAGACGGCTTCATTCGTTCCCGCTCCGTCAGCTCCCGCACCTGCCGCTACTGCTGTGCAGAGCGCGCCGGCAGGTCAGAACGCTGTCGCAGGCGAAAAGATTGTCGCTCCTATGCCCGGAAACATTCTCAGCGTAAACGTGACTATGGGTCAGAGCGTCAAGGTCGGTGACGTGTTGTTCGTTCTTGAAGCCATGAAAATGGAAAACGATATTGTTGCCCCTGTTGACGGCACTGTCAAGCAGATAATCGCCTCAAAGGGCGCGACTGTTGATACCGACGACGTGCTTGCCGTTATTTAAGGAGGACGTCTGATGGATCTTTTAGTTGAAGTTCTCAAGGGTGTATGGGAAGCCTCGGGTTTCGCTCTTCTCACCTGGCAGAACCTTGTTATGATGGGCGTTGCGTTTGTATTTCTTTTCCTCGCAATCGCCAAAAAATTCGAACCGCTTCTGCTTGTGCCGATTGCTTTCGGTATTCTGCTCGCAAACCTTCCCGGTGCGGATATCATGCTTGATACCACGGGCGGTATGCTCGGTGATATTTCCGAAACGGCTCACGCTGTTGCCGGCACTCACTGGTATGAGTCGGGCGTGTTGAGAATTCTTTATGTCGGCGTTAAATCCAGCGTATTCCCGTGCCTTATCTTCATGGGTGTCGGAGCCATGACCGACTTCGGCCCGCTGCTTTCAAACCCTGTAAGCCTTCTTTTAGGCGCGGCGGCTCAGCTTGGTATTTACATTGCTTTTATTGTTGCTATTCTTCTGGGATTCACTCCCACAGAGGCCGCTTCTATTGCGATTATCGGCGGCGCTGACGGCCCGACGGCTATTTTCCTTGCCTCAAAGCTGGCGGCTCATCTTCTTGCGCCTATTGCCCTCGCGGCGTATTCATACATGGCGCTGATTCCGATTATTCAGCCGCCTATCATGAAGCTTCTCACTACAGAAAAAGAGCGCAAGGTCAAGATGACACAGCTCAGAAAAGTTTCAAAAACCGAAAAAATCATCTTCCCCGTTGTAGTTCTTACTATCGTCGCTCTGATTCTTCCTTCTGTTGCTCCGCTTCTCGGTATGTTTATGCTGGGCAATCTGTTTAAGGAATGCGGCGTTGTTGAGCGTCTTTCAGATACTGTTCAGAACGCGCTGATGAATATTGTTACTATAATGCTCGGCGTTTGCGTTGGCGCAACTGCAAACGGTGCTGATTTCATTCAGCTGAAAACCATAAAGATTGTACTGCTCGGTCTTATGGCGTTTGTTTTCTCAACTGCGGGCGGTGTGCTTATCGGCAAGCTTCTCTATGTTGTCACAAAGGGCAAAATCAATCCCCTTATCGGTGCGGCAGGCGTTTCAGCCGTACCCATGGCAGCGAGAGTTGCCCAGAATGAGGGCGCGAAAACCGACCCCACAAACTTCCTTCTTATGCACGCGATGGGCCCGAATGTTGCGGGTGTTATAGGCTCCGCTGTTGCGGCAGGCTTCCTGCTGATAATGTTTGGTGCATAAACCTGTAAAAAAGAATAAATTAAACCTCTCAGCGTAAACTATAATGTATTAAGTTTACGAAGAGAGGTCTTTTTTATGTGTGGAATTATCGGCTATACGGGTGTTCAGGCGGCAGTGCCTGTGATAATGCAGGGACTTGAGCGGCTTGAATACAGAGGCTATGATTCCGCGGGTATGGGTGTATTTGAAAACGGAAGAATCGCGCTTTATAAAACGGCGGGGAGTCCTGCGAAGCTTAATGAAAAACTGCCTGAGGGAATTACATCAAAAGTCGGGATAGGGCACACAAGATGGGCGACTCACGGGGCGCCCGATGAAAAAAACGCTCATCCTCATATGAGCTCCGACGGAAAATTCGCGGTGGTACACAACGGAATAATTGAGAATTACCGTGAGCTTAAAGCGAGGCTTGAGCGAAAAGGTTATGAATTCAGAAGCGACACCGATACTGAGGTTGTGCCGCATCTGCTCGAAGACGTATATGACGGCGACGTGAAAGCGGCGCTGAGCGAAATCATGCCCGAGCTGTCAGGCTCATATGCTCTGGGGATAATATGCACTGACTATCCCGATACGATATTCTGCGCCAAAAAATCAAGTCCGCTTTTTGTAGGGATTGACGCCGACGGAGGGTATCTTGCCAGTGACGCGGCGGCGTTTTATAAAAACAGCGGCAGGGTGTATAAGCTGGGCGATATGGAAATAGGCATTATCGGCAAAGACGGACTTAAGGTTTTTGACATTGACGGATGCAGAATCAGAAAAACCGAGGTGAAAATCCGTCAGACTCAGCAGTATGAGGGCAAGGGCAGTTATGAGCATTTTATGCTAAAGGAAATATATGAACAGCCCGACGCCGTGGCGCGGACACTTGAGGATATTCTTGTTGACGGCAGAATAAAATTAGGCTGTCTTAAAATGAACAGAGAAAAAATCAAAAGCATAAATCATGTGGAGTTTATTGCCTGCGGCTCGGCGTATCATGCAGGGTGTGTCGGCGCCTACGCGGCACAGAAGCTGTTGAAGATACCTGCGTATTCGTTTATAGCGTCGGAGTATATAAACAGAAGCTCCGCCGCTGACGAAAACACATTGGCTGTGATAATAAGTCAGAGCGGAGAGACGGCGGACACTCTGGCGGCCATGCGCGAGGTGAAGCGCAGAAATGCGAAGATTGTGGCAGTGGTAAATTCGGAGCACAGCACCATAGCTCAGGAGAGCGACTGCGTCATACTGACCAAAGCGGGCAGAGAGGTGGCTGTAGCCACAACAAAGGCGTTCAGCGCTCAGCTGGCGGTGATTTACGCTCTGTGCATAAGGCTTGCCTATTCCGCAGGGAAAATTGACAGAGACGAGTATAAAAATCTGTGTGTGGAGCTTGGCGGCGTTTCTGAAAAAATAAAGACATTTTTATCAGATGACAGCTATGCGAAAAAAATTGCTGAAGAGCTGAAAAACAGAGATTATGTCAGTTTTATCGGCAGAGGCTTTGACTACTGCGCCGCTATGGAGGGGGCGCTGAAGCTTAAAGAAATCAGCTATGCTCATTGCGAAGCATATGCCGCAGGAGAGCTTAAGCACGGAACAATTTCACTGATTGAAGAGGGAACTCCCGTTATCGCGGTGATGACGGATTCAACTGTCAGCGCAAAAACGAAGGGGAATATCAAGGAGTGCAAGGCGAGAGGCGCAAAAATAATCTGCATCACCGATGAAAAAGATTTCACAGATGACGCAGACGATACGGTTATTTATGTTCCTCATACTGAGGATTTGTTTTCAGCTTCGGTTTCTGTTCTGCCGATGCAGATGATTGCTTATTACACCGCGAAGCTTAAAGGCTGCAGTATTGACAAGCCGAAGAATCTTGCAAAGAGCGTAACGGTTGAGTGATTATTCTTTGGGCTGAGTAGGGTCCTCTATAACGGGAAGGTCCCAACGGAAAATCGCGGCGAGAATTCTCAGCGCTACAATTATCACAAAAGCCGCGACGGTGGAGGGAATATCGGGAAGCTCCAGCACGTAGCACATGACGTAGTAGACTATTGTGCCTGCGAGAACCGCGGTGGCGTAAATGTTTTTGCAGAAAATCATCGGTTTGCAGCGGCTCATGGTATCTCTTAAAAGTCCGCCGCCCACAGCGGTGAGAATGCCCATGAAAACAACGAAAAACTCGTGGTCGCCGAAGCCTTTCTGAACGGTTAAATCGACGCCTGTGACCGCAAATGACGCAAGGCCGATTGCATCAAAAATATTTACGAGGAAATTTATTTTTTTATAATTTTCAAAGAAAAACTTTCGGAAAATTCTGACAATAATAAACACAAAAACCGCAGTAAGAATCGTAATAAGAAGATGAGAAAAATTAAAGAAATTTCTCGGGGGAATTACACCTAAAAACAGGTCTCTGAGCGCACCGCCGCCCAGTGCCGTAACAAGCGACAGAAATACTACACCGAAGAAGTCCATTCTTCGGTGTATTGATATTATTGCGCCTGAAACAGAGAAGGCTGTGATACCGATTATTTCGGTAATGAAAAAAAGAAGGTTCGCAGTTTCCATATTATACCTCATTCAACCTTGAGAGCGTAGGTTTTTCCGTTCTCAATTTCAGTTAAATCAATGCCTTTTGAGGCATACTGTCCGCCTTCATAAAATGCCCAGTATTTGCCGCCGTTTTCGTAAACGTGCTCTTCACCTTCTACAGATGAAATATACATACCGTACGGGCCCTGCTCGCCTTTGATTATTTTGAGCTCTTCAAGAGCGGCACCGACGGTTTTCTGATTTGTGTGAACGTCATAATGCTTTTCATCTGACTCAAATGCGATATCAAGATAAAACTGTGTTTCTCCGCTGCCTTTTTCTTCATAGGATATCTGATTTACGTCGGATTTTTCCTGCGTTTTTTCGGGCGCTTTTGCACATGAAGCGAGAGTAAAAATCATCAGAGCGGAGAGCATGAATGCAATAAATTTTTTCATAAATCAAAATCCTTTCAGGCCTGCGAGCCTGCCGTTCTGCTGATGCTGCTCAAAGGTCTCGGCATAATAGAATTTTTCGCCGGATTCATCGGTCAGGAAGTAATGATAATTGGTTTCACTCGGAGAAACGGCAGCCTCAATGGCTTTGAGACCTGGATTGCATACAGGGCCTGCGGGCAGTCCTTTTCTGTAGCCGCTGTAGGTGTAATATTTTAAAAGAAAATCGTCAAATTTCTGAGAGTCGCTTCCGCCTAAATAATCGGCCATGTTTTTGAGATAAAAATAAGTTACATCACTGCCGAGATATGTTTCTCTGGATTCACTCAGTCTGTTGTGGAAAACAGAGGAAACATTTTTGCATTCCTCAATTCCGTAATCGCATTCTTTCTGAATAATTGAGGCGAGAGTGAGCATTTCATCCATGGAATACCCGAGAGCCTGAGCTTTGGCTTTCATGTCGGGAGTTACTTTTGAGTTATAGTTTTCAATAAACCTCTGAACCACGCTTTGAGCAGGCTCGTTTTTGTAAAAATCATATGTGTCGGGGAAAAGATATCCCTCAAGAAGAAATACACGTTCCTCTGTCTGAGACAGGTCGATTCCGGCAACAGGAGTGTTCACCGCGTTATAAAAATCAGCCTTTGAGCAGACTCCGTTCTTTTCAAGCAGCTCGGCGTACTGATATACAGTGTAACCCTCGGGAAACGTTATTTTTACAGTGTTGGGATTTTCAGATGTCTGTGACACTTTGGTACCCTCGTTTGTAAATATTTCAAATTCGTTGTGATTCTCGGGAAGATAATATTTAAGAACAATCAGAAGCGCCGCGATAACCACAACAGCGGCAAATACCGTAAAAATCAAAACAGTGTTCTTTGATTTCTTCGATTTCATTTTTTTGCGTTTCACAGGCTTCGGGGGCTTTCTGACTGCATCTTTTTTTACTTCCGGCTGAGGCTTGTCTGCCGACGGAGCGCTATCCGCAGGCTCATCCTCAAGCGTATATATTTCATAGTCCGTAGGATCCCATCCGTCATCCAAATTTTTGTTATCCATTTTGCACCTCATAATTTAAATTCAAATATATATTATAACAGCATTGGGGCTTTTGTCAATTTGTAATAATATTTATTTTTATGTAAAAAATATTACGGAGGAAAAGAGGTGCTGAATATGAAAAGAAAAAAGAGCAAAGACAGTAATATTAAAAAATTCCCCGTAGTTGCCGATATGCTCGGCGTGTGGGAGGAATATGCGGGTGATGAGGAATCCGCAGATGTTCTCGGCAGTTATACGGGCAACCCTCAGGACGGGGACATTTATCCTGAGCAGGACGCCGACGATTTATAAAGCAGAAAAATGCACAGAAACGCTCGGAATACAACGGCTATTTTGAGCGTTTTTTATTCTTTTTGTGACGTTAAAAAACTTGACTATATGACCGTTTTGTTTTACAATATATTAGTTATATTATGTGAAAAAAGGTGAAATTTTTTGGGTAAGAGAGAAAATATCAGAAATGTGGCGATTATTGCCCACGTTGACCACGGTAAGACTACAATGGTTGACGAAATGCTTAAACAGAGCGGCACATTCCGCGACAATGAGCAGGTACAGGACAGAGTCATGGACTCCAATGACCTTGAAAGAGAAAGAGGAATTACAATTCTTTCAAAGAATACCTCTGTTCATTATAAAGACACTAAAATAAATATTGTTGACACTCCCGGCCATGCGGATTTCGGCGGTGAGGTTGAGCGTATACTTATGATGGTTGACGGTGTTCTTCTGCTCGTTGACGCATTTGAGGGATGTATGCCTCAGACAAGATTCGTTCTTCAGAAGGCTCTCGGTCTAAAGAAGAAGGTACTTGTTGTAGTTAATAAAATCGACCGTCCCGGTGCAAGACCCGAGGAGGTTATCGACGAGGTTCTCGATTTATTTATCGAGCTCGGCGCTGACGAAGACCAGATAGAGTTCCCTGTTGTTTACGCTTCCGCGAGAGACGGTTATTCTTCACTTGAGCCCGATGTCAGAGAGGGCGATATGCGTCCGCTGCTCGACGCTATTTTAGAGCATATCGAGCCCCCCGAGGGGGATATAGACGGCCCGCTTCAGATACTCTTCTCAAGCCTTGATTATGACGACTATATCGGCAGAATCGGTGTCGGCAGAGTTGAGCGCGGCAGAGTTAAGAGAAATGATACTGTAGTTCTCTGCAAATCTGACGGTTCACAGGAGAATGTTAAAATATCACGTCTTTATCAGTTTGAGGGTCTTAAGCGTGTTGAGGTTGAAAGCGCTCAGATGGGCGACCTCATCTGTGTTTCGGGTATTACAGATATAAATATCGGCGAAACAGCCTGCTCTCCCGAGTGCATTGAGCCCCTTCCCTTTGTAAAAATAGACGAGCCTACTCTTTCAATGAACTTCATTGTCAATGACAGCCCCTTTGCAGGCAGAGAGGGTAAATTCGTTACATCAAGAAATCTCCGCGACAGACTTTATAAAGAAGTTGAAACAAACGTAAGCATGCGCGTTGAGGATACGGAGACAACAGATACATTCAAGGTTTCAGGCCGAGGTGAGCTTCATCTTTCAATTCTTATCGAAACAATGCGCCGTCAGGGTTATGAGTTCCAGGTATCAAGACCGAAGGTTATTTTCAAGACTATCGACGGTCAGCTCTGCGAGCCTATGGAGCTTCTTATCGTTGAAGTTCCGGAGCAGTATGTCGGCTCTGTTATCGAGAAGCTGGGTTCACGCCGCGGCGAGCTTGAGAACATGGGCACACGCGAGGGCGGTTCAACTCATCTTGAATTCAAGATTCCTTCAAGAGGACTTATCGGCTACCGCTCAGAGTTTATGACAGATACAAACGGCAACGGCATCATGAATCAGCTTTTCGCAGGCTATGAGCCTTATAAGGGTGACATCGAGACCCGTGAGAACGGCTCTATTGTTGTTCACGAAACAGGCATGAGCACAGGCTACGGTCTTTTCAATACGCAGGACAGAGGACGTCTTTTCATCGGCGCCGGCGTTGAAGTATATGAAGGCATGATAGTAGGCGAGTGCGCCAAGAATGAAGATATAGTCTGCAACGTATGTAAAGCCAAGCATCTCACAAACACCCGCGCTTCGGGCAGTGATGACGCTCTGAGACTTGTTCCCCCCACAACACTCAGCCTTGAGCAGTGCATGGAATTTATCAAAGACGATGAGCTCCTTGAGGTTACACCGAATTCGCTGAGACTTCGTAAGCGTATTCTCTCAAAAGAGCAGAGAATGAAGATGCTCCACAGAGCAAAGTGAGGTAATTTATGAAAAAAGTAATTTCGATAGTTCTTTGCACCGTACTGATTATTATGGGCTGTATGCCCGCTTTTGCGGCCGACGAAAAACCGTTCCCGAACAGTTACTTTTTTGAAAAAGGGGATTATTCGATTCATTACCGTCTGACGGAACATGAGGGCGACTTTGAGGGCAGAATAGTAATGCTTCACGGCTTCGGTCAGTCATCGTTTTCATGGCAGAGCATGGCCGCTGAGATGAGCGGAAAAGGCTATGACTGCTATACGGTTGACCTGCCGGATTTCGGATATTCCACAAGAGAAACAGAAAATACAGAGCACATTGACAGAGAAGAGCTTGTTGAGGCTCTTATGACAAGCATAGCTCCGGCGGATGAGTGGATAGTCGCGGGTCATTCCATGGGCGGCGGCGTGGCGATTAATATCGCCGAAGACCTTGATATAAAGGCGCTTTTCCTTGTGTGTCCCGCTCCCACAACGGCTCTTCCGGATTTTGCGGGTAAAATCGTAACATCAAAGCCGCTGGGACTTATGATGAACTTTGTGCTTGAGAAGCTGACAAAAATAGATTTCTTAATGAGAATTGTTGTTTTTGCGGCAACACAGAATAAGGAATATACTAAGAATTATGATTTGAGCGGAGTTACCGCGCCCTTGCAGCAGAAGGGCACAGGCATGAGCCTTTGCTATATGCTTAAGGATGTCAGGGAGACAGAGCTTGACAAAGCGGATAAGGTAACCTGTCCTGTTCTGATTATCAACGCTGAGAAGGACATGGTTCTGCGCGGCGGAATGAAGGAGCAGGTGCTTGAGGCGTTCCCCGAAGCTGAGCTTTATGAGGTTGAGAACGGCGGTCACATCTGCCTTGAGGATCGTGCAGAAGAGATAGCGGATATTACATACGATTTTTTAGGTAACGCCTCATAATTCAGGCACACGCCTTACTTGAATCTTATTCCGTCAGATTGCCCCGGAATCTCTTGAAATACGGAAGTATTCCTTCGAACTTCCGGAACAACCTGACGAAAAATCTTACTGCGTAATCCGCATACCCGAATTATGCGGCATTACCTGAATTGACGGTGATTTTATGGCCGGTAAAAAATTAAATATTCCCTGCGCGGCGGCTCTCGGCAGCTTTGACGGCTTGCATATCGGCCATATGAAAGTGCTTGAAAGCACTCTTGCGTTTTCAGAAGAGCATAATCTTGAACCTAAGATTATGCTTTTTGATATACATCCGAGAGAATATATCACAGGCGAGAAAATCCCGAAGTTATTGACTGATGAAGAGACAGAGAGAATTCTGACTGATATGGGCTTTGGCATCTGCCGTGTAAAGTTTGCCGAAATAAGGAGTCTTACAGCTGAGGAGTTTTTCGAAAAAATTCTGATTGAAGATATGAACGCGAAGGCACTGTGCTGCGGATTCAACTATTCATTCGGAATCAACGGCTCGGGCAGCGGTGAAACTCTTAAGAATCTCTGCGCTGAAAGCGGAATTTACTGTAAGGTTGTTGATTCTGTTTCAGCGGACGGGGAGACTGTTTCATCGTCGGCAATCAGAAGCCATATTATTAACGGCGAAGTGGAAAAAGCCGCGAAAATGCTCGGCAGGAATTACGCTGTCAGCGGAGAGGTTGTTCACGGTGACAGCCGCGGCAGGACATTGGGATTCCCGACAGCGAATCAGATGATTGACAGCAGCCTTGCCGTGCCGAAATACGGCGTATATGAGTCCGCTGTGACTGTTGACGGTAAAAGATACAGGGCTGTTACAAATATCGGAATAAGGCCTACATACCGCACTGAATGCGCTGCCGCTGAGACTAATATAATTGACTTCTGCGGTGACATTTACGGCAGAAGAATATCCGTTGAGCTGATACGGTATATTCGCCCCGAGGTGAAATTTGACGGTGCGCAGGAGCTTAAAAATCAGCTTATTAAGGATATTGCGGAGGTAACGGGAAATGTATGACAGCTGGGACAAACTGAAGACAGACTGCTATTCCTGTCAGGGATGCGCACTCGCACCGACGAGAACGAATCTTGTCTTCGGAGTGGGAAACGAAAAGGCTGAGGTTATGTTTGTGGGCGAAGGACCCGGCGAGCAGGAGGATTTAAAGGGCGAGCCCTTTGTAGGCAGAAGCGGCCAGCTGCTCGACAAATACCTCGCGGCTGTTGACCTTGACCGTCACGAGAATGTTTATATTGCCAATATAGTTAAGTGCAGACCGCCGCACAACCGCGACCCGAAGGAAGAGGAGCAGGATGTCTGCATAAAGTGGCTCAAGGAGCAGACGAGGCTTATAAGACCGAAAATTATAGTGTGCCTCGGCAGAATAGCTGCTCAGAGGCTTATCAGCCCCGACTTCAGAGTCACGAGGGAGCACGGGAAGTTTATTAACAGAAACGGATTTTATATGATGGGCACATTCCATCCGTCGGCATTGCTGAGAAATCCGGCACAGAAGCCTGACGCCTTTGAGGATTTCATTGCCCTCAGAGAAAAAATCAGAGAAGTGTGTGACCACACATACAGATAAAAGGTATGGAACTTTGATTCCATACCTTTTTTACGTTGTTGCAGCGCAGATATATCTGATCTTATGAAAGAAATAATTTATTTTGTAGTTTACATTTTATAATAAATATAATATAATATCTTTGAGGTGATTGCCGTGGCTTGTACACTTGAAGAGCTTCAGGCTGTTGAATATGAGCTTTTGTGCGCGTTTGCGTCATTTTGCGATAAATATAATATCTGCTACACTCTTCACGGCGGTACGCTTCTCGGCGCTGTCCGCCATAACGGTTTTATTCCGTGGGACGACGATGTGGATGTTATTATGAGCCTCAGAGAATTCAACAGATTTAAGAAGCTTATAAGAAAGCATCCCATAGACGGTTACAGTTTTAAATGGATTGACGGTAAGGACGAATATCACTCATTTTACTTCGCGAAGCTGAGAAAAAACGGCACAAAAATGCGCGAAACCGGTGATCCCGGAGAGCTTGATATTGACTGGGGCGTTTGGATAGATATTTTTGTGTATATAAACAAGCCTGAGACGGATTCGGGTGTTATGCTTCAGGAAAAGATTCTCGGTCTGCTTCAGATGCTCTGTGAGAAATATCTCAACAGAATCAAAAGAGATAAGGGTAATGATGTTATTTCCTCATCGTCACTTTACAGATTTATTGATAAATGCCCCGACAGCATTCTCAGACTGATAAGAAGATTTCTGTTCTTTATTCTGCCGCTTACAGGCAGTAAAAATTCTGAGTATGTAAGAGATTTTGACTATAACGGAGAACATAATTTCTGTGAAGAAAAAAGATTCTTTGAGCCAACGATTAATCATATTTTCGGAGACAGGGAGTTCAGAATTCCTCAGAATTATGACTCTCTGCTGAGATTTATATACGGCGACAGTTATATGACGCCGATGAAGTCACATATCCACGCACATCTTGATGAAATTGAATTATAAAAGGTGATATTATGGCATGTACACTTGAAGAACTCCAGGCGGTTGAGTATGAAATTTTATGTGCTTTTGCAGATTTCTGTGACAAATACAGTATAAAGTATTCACTTCACGACGGTACGCTCTTAGGAGCTGTGCGGCATAACGGTTTTATACCGTGGGATGATGATGTGGATGTTATTATGGATATCCGTGAATTTAACAGGTTTAAAAAGCTTATAAAAAAACATCCTATTGACGGAATACTGTTTGACTGGTTTGAAAATACAAAAGATTATTATAATTATCATTTTGCCAAGCTGAGAAAAATCGGAACATATATGCCCCCACTCTTTAAATCGGATTTAAAAATGAACAGAGGAGTTTTTCTCGATATATTTGTATATGTTGATAAACCGAAAACATCCCTCGGGGTAAATTTTCAGGAGAAGCTTCTATCTATTTTTCAAATGATAAGCCGTAAACATTATAACAGGTCTGACAAAGAGAACTATAAAGAGGTGTATGACAAAGCAGAGAGAAATCACTGGCTTTATGAGGTTATTGATAAATGTCCTGATGTTTTTTTGCGCATATTGAGAAAACTGATTTTCTTTTTAATTCCGCTCTCAGGCCGGAAGAATTCCGAGTTTGTCAGAGATTATGAATATTATAGTGATTGTAATTTCTGTGTGAGCAGAAGCTTTTTTGAGCCGACAGTGAAGCACATATTTGGTGACCATGAATTTTCTATTCCCAAAAACTATGATCTCCTTTTAAAGTCGATTTACGGTGATGATTATATGACGCCGATTAAGTCGCATATTCACGTGCATCTTGATGAAGTAGAGTTATGATAAAAATAAAACGCCGCGAGGATTCCTCGCGGCGTTAATGTTATAAGTATTAAACTTATTTAAGTTCAACCTTTGCGCCAACTTCTTCGAGTTTGCCTTTGATTTCTTCAGCTTCGTCCTTAGAAACAGCTTCTTTAACAGCCTTGGGAGCGCCGTCAACGAGAGCTTTTGCTTCTGCAAGGCCAAGACCTGTGATGTCCTTAACAGCCTTAACAACCTTAATCTTCTGTGCGCCTGCTTCTGCAAGGATTACGTCGAACTCTGTCTTCTCTTCAGCTGCTGCTGCGCCGCCTGCTGCGGGGCCTGCTGCTACTACTGCTGCTGCTGCAGATACGCCGAATTCTTCTTCTACTGCTTTAACGAGCTCTGAAAGCTCAAGAACTGAGAGAGTCTTTAACTCTTCAACGATTGCTGTAATCTTTTCTGATGCCATGATAGTCATCCTCCTAATAATTTAATTAAGTTAAATCTTGTTTAATTAAGGCAATTATGCCTCTGCGGGAGCTTCTTCTGCGCCCTCGCCGTTTTTGTCAGCAATAGCCTGAACCGCACGTGCGAAAGATGCGATAGGTGCGCTGAATACGTTTGCAACCATAGAAAGCAATACTTCTCTTGAGGGAAGTGTTGCGAGTTCCTTGAGCTTTTCAAGTGAGATAACCTCACCGTCAAGGTAACCTGACTTAAGATTGAATGATTCAACCTTATCAGCGTAGTTGTTAAGGATACGAGCTGCTGCTACGTAGTCTTCCTTACTGGTTGCGATAGCGGTTGTACCTTCAAGTACTGTGTTCATACTTTCAAGGCTTGTGTCTTTAATAGCAAGATTAAGAAGAGTGTTTTTAACAACTGTGTATTCAACACCTGCTTCACGAAGCTCTTTACGCATAGCTGTGTCATCAGCAACTGTGATGCCTTTGAACTCAACAACTACACCTGCAACAGAGTTTGAAATTCTGTCAGCGATCTGAGCAACTACCTGCTTTTTCTGTTCCAATACGCTTGCACTTGGCATTTTCTGTTTCACCTCTTTAAGTAAAGTACAGTGCTCAATGCTAAAATCCCTGCCTACGTCACCGAAGGCAGGGATGAATCATACATAAATCAAAGTTAAATTGATTTTTATATGTCCTAACCTCGGCAGGCGGATAAACCTTTACGCAAATAATGCACCTGCTGTCTTAAGCAAAGAACAGCTTAAATATAATACCACACAGAAAGGTCTGTGTCAAGTATTTAAAATAAAATTATTCAGCGTCCGATGTTGTAGCCTTTGCGGGGTTGATGCGAACGCCGGGGCCCATTGTTGTTGCAAGAACGCAGGACTTGATGTACTGGCCCTTTGCAGCTGCGGGCTTAGCCTTTTCAACAGCAGTGATAAGAGTGCTGTAGTTTTCCATCAGCTTGTCAGCTCCGAAAGAAACCTTGCCGATGGGGCAGTGAATGATGTTTGTCTTATCAAGACGGTACTCGATCTTACCTGCTTTAGCTTCTTCAACAGCCTTAGCAACGTCGGGTGTAACTGTGCCTGCCTTGGGGCTGGGCATAAGACCACGGGGACCGAGGATTTTACCAAGACGACCAACAAGACCCATCATGTTAGGTGCTGCGATAGCAACATCGAAATCAAGGAAGCCTTCGCCCTGGATTTTAGCAACGAGATCTTCAGCGCCAACGATTTCAGCACCTGCTGCTGCAGCTGCGTCTGCTGCGTCGCCCTTAGCGAAAACAGCAACTCTTACAGTCTTACCTGTACCGTTGGGAAGAACTACAGCGCCTCTGACCTGCTGGTCAGCATGACGTGAGTCAACGCCGAGACGAATGTGCATTTCTACAGTTTCATCAAATTTAGCAGAAGCAGTTTTAACAACTGTTTCAAGAGCCTCAAGGGGCTCATAAAGCTTAGCTCTGTCTACGAGCTTAGCGCTTTCGACATACTTTTTGCCGTGTTTCATTTGTAAATTTACCTCCCAAATAAGTGGTTAATCGGATTTTTCCTCCCACCAGGGAGCATTAGTCAACAACAGTAACGCCCATGCTGCGTGCAGTACCAGCGATCATGCTCATAGCTGTTTCGATAGTTGCTGCATTTAAGTCAGGCATTTTTGTTTCTGCGATTTTTCTAATCTGCTCACCGGTAATAGTTGCAACCTTTGTTCTGTTAGGAACACCTGAACCGCTCTCGATTCCGCAAGCCTTCTTGATAAGAACAGCAGCGGGGGGAGTCTTTGTAACAAAGGTGAAAGTATGGTCTGCATAAACTGTGATAACAACAGGAATAGTAAGACCTACATCGTTCTTTGTGCGCTCATTGAATTCCTTAGTGAATGCCATAATGTTAACGCCGTGCTGACCTAATGCAGGACCAACGGGCGGAGCCGGGGTTGCTTTACCGGCGGGGATCTGAAGCTTAATAAAGCCTACAACCTTCTGAGCCATTTTTTGCACCTCCAAAAAAATGTGGTTATGGCGGAGCATCATAAGATAGAATTTATGCTCCTCCCACAGGGAGCGTAACGCTCCATGCACCTGAAACGGTGCATATAATTAAACGGCGAACCGTTAATTATCAGTGTGTTAGTCGGCAGCGAGTTCAACCTGGTCAAGCTTAAGCTCTACCATAGTCTCTTTGCCGAAAAGAGCCGAAACGGTGACGCGAACCATATCGTTCTCAACGTCGATAGCTTCAACTCTGCCAGTGAAGCCGTCAAAGATTTCGTCAATGATTGTAACGGTATCTCCGACTGCGTAGTTGACCTCAACTGTGCGTTTTTCAACGCCTAAGCGATAAACTTCCTCTTCTGTAAGGGGAGTGGGTTTGCTCTCGGGGCCTACAAAGCCTGTAACACCTCTTGTGTTTCTGACAACAAACCATGCTTCATCGCTGATAACAGGGAGATCGTTGTCGTCCATTTCAACGGCCATTTTGACCATTACATAACCGGGGAAAAGCTTTCTCTCATATTCCTTGGTTTTGTCCTCTCTGACCTCTGTTACGGTCTCGGTGGGGATTTTAACCTCAAGAATCTGATCCTGCATTTTACGGTTTTCGGCGACTTTTTCAATGTTGCCGGCTACTTTGTTTTCGTAGCCTGAGTAGGTATGAACAACATACCATCTGGAGTTAATAGACATTGCATTTCCTCCGAAAAACAGCCTTATTTCAGTTATTCTGCTACAGCGTTTGCATCTGTCTGTGCAGCTGCGTCAGCTGTGTCAGCAGCGGTATCTGCTTTCTCTTCTTTGTCAGCAGATTCCTCTTCAGCGGTCTGGCTTTCTGAATAGTGACTGGCAAGACTCTCAAGTCCGTCAACGCCTTTTGAAAGGGCCAAGTCAACCAGGAAGACAGCAAGACCGATAACTGCGATTGAAACAATAACGACCAATGTGCTCTTAAGTACCATTTTACCGGTGGGCCATGTGATCTTCTTGATGTCGCCCTTGAGGTCCTTAAAGAACTTCTTGAACCATTTGCCTATACGCACAAAGATGTTTTCTTTCTTCTCTTTAGGCGCAGACTTCTTGGCCTTGGCGGCTTTTTCAATTTTTTCAGCAGCTTCGGATTTTTCTTTTTTAGCCATACTGGTTACCTCCGCTTACTTTGTTTCTCTGTGGAGAGTGTGTTTCTTGCAGAATCTGCAGTACTTGTTCATCTCCAACCTGTCCGGTGTGTTTTTCTTGTTTTTCATCGTGTCATAGTTGCGCTGTTTGCACTCTGTACACGCAAGGGTAACTTTTACTCTCATATCGGCACCTCCGTTTAACCGGGTCATCCCGGAATTTTAGCCTCCCTCTCGCTAAAGGCTCTACCCTATAAGCCTTTAAATGAGGGCACAAAAAAAGAACCCTCTTTAAGAGGTACGGACATTTTACCATACGCGAGGGCTCTTGTCAAGCAATTTTTACAAATATTTTGTTTATTTATCGGTGATTCCTACAATTTGCGGTGCAGGTTCCGCCTGTACACAAGATATTACAGAAGACCGGGTATATTTCTTACTATTCCGAACAGAATCAGTATGATAATAAGGATTATTTCTATAACGGTTTCATGCTTCGGCTGTTTTTTTGTGCCGTATTTTATATATCTGTAAAGGCCTGTGCACAGAAGATACAGAAATACGGGGAGCATGAGCATTACAGCCTGATTGCAGTTCCAGGCGTCTTTGAAATCAAGGCGCATAAGCTGAATCAGCATATGGGTTACTCCGCAGCCGGGACATTTGAGCCCCGTTATCAGCCTGAAAACGCAGGGAATTGTCATGCCGGTCTTATAGCCGAAAAAAGCATAGGCGCAGCCTGCGATTATAAGGACTGCGCCGTATCTGATTACCTTCAGTGCTCTTTGCTTCATGGATATTATTTTGCGGGTGTCGCGGCAACCTTGTTGAGCTCTGTCTGAATAAGGCAGTAGTCAACGATTGCAAGACCGAATACTGCAAGAAGAATATAAAGCAGGCTTGAGTTTGAGGCTGGCTCGCCGTTGAATTTTTTAATATCGTCAACTTTTTCGCCGGCCTTGTAAAGCCATATCCATCCGTAAATACCGCAGGTGACAATGCTGAGCAGAAGAACCATGCCGGGAGTTGCGTCGTCGGGCTTCTGAGAAGCGGTGTTAAGGTCGTTTATGATGCAGAAATACCAGTAAAGGCCGTAGATACCGCAGGTGACTATGCTGAGAAGTATGCAGGTTACTAAATTACGTTCCTGAATGGGAGCTTTGTATCCGCCTGTTTGCTGATAATTTACCTGCTGATAGTTAGGCTGCTGGTAATAAGACTGCTGATAATTCGGCTGCTGAGATTCAGTCTGCTGATAGTAGGACTGCTGGTATTCGGGCTGTGTATTCTGAGTCTGCTGCGGCTCCTGATAATCTGACTGAGCTTCGGAAATATTATCCGGCTGAGATTTATTTACAGTTAAAGGCGCACCGCAGTTTGAGCAGAAAGCGTAACCGTCGGGCAGCTGAGAACCGCACTGTGTACAAAATTGCATAATGAAGAACCTCCTTGGTTTTTATTATATTATACTTATTTTATATGTATTTTGTCAACTGACGAAAAAGAATATTGTGTTGGAAATTATTACCTGCTTCTGATTTTTCTGATAATGCTGAATATTATAAATACAATGATATTTATGATTACTATTGTTGCGCCCGTGGGGAGTGTGTAGCCGTTCGGGCTTACATATACGCAGGATACACTCAGACCGATAAGGAAGCAGACAACCGAAATGATTGCCGAGCTCAGCGTTACGGCAAAAAATGATTTGCACAGACGCATGGAGCTTACCGCGGGGAAGATTATAAGGGCGGATATAAGAAGAGCACCCATTACTTTCATGCCCAGAACTATGGTAACTGCTGTCAGCACAGCAATGACTGTGTTATAAAGATTTGCTTTCATTCCTGTTGCTTTCATGAAGTTTTCGTCAAAGGTTACGGCGAAAATCTTATTATAGAAAAGCACAAAAAGCAGAATAACAATAATTGAAAGTATAACGCTGAGATATACGTCACTGCGCGTCATTGTGAGGGGACTGCCGAAAAGATAATTGCAGACGTCGGTATTCATTCCGTTAGTGAATGAAATTATAACCGTACCTGCAGCGAGAGCGCCCGCGGATATTATGCCTATAGCGGCGTCGCCCTTGATTTTGCCTTTTTCGTTAAGCCGAAGCAGGAAAAAGGCGGAAATAACAACAATGGGGATTGAAACGTACAGCGAAACATCAGTAAGATTGAGAGCGGCGGCGATTGCGGTTGCGCCGAAGCCGACGTGAGAAAGGCCGTCGCCTATCATGGAATATCTTTTAAGCACAAGGCTTACGCCTAAAAGCGCGGCGCACAGAGAAATAAGCACGCCTGCGATTACCGCACGCTGAACAAATGTAAAGCCGAAATAATATGAAAGAAGTGAAAAAGTGTTACTCACAGCGCTCACCTCCTATGAATCTTCTGCCGAAGGGAGAACGCTTATATTCATCAACCGTTCCGAAAAACGAGTTGTCATAATTAAGATGAAGAATATGGTCGGCAGTTGCGAGGGATGAGTCGATATCGTGAGATACCATGATGATGGTTATGCCGTCACGGTTAAGCCTGCGTATCAGCTCATAGAGCTCAGCGGTGACAATCGGGTCAAGACCTGCGACAGGCTCGTCAAGGAGAAGAAGTTTTTCTGTAGCACACAAAGCTCTCGCGAGAAGAACTCTCTGCTGCTGACCGCCGGAAAGCTCCTGGTAGCACTTGTTCTTCAATTCGCTTATGCCGAGAATTTCCATGTTTTTAAGAGCTTTTGCTTTTTCTTTTTTAGAAAAGAACGGTATAAGCCCCATTTTATTAAGGCAGCCTGACATTACTATTTCGCTGACCGAAGCGGGAAAGTCACGCTGGACATCGGTCTGCTGAGGAAGATATCCGATTTCGTTCTGCATGAGTCCGTCGTCAAAGGATATCTCGCCGCCGGATATTTTAATAAGCCCGAGCAGAGCTTTCATAAGAGTAGTTTTTCCTGAACCGTTTTCACCTACAATGCATACGGAATCACCGCTGTCAATTTTAAAGGATAAATCCTTGACAACGGTTTTGCCCTCATAGGCTACGGATAAATTTTTACATTCAATCAATGACATTTTCTTTAATATTCTCCAGATTCTGTTTCATAAGTGATAAATATGTGGCTCCGTTTTCAAAATCCGAAAGGGATACGTTGTGGCATGAATGGAGCATGAGTTTTTTAACTCCTGCCGCTTCGCATATGGTGTCAGCGACTTTCTGAGATGAAAATTCTGTATAGTAAACGACTTTTGCGTTAATTTTACGGGTCTTGTTTTCAAGAAACGCCATGGTAGCCGCGCTCGGGTCGCTTTCTGTTGAACAGCCGGGGAATGCGGCGTAATAATCGAAGGAGTATTCATTAGCGAGATAGCGGAACGGAAAGCGGTCGCCGATTATAAGAGGCGGCACCGAACCGGAAATGCTTCTGAATTCAGCGTCAAGAGCTTCCAGCTCTCCGGAATAGGCTTCAAAATTCGCGGTGTATTCCGCCGCGTGTTCACTGTCGGCTTCGCAGAGGAAGTCTTTTATTTTTTCACTGATGAGCACAGCGTTCTTCGGGGAAGTCCAGACGTGCTCGTCGTTTTCGCCTTCTGCGGAAACTTCTTCGTGTTCATGATCGTTACTGCCGCCTTGCATACCTTCTTTTTCTTCTTCCGTAAGCAGGGGAACGCAGTCAGTCATTTTAATGGTGTTCACTTCGTTCTCACCGAAGGTATCAAGCAGAGACTCGACCCATTCGTCGGATTCACCGCCGAGATAGATAAAAAGAGTACTTTCTTTTATCTGCGCCATATCTCTGACGCTCGGTTCATATGAGTGAGGCTCCGTGCCGGGAATTATCAGCATGGACACGTTTACTCCGCTCACGCCTTTTGTAATCTGACGGGCAAAGTCATATGACGGGAATATGCTTGAAATAATATTTATTCTGTTTTTATCTTTCTGAGGAGCGGAACAGGACGCAAGAGAAAAAATCAGAATTACACTTAAAAAAATCGCAGTCAGCCGTTTCATTTGACGTTCTTTCTGCAGTCTCTGCAATAGCCGTAAAGAGTAGTATTGGTGTTGTCAACGTAGAAATCGTAGTTTTCCGCAATACTGTCTTCAACCGACTTGAGCATAGGCGAATCAATATGGTAAAGCTCGCCGCACTCGAGGCACTTCATATGAAAATGAGAGCATCCCGCGCAGTGATTGAACTGATAAAGTGAGCCTTTTTCGCCCTTGAATTTTTTAACCTTGCTCTCTTTGACAAACTGAGATAAAAGACGGTATACTGTTGCCTCACCCAGATTGAGAGCCTTGTCCTCTATAATTTCTTTAGAAGAAAAGCATCTGTCAGGCTCTGATTTAAAGAGATTGAGCAGGGTATCTTTCTGTTTTGTGTGATATGATTTTTCTGTTCCCATAAATAAAACGCTCCAATTTGATAGTGACTATCAAATTGGAGTATATCATATAATATTAACTTTTGCAAGCTTTTTATTTTTCGTTAGCCAGATAATTGATTGCGGACTGCAGCTGAGCGTCGCTTTCGGGTGTATTCTTTTCGGAAAGAACCTCGATATCGGGCTTGATGCCAGTCTCGTCAAAGGTCTCTGTAACATACGGATAAACCTTCGCAACAGTAAGAATTACGCCGCTGCCGTCGCTCAGAGCAAAATCCTTCTGAACGCTTGCGTTGCCTTTTGTTGTCTCTCCGACGATTTTTGCCATGCCGAAATCTCTTAAATCGCAGGCGAAAAGCTCGCCGCAGCCTGAGGTGCTCTTATCGGCAAGTACGGCTATTGAGTAGCCTGTAAGACTTGATGAATCAGATGCGTAGAATGTTTTGTTTCCGTTTTTATCAATCTCAGTCGCGAGAGCTCCGCTGCCCTCGCTCGCGATAGGAACAATAAGCTTAAGAGCGTCGGCGGTGTACTGAACTGTGCCTTCGCTTACACCTCTGACGTCAAAAACAACTGACCTTGTGCTGTCAGACATATCCTGCAGAGCTTCTTTAAGCTGCTTTGCGGTGTTGGCGTAAAAACCGTCGATTTTTATATAAGCGGTATCTGTTCCGACTGCTTTGTAATAAACGGATTTTGTGGAATAACCCATCATAACAGATACTGTTTTTGCTTTGTTTGCATGAAGAAATGTGATTTTTACACTGGTCAGCTTATTGCCGCTGAGGCTTTCCATCATTTTCGCGAAGTTCTTCTTGGTAACTGTTTCACCGTCAATAACCGAAATGAGGTCGCCCTGCTGAATACCTGCCGAAGAAGCGGGGGAGTTATCAAATACAGAGGTAACGGTAAGATATCCGCTTTTTGAGTCAAGGGCTACGTTGGCGCCGATACCGTTAATTTCGCCGTTGATTGACGCGAGATATGACGAATATGCGGAACGTGAAAGATAACAGCTTGACGGGTCTTTGAGTGAGTTAATATAACCGCCGAGCATATCACTGTTGCGGGTATCACTTACAATAGTGCCGTAAAAGTTTTCCTGCACAATGGCGTCAAGCTCGTCAATAAGAGCGTATGACTCCATTCTGTCCTGCAGGTTGACGATAAGTCTGTTGTATATACGCTGAGAAACAGACATTGTTATTGCAAATGTTGCCGCTATTGACGCGATTATCAGTGTTATTGCAACCCCGAGTGAGATTTTTTTATTCATATAAGGCTCCCGAAAATAAAGTCTGAAATTGTCGGACTATTTATATATAAGCTCAGCAGCCGACATAAAGCCGACTGCCGTGAATATTATTTGTGTACGTAATTAAGAGGATTGAGCTTGTTGCCTGCGCTGTCACGGATTTCGAAATGGCAGTGATAGCCGGTTGAATATCCTGATGTGCCTACGTGAGCGATAACCTGACCCTGTGATACAGCCTGTCCTGTTGAAACAGGGAAGTTGGCAAGGCAGTGAGCGTAGAGGGAATAGGTTCCGTCAGCATGGCCTATCATAATATGATTGCCGTATCCGGTGTTGCCGTAGTTAACAAAAACAACTGTGCCGGCTTTTGTGGCAAGAATATTTGAATTGCACGGAGCGGCAAGGTCAATGCCTGAATGGAATTTTGTAGCACCTGTTGCGGGGTCGCTTCTGTAGCCGTAGTATGAGCTGATATACGCTGCGGGTACGGGCCACATCCAGCCTGAGGTGCTGACGGTTGAGCTTTCATATCCGCCTGTGCTGGGGTAATATGTGCCGCCTGATGATTTGCCGCCGGAGGCCTTTCTCTGAGCTTCTGCGGCCTTGATGGCCTTGTCGATGCTTGCCTGAGCGTCCTTGTAGACATTTACATCTTCATGGAGCGCTTCAATTTTGCTGTTATAACCGTAGAGAATATGATTTACCTCTTCGGCTTTTGCCTCGGCGCTGAGGATAAGTTTATCGTATTCCGCCTTTGAAGCGTCAAGCTCAACCTTTTTTGCGTTAAGCTCGGTCTTCTTTGTTTCAGCGGATGTTTTGCTGTCTTTAAGCTGAACCTTAAGCTTTTCTGCAGCGTCTATATCAGCATTGAGCTTGTCTACGAGCTTCTGGTCACTGTCTGTAACACGCTTCATAAGCTCAAGCTGATTAAGCATGCTTGAAATATCTTTTGAATTGAGCAGCACATCAAGATAAGATGTGGGGCCGCTCATATAATTGGCGCGGAGTCTCTGACAGAAAACGTCAACTGTGTTGTTGATGCTTTCGTTCATCTCGACAAGATTTTCTTCTGTTTCGGCAATCTGATTTGTCAGCTCTTTTATCTGGTCGGTAAGAGACGCAACCTCATTGGTGACGTCATCTCTCTGCTGCTGTATAACATATGCCTGATTTGTAAGATCGTTCAGCTGAGCTTCGAGCTTGTTGGCAATCTGCTGCTGGTCAGCCTTTTTCTGCTTAAGGGCGGCTATCTCAGCTTCTGCGTTTCTGATTCTTGCATTGTATGCTTCTTTCTGCTGAGAGAGAGTTGCCGCTTGGCTCTTAACGGGAGTTATGCTGATTATGCACGAGCAGGCGAGAATCAGTGCGAGAACCAGTGAAGTAATTCGCTTAATGCTCGTCATCTTCATAGATAACGCCTCCTTGTTCTTTAAGATATCTTCTTATGGATACCATACTGCCTACAACACCTGAAAGAATTCCGATTGCAAGGAACGCGGCAAGAAGGATGATGATATACTGCTTGAAATCAATAAGGCTGTTTCCGATACCCATTACGCCGCCGAGCATGGATGAGATGGATTTTTTAACTACCTCATAAAGTCCCCATACTGCGCCGAGGGAAAGGAAAGCGGAAATAATTCCGAGTAAAATACCCTCAATAACAAAGGGCCAGCGGATAAATCCGTTTGTGGCGCCGACTGATTTCATAATGCTGATTTCAAGTCTGCGGCTGAACATGGTGATTCTGACTGTATTTGAAATAATGAACAGAGAAACAAGCATAAGAAGAACGATAATGCCTACGCTGATATAGGTAACAGTCGAGCGTATATTGGCGAGCGCCATTGCTACGTCCTTGTTGTCTCTGATACTTTCAATTTCAGGAAGCTTTGAGATTTCTTCCGCTGTGGAGTCAAACTGCTCCATATCATCAACCGTAACCTTATATGTGTCGGGAAGAATGTTCTCAGCGTCTGCGAAGTAGTCAGCGTTTGTACCCATAGCTTCAATCTGCTCTTTGAAAGCGGTTTCCTTGTCTACGAATTCAACGCTGCCGACATTCTTGATTGCTCTGAGTTCGTCTCCGAGAGATTTGGTGGCGGTTTCGTCAACATCTGATTTAACATACGCGACGATAACGTTCATGTCTTCAATATTATCAATAACCTGCTGAATATTGACAAGAACCATAAAGGCTGAGCCTATCATGATAAGGCAGGAAAGAAGAACTGCGATTGAAGCGATGGACATAAGCCTGTTTGTCCATATATTGCGGAAGCCCTCTTTAGTTAAGTATCCGATACTTCTTCTCATTCATCGTCACCGCCTTCCTCTGACTGGTCAAGATAAATGCTGTAATCATCGATTCTGACAGCGTCCGGGTCAGTGTAGTCACTGAATTCGGAGCTGATATCTGCGGTAATCTCTTTTTCTGCTTCTTCTTCGGGAATTTCGGTTTCCTCAGGGAAAGGAATTTCTTCATTCTCAAAAACTTCACCGTTTTCGCTGAAGCTGAGATTATGTTTAAAGCTGTTGACCTCAAGGCCTGCGGCAGGAAGATGACCTGTTGAAGCCTCGGGCATCGCACCGTTCTCAACGGCACCGTCAGATACTACCTGGCCGGATTCAAGAACGATAACGCGTTTGTTGAATTTTTTGACAAGGTCATGAGCGTGAGTGACCATTATTACTGTTGTGCCTGCCTCGTTAAGTCGGGTAAGAAGCTCAACGATTTCCATTGACATCTGGGGGTCAACATTTCCTGTAGGCTCGTCGGCAATGATAATCTCCGCGTTGTTTGCGAGAGCTCTCGCGAGAGCGACACGCTGCTGCTCGCCGCCTGAAAGCTCGTTAGGCATGCAGCGGGCTTTTGAAGCGAGGCCGACAATGCTGATAACGTAGGGGACACGCTTGCGTATCTCTTTCTTTCTTGCGCTGACAACACGCATCGCGAATGCTACGTTGTTATATACATCCATTGTGGGTATAAGTCTGAAATCCTGAAAAACGATGCCCATATTTCTGCGGAAATATGGAATCTGTCTTTTTTTCATGTTTACAAGGTCATAGTCCTTGATTTTTATTGAGCCTGATGTGGGAACCTCTTCTCTCATCATCAGCTTCAGGAATGTACTTTTACCTGCACCTGAGGCACCGACAACAAATACAAATTCGCCCTTTTCGATTTTAATGTTTACGTTATTGAGTGCTTTTGTGCCGTTTGAATATACTTTAGATACATTCTTAAACTCAATCATTTGTTTTCACCTGTCCTTTCCGCTGCGGAAAGCCGCACCGTCAGTTCAAAAAACGAAAATCTGTAATTCCTAATAAAATGTTTAATAATTCTGACTGTAACTGTAGCTATTATAATAAATCAGAAGCAAACTGTCAAATTTTAATCTTATAAAAATTTATGCATATTTCATAATCTGACAGAAAAAATCTGAATGAAATCAACTGTAAACGTGCCTGTAGCTGCTGAAATTGAAGAATTATTTGTGCAAAACGTAAAAGTTACAAAAAGTTACAAAACACATTGGAATTGTAACTTTTTGATTCTTAAATCGAATAAAACAACGATTTATCAATATTTAACCGGATTGGCGTCAAGATACTTCTTAACCATGAGAGCAACTTTGAATACGATAGCGTCATCGAATTCTCTGAGGTCAAGACCGGTGATTTTTTTGATTTTTTCAAGTCTGTAAACAAGTGTGTTTCTGTGTACGAAAAGTTTACGTGATGTTTCACTTACATTGAGGTTGTTTTCGAAGAAGCGCTGAATGGTAAACAGTGTTTCCTGGTCAAGGCTGTCTATAGAGCCCATCTTGAATACCTCGTGAAGGAACATTTCGCAAAGAGTAGTGGGGAGCTGATAGATAAGTCTTGCGATTCCGAGACTGTCATAGCTTACGATAGTCTTTTCGGTGTCAAAGACTTTGCCGACTTCAAGGGAGACCTGAGCTTCTTTAAATGACTTGGCGAGGTCTCTTATTCCCACAACGGGAGTACCTATACCGATTATAGCGTGAGTGTAAAGCTCGGTGTTGAGAGAGTCTGCGATTGAACGCGCAAGCTTCTCAATGTCTCTGGGAGCAATACCTGTCTTAATATCTTTAACAAGAGCGATGTCGGTTTCGCTGATGTTGATTACGAAATCTTTTGTTTTGTCGGGGAAAAGGTTCTGAATAACATCAAAAGTGGAAGCGTCTGTCTGGTCGGGGATACGGATAAGAAGAACAACTCTGGATGTTTCGCTGTTGAAACGAAGCTCACGCGCTTTAAGGTAAATATCGCCGGGGAGAATATTATCAAGAATTACATTTTTAATAAATATGCTTCTGTCATATTTCTCGTCGAAATACTGCTTAAGGTTGCCTAATGTAACAGCGCTGAGGTCTGCGAATTTTTTAGCCTGGTCGTCTTCACCGTCAATGAATACGGCATATTCCGGATGTACCTGGTTGCCGAAGGTCTTATATGTATAGCCTTCGAAAATTATGCTTTCGCTTTCCTGGAAAACTCTTGCGGCAGCTGCGGCGTTGACTTCACCTATTCTGCCGAGCTCACTGCAGGAAATGATGGTTCCGGTTTCATCTATTATACCTATAGCTCTGTCTATAGCTCCGCGCATCTGGTGAACTACACCCTGAAAAAGTCTGTTTGACATAAACATCCGCTCCTTAAATATAGAAAACTAATTGTCATATATGATTTTTGGACAATATGACAACCCGACGATATACATATTACACAATTTATAATAATTTTTCAAGTGATTTTGTAAAAATTTTTAAAAAAATTAACAAATCATTGAATTTTGACAGTAAAAAAGCAGACTTTTATGGGAAAAATATAAAAAAACAAAGCCCGGATTTTAAGATTCAGGCTTTGGTGATTTTAACTAAAAATATGCATTAAAACACAAAATGCGGTGTCCGCCCAAAGGGGACACCGCAATACTTATGGTCAAAATGACTATTATTCTTCGTCGTCGAAGTCTTCGTCAACGTCAAAATCAAATTCAAGAGTCTCACCGCATGCGGGGCATTCGATTGATTCTTCGTCAAGCATGCTTTCGTCAAGGCAGATTGTTTCGCCGCAAGCAGGGCACTCAACCTCGAAATAGTCGCCGTCGCAGCCGGGGCAGCCTTCGCATGATGAATACTCATCATCAAAGTCATCCTCACCGAATACGAAATCTTCAACCTCTGCAAGGTCTTCGTCAACAGCGTCAAGCTGGTCAACAATCATGTCAACGTCGTCCTCAAGGTCTGCAATGGAAAGAGCCATCTCGTCAATAACGTCAAGCATAGCGTTGATAAGCTTTGTTTCGGGCTTGCTCTCGTCAAGATTAAGTCCCTCTGCAAGACCTTTGAGATATGCTGCTTTTTCGGTAACTGTCATCATAGTTATTACCATCCTTTCGTTCGGCAATTATGCTCTGCCGAGGTATTCACCTGTTCTGGTGTCGATCTGAATCATTTCGCCCTCGTCAATGAAAAGGGGAACCTTGATTTCAGCGCCTGTTTCAACAACGGCGGGCTTTGTTGCGTTTGTAGCTGTGTCACCCTTGAAGCCGGGGTCGGTCTGAGTAACCTGAAGCTCAACGAACGTGGGGGGCTCAACGCCGAAAATCTTGCCTTTGTAGGAAAGAATCTTGCAGGTCATGCCGTCTTTAACAAACTTGAATGTTTCGGGAAGATCTGCTGCGTTGATGGGAACAAGCTCATAGCTTTCGGGATCCATGAAATAATAAAGATCGCCGTCGTTATATGAATATTCCATATCTTTTCTTTCAATGAATGCTGTGGGGAACTTAGCGGTGGGGTTGTAGCTCTTTTCAACTACTGCACCGGTAAGAACGTTCTTTGTTTTAGTTCTTACAAAAGCGGCACCTTTGCCGGGCTTAACATGCTGGAATTCAACTACCTGAAGCACGTTGCCTTCTTCTTCAAAAGTCATGCCGTTTCTGAAATCGCCTGCTGATACCATAGTATTATTCCTCCGATTTTTATTTCGATACGGATAAAACCGCATATAATCATAGATATTTTAAACCATATTCAGAATATTTTCAACCCTTTTATCAAAAAAAGATAAAAATGACGCGGCAGATAATGATAATTAAGACAAATAATGATTTTTTGTTGACTTTTCCGCCGACTGAATATATAATGAAAGCGTACAAAATTAAAAGGAGTAAAGATTATGAAAAATCTTAAGAAAATTCTTGCAGCTGTATTATGCCTCATTATGGTTATGGGTACCTGCTCGGTATTTGCAATTAACGCATCAGCAGTCAGCGGTCCCTCATTTTCACTTGAAGAAACCGCAAAAGACGGCAGTAAAGTTACAATGGAGCTTAAACTCAAAAAGGGCGGCTTCAATGCGCTTGATTTCCAGTTTGTTATGTCAAGCGGCGTTACCTGCGAATCAATAAAGATTAACGAAGCACTTACCGGTTCAAAAAATACAGCTAACGGCAAAGTAAGCCTTGTTTATTCAACATCACCCATTGCCCCGTTCGAAGAAAAAGCAACAGTTGTTACTGCTGTTTTCAACGTTCCCGCTTCAGGCTCATATTCAATCACAGGCAAGGTTGAGAACTGCGCAGTATGTGACGGCACCGAAAACATAAACGTTACAGGCAACACTGTTGTTGAGGGTACAGGCACATCATTTTTTGCAAGACTTATTGCAGCGATTGTTTCATTCTTCCAGATGATTATTAATTTCTTCAAGGGTCTCTTTGCATAATA
>JAZUHE010000190.1:0-3490 GCA_045641565.1 Acutalibacteraceae bacterium | reverse complement strand
CGGAGCCGCGTGCACAGTTCTGCGCCTTGTGTGATTCAATCTCCGCCAAAACCGTCGGCTATAAAAAGCTTCGTATCGGAAACAAGCTGTTCAGAGACGAATCCGCAGTTGTTGTTTTTGATGAAGCTGACAAAGATTCCCTTTATCTTTACGGCAAAAAGGTTGCCGAATTCGTTTGCGATACATATAAAGTCGTGTTCCCCGGCAAAAAGAATGGCGATTATGCTCACTTCGTTTCCGTTGTGTTTACCGACGGCGGGTACGCGTATGATTATATCTGTGATATTCCCGATATTGATATCGGTGATAAGGTCGTTGTGAAAACAAGCGAGGGAGAGAATGTTGTTGAGGTCGTGCGGGTGTTTGACAAAACTTCTGATGAAACAGCACTTCCGCTTGCAAAATACAAAACAGTATTAAGAAAAGCCTGATTATACGAACATAGGCATTGAAACAGTTCTGTATTTTAAGTATAACAGTCAACGAGGTCTGACCAATGTGTACGGTCAGACCTCGTTATTCTTTCCCCGATTATTATACGATTCCGAAAAAATCAAAACCGATTGTGCTATTTACGGTTATCCGTATACTCATGTGCAAGAATGTCTTTAAGCACAAGCATTGAATCAAGCTCGCTGTAGCCGTAATCGTGTTGCAGCTCGGTGAACATTGCCCTTATGCGGCTTGCAAATTTCGGAATATCGACCTCATTCTGATATGTTTTCAAAACGGGATATTTTGAGCTCCAGGCTTTTGTCCAGTCTGTTTTACTTTGATTTTCTTCTGTTGTGTTTTTTATTATCTGTTCAACACTTTCCATTCAAAGCATCTCCTGAACTCTGTATGTCCATTTCAATCATAGTATAATTCAAATCTATAACACGCAGATATTCGGCTTTATGAATATTGGAATTGTTTTCCGCCTGAACCGACTCTGCGGGATTATACGGGGCACCGTCATCGGTTAATTGAATGCGCAGAAAAGTATCTGTTGTATTTATTGCCATATCGGTATTTCGAGCGCCGCTGTTTGAAAAAATGCTGTTCAGCATATCCTCTGCAGCGGTGTTTGCAAGAGCCGCTGCAGATTCGGAAACTTTATGATTCTTACAAAATTCAAGCATAATTTTCAGCGCTTCACCGATTTGTCCGGAACGGTTACTCACTGTAAATTCCACCGTGTCGCCGTGCTGCTTCGGAATCATAAAATAGTTCTGATTTTTATACTTGATTCTCTGATAAATCAGCGTGATTAAAAGCGTTGCTATTTCACTGAATATAAAGGATATAACAAGTGCGTTCAGAGGGTCTGTTCCCAGCTTATCTGCGGCAAACACAAAGGCGTATGCCAGCGGAACAATTGCAACACAGGTCTGCAGAGATGTAATAATGCTTGAAAGAACCGTTTTGTCGGTGCTCTGATAATACACCATCATAAAATGATTCCACAGATAAAACGGCAGAGAAACGGTATATATGCGCAGAGCCGTAACACCGGGTGCCACAACAGCCGCATCGGTTACGCCGAACAGTCTTAAAAAGATTTCGGGCTTCACTAAAATAATAAGCATAAAAATTCCGACGGCAATGTAGCTGTAACGGAGCAAACGTCTGATAAGAACTCTGATTCCGTAAAAATCGTTCTTTCCGTACAGCACGCTGCCCATATTTGAAAGCAGACCGACAATGCCCCCTGCAAACATCTGCACGCACAGCATACCGTTAAAGCACACCGTATAAATAATCATTGCGTCTTCCCCTACATTACGGATAATCATGGTGTTCATAGACATATCTTTGATTGTAAGGAAAATCATATAAAGCAGGGTGGGAATTCCCGCCTTAAGTGCCGCAAGAAGATGCGGTGCCATATCTCTGAACGGATTAACAAGCGACAGCATCCTCTTATCTGATTTAACATAAAAAATCATAAGCAGCAGTGCAGCACCGTAGCCGAGGCCGGTAGATAATGCCGCCCCCGCAGTGCCGAGAGATGAATATTTCAGCAGAATATAGTCCATTACCAGATTGATAACATTTGCCGTGATAACATAGGCAGATGCCAGTGCGGGGTTGTTATCCACAGCCACGTAATTTATCATCTGCAAGGCGACGCCTAAAACGGGAGAAATCAGAAGCGTAACAAGTATAAACCTTCTTGCATCCTCAACAAGAGAGCTTCCGCCGCACAGCCACTGTGCATAAGTGCCTGACCATACAGAGAAAACCGAAAATACAAGCCCCAGCAGTATACTGATTGTCATAGTTGACGAAAACACTCTTTTGGCTTTTTCTATTTCACGGTTTCCCATAAAAATTCCTGCGGCAACACTTCCGCCGACGCCGAGCACGTAGCCGGGAATTTCAATGATGTTATCAACTGCCATACCTATTTTTACGGCAGACATGGCATCCGGTCCGAGAAGATTGCCGACAAGCATGGTATCCACAATATTTCCTATCTGCAGTGCCGCGGTCAGCATAATGCCGGACAGAATATACTGCCGCATTTTCTGTGTGATTATTTTGTCATTTCTTTTTAACATCTGTCAAGCCCTTTCACAACCAGTTAAACGAAAAATCCGAGGCCGTTCAGTGCTTCTATGGATTTTCTCAGGTACTCATCATCTGTAATCGGCCATTTATAATTCATACGGTACAGCACCTCCGCAGTAAAGCGGTTGTCGGCACTTATCTCGTAACGGGGGTTATCGTCTGAAGAATTATATGCAATAAGGCCTAAAACAGCACTGCTGAGTGATTCATCATTCTCAGCGGATTTAAGCGTGGCGGCAAACTCTTCATCAGCGACAATATCTATTTTAAAGCCGTAATCCCTCATTGCGTAAATAACATCTGACATATAAAGCTTATGGCTGTTGAAGGCGTGGAAAACGGTATAGGGTTCATCGCACTGCATAAGAGTAACAATTGATTTTGCCGTGCTGTCAATAGGTGAAAACTCTGCCTGTGAATGCATTGCACCGAGCGGGAACTGCCCGAGAATCTTATACCCTCGGAGCGAACGCATAAAGCCGTTGGTAACAAAATTAATCTGGAATTCTCCGTCTGACTTTCTGCTCATCAGATTGCCGAGACGGATAATTTTTGCCTTTAAACCGTCATTTTTTACAGATGAAAGTACGGCACGCTCGGCAAGGAACTTTGTGCGGATATAATCATTTTCGAGAATCTGTCCGAAATAAAGCTCATTTTCCTTAATCTGTTTTGAAGCGGGAACAGTATCTGAATTACCCTCGCCCGCGACAGATGTTGTGGAAATCTGAACAAGCTCTGAGCCCTTATGAAGTGCCAGCTCAATAAGATTTTTAACGCCCTGTACGTTTATTCTGTCAAGAAGGTCGTCTTTTACAAAATGTTTTACACACGCCGCACAGTTGATAATAACATCAAACTCACGGTCAGACAGAACATCGCTGAGATTTTCGTCTGTAATATCGGCGTTTATGCACTCAACGCGCTCCCATTC
>JAZUHE010000189.1:0-24615 GCA_045641565.1 Acutalibacteraceae bacterium | reverse complement strand
GCTCCTTACTTCGATCTTCGTATCGACGGTATCACACTTCTTAACGAGAAATACTAATTCTTTTAAAAATGTTATAGGCGGAGCTTATGCTCCGCCTATAGCGGTTTTTTATTTTTGAAAAAAGGGCTGAATTCTCAGACTTTTTTTGAAAAATAAGATGTTTTATATAAAGGAGGAAAAACAGTGGCTTTAAAACCGGCAATCGAATTAAAGAATATTACCAAGACATTCGGTAATATTGTTGCCAATAAAGACGTTTCACTTACTGTTGACCGTGGAGAGATTCTTTCCATCCTCGGTGAAAACGGCAGCGGAAAAACTACCCTCATGAATATTCTTGCAGGTATCTATTTCCCTGACCACGGTGAAATTTTTATTGACGGCAACGAAGTTGTTATAAAATCTCCCAAGGACTCTTTTGCTTTAGGTATAGGTATGATTCATCAGCATTTCAAGCTTGTTGATGTTTTTTCTGCTGTTGAAAATATCGTTCTCGGCATTGAAAAAAAGGGTAAGTATAATCTCAAAGAATCAACAAAAGAGATTCAGAAAATATGCGATACATACGGATTTGAGATTGATCTTAATAAAAAAATATATGAAATGTCTGTTTCTGAAAAGCAGACTGTAGAAATTATTAAGGTTCTTTACAGAGGCGCCGACATACTGATTCTTGATGAACCTACGGCTGTTCTTACTCCTCATGAAACACGCAAGCTCTTCAATGTTATACGCAATATGAAGAATGACGGCAAGTCTATTATCATCATCACTCATAAACTTAATGAGGTTCTTGAAATTTCTGATAAGGTTTCTGTCCTCAGAAAGGGAGTATATATCGGAACAATTAACACCTGTGATGCTGATGAGTCTATTCTTACAGAGATGATGGTAGGCAAGAAGGTAGACCTTAATATTGAAAGAGCCGACATTGAAAATAAAGAAGAAAGACTTGTTATTGAAAATATCAGCTACAATAACCGTGAAGGCGTTAATATTCTCAATCATGTCTCTTTTTCCGCTTACTCAGGCGAAATTCTCGGTATTGCCGGTATCGCCGGAAGCGGTCAGCGTGAGCTTCTTGAATCTATTGCTGGTCTGAGACATCTTAATCACGGCTCAATTATTTATAATAATGCTAAAACAGGCAAAAAAGATAACCTCAGAGACAAGACCCCTGTTCAGATCAGAGAACTCGGAATCAGACTTTCATTTGTTCCTGAAGACAGACTCGGCATGGGACTTGTTGCGAATATGGACATCATTGACAATATGATGCTCAGAAGTTATAAAAAAGGCAAGTCTGTATTTCTTCAGAAAAAGGAACCGACAGTTCTTGCTGAAAAAATCATAAATGACCTTGAGGTTGTTACTCCCAGTGCAACAACACCTGTAAGACGACTTTCAGGCGGTAATGTTCAGAAAGTTCTTGTCGGCCGAGAAATAGCCGCTTCACCGTCTGTTCTTATGGTTGCGTATCCTGTAAGAGGTCTTGACATTAACTCATCATATATGATTTATAACCTTCTTAACGAACAGAAGGAAAAGGGTACAGCAGTTATTTTTGTCGGCGAAGACCTTGACGTTCTTATTGAACTTTGCGACAGAATTGTTGTTATCAGTTCAGGTGAGATTTCGGGCATAGTTGACGCAAGAACAACAACCAAAGAAGAAATAGGTATACTCATGACTAAAGGAAGGAAAGGTGATTCAGATGAAAAATCCAGATAAAGTCAATGAACCTCTTTTCCATATTATAAAAAGAAACGGCATGTCGTCCGGTAAAGCATGGATAATCAGAATAATATCTGTTTTTGCCGCTTTGATTATCTGCGGAATTATTACCGTTCTTGTTACAGGTGAAAATCCTTTTGAAGTTTACGGAACAATGATTTCAGGCGCAGTTGGTACGGAAAGAAAGATATGGGCTACTGCACAGAATACCGCTATTCTTCTTTGTATCTCTCTTGCCATTACTCCCGCATTTAAAATGAAATTCTGGAATATCGGCGCAGAGGGTCAGGTGCTTATGGGTGCATTTGCCGCTGCAACCTGCATGATATTTATTGGCGACAAAATTCCTAACTGGGCTTTGATTCTTATAATGGTTGCGGCAAGCGTTGTCGCCGGTGCAATCTGGGGATTAATTCCAGCTTTCTTTAAAGCGAACTGGAACACGAACGAGACTCTTTTCACTCTTATGATGAACTATCTTGCTATGCAGATTGTTTCATATTTTGTTTTTGAATGGTCTGTTCCCGCCGGTTCAGGTCATATCGGCATTATTAATCCTACCACCAACGCTGGTTGGTTCCCTGTTATATTCGAACAGAAGTATTTCTGCAATATAATCATTGCTGTTGCTTTAACCGCATTTATGTTTGTTTATCTTAAATACAGCAAACACGGCTATGAGCTTTCAGTTGTAGGCGGCAGTGAAAACACTGCTAAATACATCGGTATAAACGTTAAGAAGGTAGTTATCAGAACGATGCTTCTTTCCGGTGCTTTATGCGGAATTGCTGGTCTTCTTATAGTTGCTGGTACCGACCACACTGTAACAAAGGATTCTGTCGGAGGCCGTGGCTTTACCGCAATTATGGTGTCATGGCTTGCGAAGTTTAATCCGATTTATATGATTATTACAGCTCTTCTTATTGTTTTCCTTCAGAAGGGCGCAGGCGAAATCTCAATGATATTCGGATTGAATGAATCCTTCTCAGATATTATTACAGGTATAATTATTTTCTTCATTATAGGCAGTGAATTCTTTATTAACTATAAGATAAAATTCCGTGAAAAACAAAAGGAGGTTAACAACTGATGATAGTAGCATTTATTCAACGTGCTGTTGTTCAGGGTATTCCTCTTCTCTTTGGTTCAACAGGTGAAATTCTTACAGAAAAAAGCGGAAATCTTAACCTCGGTACAGCCGGTGTTATGTATGTCGGCGGTATCTGCGGCGTTATCGGCGGATTCTTTTACGAGCAGAATGCTGCAACAATTAACCCGTTCCTCGCTGTGCTGATTCCTCTTCTTTGCTCGATTATCGGCTCAGCAATCATGGGATGGATTTATTCTCTTCTTACTGTTACACTTAAAGCGAATCAGAACGTAACAGGTCTTGCACTTACTACATTCGGTGTTGGCTTCGGCAACTTCTTCGGCGGTTCTCTTATCAAGCTTTCAGGTCTTGATGTTCCGTCAATCACACTTTCCAAAACAAGCCTTTGCTTTAAGACCAAGCTTCCTTTTGCAGATAAGCTCGGTGTTATCGGTGATATCTTTTTCTCATACAGTTTTCTTGCGTATGTTGCGGTTATTATTGCGGTAATTGTATCTGTTTACTTCACCAAAACACGTTCAGGTCTTAAGCTTCGTGCTGTAGGTGAAAATCCCGCAACAGCTGATGCTGCCGGTGTAAACGTTGAAAGATATAAATATGTTTCTATTATAATCGGAAGTATTATTGCAGGTCTCGGCGGTTTATACTATGTTATGGACTATGCCTGCGGTGTATGGTCTAATGACGGATTCGGCGACAGAGGATGGCTTGCGATTGCTCTTGTTATATTTGCAATCTGGCGTCCGAATATCAGTATCTTCGGTTCTATTCTTTTCGGCGGACTTTTCATTATTCACAACTATATTCCAGGCCTCAGCATGGGCGCTCAGGAGCTCTTTAAGATGACTCCTTATGCTGTTACGATTATTGTTCTTATAATTATCAGTATGCTTCAGAAGCGTGAATTCCAGCCGCCCGCAAGTCTCGGTCTTTCGTACTTCAGAGAAGAAAGATAAAATTAAGGCATCCTTTCAATCGAAAGGATGCCTTTTAAAATGTCTGTTTATCTGTAGCACTCAATAAGAGTCATGTTGCCTGTTAATGTGAATTTATCTTTTGCCGCCTCAGGAATAAAGAAATAATCACCTTTTGTAAGTTCTTTTTCATATGCGTCACCGGTGATTTTTCCGTTACCGTCTGTTACAACATAAATCTTGACTCCGCCTTTCTGCTCAAAAGAACCGCCGTCAAGAGTAATTCTTCTGACTGTAAAGGTTTTTGTCATTCGTTCATCAATTATTGATTCATATTTTAATCCGTCTTTTTCTTCAAGAACTGCAGGAGTAAGAGGAGCGGGGAATTTTAAATTAACATCAAAGCACTCAAGCGCAACTTTTTTATCAAGACCAAGATACATTTCATGGTCAGAAAGCTTATAGTCACCGCACCAGCGTTCGGGCTGAACGGTGAAGTCTGAAGGCTCCTGAACCTCAAGAAGAAGGCATCCAGCACCGATTGCATGAACCATTTTTGCAGGAATATAAATTACATCACCGGGCTTAACTTCAAAGGATTCAAGTAAATCTTCCATTGCCGTTTTGCTTGTTTCGCTTTCTTCAATGGCTTTTTCAAACTGCTCGATTGTTACACCGTCTTTAAATCCGTAAAATACTTTTCCGCCGGGACGTGTTGCAAGTATAACCCAGCTCTCTTCTTTTCCGTAGCAGGAATTAAAGTATTTCTTTGAGAAAGGCTTGTCGGGGTGAGCCTGAACGGGGAGACGGATTGCACTGTCAAGTATTTTTGTGAGAACGCCGATATCGTCATTGTCACCGAGCATTTCTCTTTTATAGTTTTTAATAGCGTCACTCAGATAAAGATTGGAGTCTTTAATTTTAGATATTCCTTCGTATTCGTCAGTGCTTCCGTCATTAAGAGCGTGAACTGATGAAACAACCCATTCCTCGGGATAATTGCCATCCTGAGAGTCATCAGAGAAGAAGTCAGCAAAAAGCTTACCGCCTTTATATACTCTGAATACTCTGTTTTTTTCAAAGAAAATCGGATAATCGTAAAACATTTTTCATTCTCCTTTATATTTAATGAGCTTACGAGCTTCATTGAGTCCTTTGTATATTCTGCAGCCTGCCATTGATGATAAAGCCGCGCCGTATGCCGCCTCTTCTTCATAGAGAGGAAAATAAAGCGGCATTTTAAAGGTGTCTGTAACTATTCTCTGAAGCGCAGGATTTTTTCTTATTCCGTTGCCTGAGCAGACAAGACCTTTTGAGCATACATTTATTGCATTATACATATCGTAAAGCTCCTGTGACATTCCTTTTAATGTTGCGAGGAGCATATCAGCGGGAGTAAAATTGTCCTCATCTATTCCCGTGTATGAGCCTTTCAGATTTGGATTAATTCTTGTACCGCAGAATCGGCTGTCAGCAGACATTGTTGTTTCGGTTTTGTTCTCAAGCACTGTATCAATCTGCTTATACAGGTTGTCAGGAAGTTCTCCCGTAGCAAGCTCGGCGCACATAGCAATAAATCTTTCAGCCATTTTGAATGCCCGCCCGCCGCAGAGAGCGCAACCTGCCGCAAGATATTTCCGGCCGTCGAAAGGCCTCGGCTCAATTCCTGCAGGCAGCGTACTGCTTTTCTGCACAACTGAAATCTGAGAGCCGGTACCTACGTTTATCAATGCAAAATCATCATCTCTTACTGAGCCGATAAAGCTTGCCTGATTATCACCGACAGATACGCATACGGGAGTATTTTTATAATATCCCGCAACAGCAAAGTCTGCTGTTACGTCAGGCAGATAGTGGAGGTCAATATTAAATTTATTATTTTTAATATCAAAAGCACCAAAGCTTGCGGCATTAGTGATATGCATAATCGGCGATGATGCATTGCAAAGATTCATTATGCAGTAGTCACCGATTGTAACGGCGAATTCTGTGTTTTCGGGTACAAGTCCGTTTTCACGGTTATAAAAATCCGTTACAAGCCCGTAGCCTGAAAATGAGTTCATATATTCCGCATATGTTTTGCCGTCTTTATACGGTAGGTTTCCTCTTCCGTCCTGCCATATATAAAGCGGGGAGAGTGCTGTACCGTTTTTATCAGTGTAAATAATGCCGTGCATCTGATTTGAAAAACCGATTGACGCTGTTTCTTTATCAAAAAGTTCTTCGACAATGTCTTTAACTTTTTTTAATATTTTTTCTCCGTCCTGTATTTTTTCAAAATCATTATCTGATTTTATAAAACAGTCATTGGCACGACTGACGGTTTTTAATATTTCGCCGGTTGATGTGTCAACAGATACTCCGCATATACCGGTAGTTCCTATATCAATTCCGATACTTTTCATATTTGCCTCCTGTCAGCTTATATCCTGTTTATTTTATCATAACTTGTATGAAACGGCAACAAATTTTTAATAAGAATTTTAAATAATATTAAATTTATATTTGCATTTATTCCTTGACTTAAACAGCTGTTTTGTTGTATAATTAAGAGAATTATTAGGTGGTGTAGAATTTATGAGTCTAAATAAAGGACCCCTTTCACAGGAAAACATTGATTTCCTTGTAAACAACATTAAAAAAGTTAATGCGATTGATGTAAAAAACTACGAAAAATACGGAGTTAAAAGGGGACTCCGCAACGCAGACGGAACGGGCGTTATGGCCGGACTTACCCGTGTATGCTCAGTTAACGGTTATTATCTTAATGACGGTGAAAAGGTTCCTCACGAAGGTCATCTTTATTATCGCGGATTTGATATGTCTCAGATTGTAAAAAATGCGCAGGATGATGAACGCTTTGGCTTTGAAGAGGTTGCCTGGCTTCTGATTTTCGGATTTCTTCCCGATAAAGTACAGCTTGATACTTTCAGAGAAATACTTGGTAAATGCCGTGAGCTTCCTGAAGGATTCAGTGAAGACATGATAATGAAAATGCCTTCAAAAGACATTATGAATATGCTTGCAAGGCTTGTTCTTGCTCTCTATTCATATGACGACAATCCTGATGACACTTCTGTTGAGAATGTTATCAGACAGTCTATTCAGCTTATTGCCCGTATGCCTGCTCTTATGGCGTATTCTTATCAGGTTAAAAGACGTCATTTTTACGGTAAGAGCATGTATATTCATCCCATTAAACCGACGCAGACTACTGCTGAGTGTATACTGAATTCCATAAGGTCAAACAGAAAGTTCACAATGGAAGAAGCTCTTCTTCTTGATACCTGTCTTATGATTCATGCTGAGCACGGCGGAGGTAATAACTCAAGCTTTGCCACAAGAGTTCTTACTTCAAGCGGAACAGATACATATTCTGCAATAGCCGCTGGTATCGGTTCTCTTAAAGGTCCGCGTCACGGTGGTGCTAATCTGAAAGTTGCGGGTATGGTTGATGATATCAAGGCCAACGCTGGTGACTATACAAATGACAGGAATGTTGAAGATTATCTTTGTAAAATAATTAAGAAAGAAGCGTATGATCATTCCGGCCTTATATACGGTATGGGCCACGCTGTTTATACTCTTTCTGACCCGAGAGCGGTTATTCTTAAAAAAGAAGCTCAGAAGTTTGCTGAGAAAACCGGAAATACAGACGAATTTATTCTTCTTGATGCAATAGAGAGACTTACTCCCGAGGTTTTCAGAGAGTATAAAGGAATTAATAAAAATATATGTGCAAATGTTGATTTATACTCAGGCTTTATATACAAAATGCTTGGTATTCCCGAGGATTTATTTACTCCTCTTTTTGCTACGGCAAGAGTTACAGGCTGGCTCGCACACAGACTTGAAGAGATTACAACCGGCAATAAGATAATAAGACCTGCATATAAGAGCGTTGCTTCAAAACGCGATTATGTTAAGCTTGATGACCGAATAAATGATTATACAATTAATTCCGAATACATTCCCGCGTCGGAACGTATCGGCAAATAAGAATCGGGTGTGCTATATGAAAAACAAAAAAAGTTATCCTTTTATGCAGACATTTATTGCGGCAGGTGTTTCGATTTTAGTTCTTTTGCCGCTGAGAATCTATCAGTATTTCAACATTCTTGAATCTGATACCGGATTCTATTCCAAAACAGATTTCTCTGTATATATTATGTATGCTGTTATTGCGTTCATTATCCTTTTCAGCGTAATTACTGCTTTTTATAATAAAAAGAAACTGCAGCAGAAGAAGATTTCTCTCAGCCCTGCTTCGGGAGCGGCTGTATTTGCGCTGAGTTCCATAGGTCTTGTTTTTGATGCAATAGATTGCTTTAAAGAATATTTTTCTTTAAAAACAGATTTCTCGGGATATGCTGCTCAGAATACAAACGATAAAGGTACAGTTATAGTTTTAATTGAAGCGGTTTTTGCACTTATTTCAGCTATATATTTCTTTGCGCTTGCAAGCGGATATCTTTCAAAAAAGGATGTCGCTCCCAAGCTTAAGACAATAGCTCTTGCACTTCCGCTGTGGTCTGTTATGCGTCTTCTTTTGAAATTCAAAACAAAGATAAGCTTTATAAATGTTTCTGATTTGTTTATAACTCTTCTTGCAATCGTATTTACAATGCTTTATCTGTTCTATTTTGCTCAGACTGTTTCTGAAGTTGATAAAGGAGAAACTTACTTTAAAATGTACGCATACGGTATTCCTGCCGCAGTATTTTCTCTTACATGCTTTATCCCGAGACTCGTTCTTCTTGCCATCGGCAGAGATGACCTTCTTTGTGCGGAATACAGTATAGAGCTTTGCGATTTATTTATACCGATTATGATTATTTCCACACTTATTTCACGCTCTTACGATTCAAAAAAAGCAAAGAAATCATAATATTAAGGAGTCAAAATGCTTGACGCACAGCTGTTTTTATCAAATGTTCAGATTGCGGCAAAACAGGTTGGGATTTTATATATTCTTGTTTTAGTCGGTTTTATAGCTGATAAAACAAAACTTTATACCGAAAAAACCGCTAAAGCCTGCACCGATCTTCTTTTTTATATTGTTACGCCGTCTGTTATTATTAATTCTTTTTTTGAGCAGACATTTTCACCCGAAACTGCCCGTAATCTTCTTATTTCTATCGGATGCGGCTTTCTGCTCCATTTTGTTGCAATAGCTATCAGTTATCCGTTCTTTATAAAGGGAGATAAAAATAATAACTCCGTTTATAAATTCGGTGCCATATACGGTAATGTCGGATATATGGTTCTTCCGCTGACAAGCGCTATTCTCGGCAGTGAAGGAGTATTTTACTGCTCAGGTGTAGTTACAGCCTTCAATGTTATGGCTTTTACTCACGGCATTTTTATTATGGATAATGAAAACAAGCGTTTTGATTTAAAAAAGCTTGTTTTAAATCCCGGAGTTATCGGTGTTGTCATCGGTCTTCCGTTTTATCTGCTTAATATTGATCTTCCCGAAATCATTACGTCGCCTGTAGGCTTTGTTGATTCAATGCAGACGCCTCTTGCAATGATAATTTTCGGTACATATCTTGCCAATACCGATTTACTTTCTGTTTTTAAAAAGAAAAAAATATTTGTTTCTGCATTGATAAAACTGGTGCTTCTTCCGTTTGTAATGTATTTTATTTACAGACTTTTCGGACTCAAAGGAACTCTTTTATATGCTATGATGATTTCTTCCAGCGCTCCTTCTGCAAACAATACAGTGCTTTTCAGCGCAAAGTACGGGAAGGACACGGGACTTGCATCACAGCTTGTTTCTGTGGTGAGCTTTATGTCAATAATTACGATGCCGTTGATTATTGCTTTTGTTAAGACTTTCAGCTTTTGATTTAGAAAGGATGTTATAAATGAAACTTCTCATTGCTATTATTAATAATGACGATTCACACAGAGTGCTTGATGAAATCAGCCGTGCAGGACTTTATGCTACAAAGCTTTCAACTACAGGCGGATTTTTAAAGGCAGGTAATCTCACTCTCATTATGGGTGTTGATGATGAAAGACTTGAGGATGCTCTTGATATTCTCAGAAAGAATTGCTCAAAGCGCGAAGAGGTTACAGCCTCAATACCTTCTCTTTCATCTGAATTTATGAGCACAACAACAATGAAGTTAACTGTCGGCGGTGCAACAGTATTTGTTCTTGACGTTGAACAGTTCTATAAAATGTAAAATGAATATAGATGATTTTTCACTCGGTTCAAAACTGAAAAGTGAGCTTTTATCTGTTATTTCCTCAAGAAAGCTGCCTCACGCAATTATTATCGAAAAAGGTGATTTTTCTTCAAGAATTGATTTCGCTTACTATCTTTCAGCTTGTGCTTTATGTACAGGTGATGATGTAATTCCATGCGGAATATGCAGAAACTGCGTAAAAGCTTTCGGAAAATATCATCCCGATATTTCAGAATTTGAAAGAGAAAAAGACAGAAAAGAATTCTCAGTTAAAATTGTCAGAGACTTAATCAAGCCTTCGGCCTATGTTAAGCCGGGAGAGGCGGACGGTAAAATCTGCATTATCAAAGATGCTGATACAATGAATTTAAACGCTCAGAATGCTTTGCTGAAAATTCTTGAAGAACCGCCCAAAAATGTTAAGTTCATTCTCTGCTGTGAGAGTTCAGGCTCAATGCTTGAAACTATTCGTTCAAGGTCAACTGTCTATTCGCTTTTAAATGAAGATGATTCTGCGGACGAAGACATAGTCAAAGCACGTCAGCTTGCAGGTGAGTTGATTGAATGTCTTATGCTTCCTACTGAGTTTGAATTCATGTCAAAGACGGGTGTATTCGAAAAAGACCGTCATCTTATGCTTTCTGTTTTGGCTCAGATGCAGCTGATTTTCAGAAACGCTGTGTTTATTAAAAATAATGTGCTTTCTGAAACAGATGATAAAACCGCTTTGAAAATTTCATCATATTTCAGTCTTTCAAATCTGCTTAAATTGATTGATGCTGTTAATGAATTAAATGATTTTGCTAATAAAAATGCTAACCTCAACCTGCTCTTGACTCGTTTCAGCAGTCTTTTAAGGCAGGCGGCGAGGGGATAAGGAGAAACCATATGTCAGAAGTAATCGGTGTCAGGTTTAAAGAAGTAGGCAAAGTATATTACTTTGACCCTGACGGACATAAGCTTAATAAAGACGATAAGGTTATAGTTGAAACTGCACGCGGCGTTGAATGCGGAATTGTTGCAACAGAAAATCATGAAGTATCGGAAGAAGAAATAATTAAGCCTCTTAAGAAGCTTCTCAGAGTTGCTACCGCAGAAGACCTTAAAAAGGTTCTGGAAAATAAAGAAAAAGAGAAATCAGCGTTTGAGATTTGTGAAAAGAAAATCCTGAAGCATAATCTTGATATGAAGCTTGTTGATATAGAGTACACCTTTGATAACAGTAAGATTCTTTTTTACTTTACTGCTGACGGACGTGTCGATTTCAGAGAACTTGTAAAAGACTTGGCAGGCGTTTTCCACACAAGAATTGAACTTCGTCAGATTGGTGTAAGAGATGAATCGAAAATGCTCGGAGGTCTCGGAATATGCGGCAGACCGTTCTGCTGCGGAACATTCCTCGGCGATTTTCAGCCTGTAACTGTTAAAATGGCAAAGGAACAGGGCCTTTCACTTAATCCTACAAAAATCAGCGGTACATGCGGCAGACTTATGTGCTGCCTTAAATATGAACAGAATGCGTATGAGCATCTTCTTAAGATTACTCCGAAATTCGGTGCAATAGTTGATACTCCGGAGGGAAGAGGCAAAGTTGTTGATGTCAATCTGCTCAGAGGTATTCTTAAAATTCAGCTTGATAAACGTCTTGATGCGGCTCCTGTTACTTACGGCAGAGATGAAGTCAAACTGATTAAAGATAAAAAAATAATGGTTGAAAAAGATGAGCTTGACGCTTTGAAAGGTATTGAATAATTTAGGAGTGATAATATGATACAGCTTGAAAAGTATTACGAAAATCCGCAGATACTCCACATAGGCTGCGAAGAACCGAGAGCATATTTTATCCCGTTTGACAGTGACGCTGCTGCTGACGGAAGACGTGAAACTTCATCTTATTTCACTTCTCTTTGCGGACAGTGGGATTTTCATTTTTATAAAAACATTGCCGAAATAAACGATAACTTCTTTGAAGCTGATTATCAGGCAGATGATTATGAAAAGATTCCCGTTCCGATGAACTGGCAGATGCTCATTGACAGAGATTATGACAAACCTAATTATACTAATGTCAATTATCCTTATCCTAAAGATCCGCCGTTTGTACCTGACGATAATCCCTGCGGTGTTTATCTGAGAGATTTTGATGTTACAGAAGAAATGGCTTCACGTCAGCTTATGCTGAATTTTGAGGGCGTTGATTCCTGCTTTTATCTTTGGATAAACGGTTCATTTGCGGGCTACAGTCAGGTAAGCCATAACACAAGTGAATTTGATATTACTAAATTTGTTAATGTCGGAAGCAACAGAATTGCTGTTCTTGTTTTAAAATGGTCTGACGGCAGTTATCTTGAGGACCAGGATATGTGGCGCCTCAGCGGTATTTTCCGTGAGGTATATATTCTTGCAAGAAATAAAAAAGGATATATCCGCGACATTGAAACCAAGATGTCATTTAATAAAAAGCTGACTAAGTGTGAGCTCAATATTAAGATTGATACAGTCGGCGACTGCAATACTGAGTTTAAGCTTATCGCTCCTGATGAGATGAAGACTTTTGACGGCGATTTTAACGGAAATACTCAGACTGTAAAGATTGATTATCCTCTTATGTGGAGCGCTGAGATTCCTCAGCTTTATAAGCTCTATCTTTATTGCAATGATGAAGTAATTCTCATTAATGTCGGTCTCAGAGAGATTAAAATCTGTTCATCCTGCGTACTCCTTAACGGTCAGAAAATTAAAATATACGGCGTAAACCGTCATGATTCTCATCCTGTATACGGCCATTATACACCGTATGAGCATATGCTTGAGGATTTATATATATTCAAGCGTCATAATATTAATTCAATCAGAACATCTCATTATCCGAATGACCCGCGATTTACTGAACTTTGTGATAAGCTCGGATTTATGGTGATTGATGAAGCAGACCTCGAAACTCACGGTATGCATTATGTTCCCGGTGACTGGATACCGGAGGAGGGAAACAGACTTTCTGATTCACCTGAATGGGAAGCTGCGTATGTTGACAGAGCAAAGCGCCTTTATGAAAGAGATAAGAATCATCCGTGTGTTATTTTCTGGTCACTTGGCAATGAATCCGGTGCGGGAAATAACCATAGAGCGATGAGAAAGTATATCAAGTCAAGAAATTCCGATGCGATTGTTCATTACGAAGGCGCTAATTTTGACTACGGTTCAAGATGCAAGAAGAATTTTACAGATATTTCTGATATTGAAAGTCGTATGTACACTGCCCCGGAAGACTGCGCAAGAGTTATGAAGGGCGCAAAGAAAAAGCCGTTCTTCCTTTGTGAGTATTGCCATGCAATGGGCAACGGACCCGGAAATTTCAAAGAGTATTGGGATATTATTGAGAGTCACGATAACTTTGTCGGCGGTTGCATATGGGAGTTTACAGACCATTCTGTAGCTGTTCCGGATGCATCGGGTAAGGTTAAATATTATTACGGCGGAGATTTCGCTGATTATCCCAATGACGGCAACTTCTGCGTTGACGGTCTTGTTTATCCTGACAGAACTCCTCATACTGGTCTTCTTGAAGCTAAATATATTTATCAGCCTTTCGGAGTTCAGTATGACGGTAAGGGCAATGTTAAAATATTTAACAAGAGATTTTTCAAAGGTCTCGATGACATCGGATTTAAATGGGACATCAAGTGCAACGGCGAAGTTGTTGCATCGGGTGAAATTTCTGGTCTGATGGTTATGCCGAGAACTACTCAGAGATTTACTCTTTTCAATGTCAGAGAGGTTTCTCTGTACGGTGATGCTTATCTCACGATACATTTCTTTAATTCAAAAGATACTTCATGGGCTGAATGCGGATACGAATGCGGCACATGGCAGATAAAAATTGATTCTGACAGAGATAATCTTGTAAAAAAAGAATCCGGTACAGTTGACACCATTGAGGACGAAAGATTCCTTACTGTTAATGCAGGGGATTGTGTTTACAGATTTGATAAATATTTCGGTGTCCTTGATACAATCAGATACAAAAACAGAGAGATGCTTGCATCGCCTGTTAAAATGAATCTGTGGCGTGCTCCGCTTGATAATGACAGACCGCTTGTTGAAAACTGGAGAAAGTGCGGCCTTGACCGTCTTATTCAGAAAACATACAGTGTGAATGTAACAAAGAGCAACGGTTTTGTAGCTATTGTTGCCGATATTTCATATGCTGCCAGATTAATTGAGCCGATGTTCAGAGCAAAAGTTACATATATTATTCAGGGTACCGGGGATTTAATAATTAATGTAAACGGCAACTTGAATAAATATATTAAGAATATGCCAAGACTCGGTATTATCTTTGAAATGCCCAAGGAAAATGAGCAGTTCAGTTATTTCGGATGCGGACCTATGGAAAGCTATAGTGATAAAAAACTTGCGTCACTTGTTGACGTTTATCATTCAACAGCTACAGATAATTTTGAACATTACATAAGACCTCAGGAGAATTCGACTCATTTCGGCACAAAATGGTCTGTTGTAGGTGAAAAAGACGGTTACGGACTTTTCCTCAGCGGCTACGGTATTGATTCCTTCGGAATTAATGCATCTCATTTTACTCCCGAAATTCTTACAGAAACCGCTCATGATTTTGAGCTTGAACCTAAAGAAGAGACGGTTATATGTATGGATTATAAGCAGGAGGGTACAGGTTCCGGTTCATGCGGACCTGTTGCGTCTGAAAAGTATCATTTCAATGATAAAGATGTTAATTTCAGCTTCAGAATTAAACCCATTGATATGGCAGATGTTAAACCTTTCGAATTAATTAATGAAAGCTTCTGAAAAAAACAGCGCAGCTGATTGCTGCGCTGTTTTGGCTTTATTTTATAAGCTCTTCAATTTCATCTTTATTTCTCAACCCCACAAGAACCTCACTGACTGTTCCGCCTTTTATAATAACGACAGTAGGGATGCTCTGTATTCCGAATTTCATTGCAAGCTCGGGTTCATCGTCTACATTGATTTTGCAGAATGAAGCCTGTGCGTTTTCATCAGCAAGCATTTCATAAACAGGTGAAAACATTTTACACGGCATGCACCATGACGCCCAGAAATCGATTAATACAGTTCCTTTGTTTTCAACAATCATTTCATTAAAATTATCTTTGTTAATATTAATTATTGACATAACATTTTCTCCTTTTAAAACAGTAATCATTACTGTTTTATTATAAAGTTTATATTATGTTTTGTCAATGATTTATTTTGTTAATTTAACAATTAACAATAAATTTTTAGGCAAATTTTAACAAAACAGGCATTAAATATTTATATAATTATTCAAAAAAAGCTTGACAATATGTTCTGTCAGTGTTAAAATCATTGTTGTAAATTTAATTAAAAGCTGTGACGAAGAAGGAACAGAAAATAGCTTTCAGAGAGTCGGCGGTGGTGTGATGCCGGCAGTGAAAATCTGATTTCCCATCGCTTCTGAGCTGAAATACTGAAATATAAGTAAGTATTTTCGTGATTGCTGCGTTAATGCATAAGGCTTAGTTGAGCCTGAGTGGTGCGAAAGCACAATTTGAGTGGTACCGCGGGTATGATTTTCAGACTCGTCTCAAGTTCGTTTCTTGGGACGGGTTTTTATTTAGTTAAATGTCCGTCTCGATATCAGACTTTAATGGTTGAAAAGAGGTCATATTATGAGTATGCAAACAATGACACAGCTTGCTGAAATTGCTTTCAGAATCCGTGAAATGCGCGAGATTATGGGCTACAGCATTCCCACAATGGCAGAAAAAACAGAGGTCTCTGTTTCCGAATACGAAGACTATGAGCAGGGAAAAACTGACCTTCCTTTTACATTTATACACAAATGTGCTATTGCGTTCGGTATTGAGCTTACAGAGCTTCTTGAAGGACGTACCGCGAGACTTTCATCATATACTGTAACACGAAGAGGAAGAGGTCAGACAACAGCTGAAGAAGACGGCATTATGATTCAGAACCTCGCTCCAATGTTTAAAAATAAAATTGCCGAGCCGTATTGGGTAAGATATGAATACTCTGAAGCTCAGCAGAATCAGCCTATTCATCTTACAAAACACAGCGGTCAGGAATTTGACCTTATATTAAAAGGCTCACTTCTTGTTCAGGTCGGCACTAAAAAAGAAGTACTTCACGAAGGCGACAGCATTTACTATAACAGCTCCACACCTCACGGCATGATTGCTGTTGACGGAGAGGACTGTGTATTCTGTGCAGTTGTTCTTCCCGGTGAAGATGAAAATGAAGATGTTATCCGTGACAGCATTATAACAAATCAGCCTAAGATTAAGAATTATGTAAGCGATAAATTTGTTTCGTGTGTAGAGGATTCTAACGGACTTCTGCAGTCTATTGATTTTTCAAATACAGATAAATTTAATTTCGGATTTGATATTGTTGACGCTATTGCCAAGAAATATCCCGATAAGCTTGCGCTTCTTCATATTGATAAAAACAAAGAAGAAAGAAGATTTTCTTTCAGAGATATCAAACGTGCTTCAAATCAGTGCGTAAACTATTTTAAATCAATCGGAATCAAAAAAGGCGACAGGGTAATGCTCGTTCTCAAACGTCATTATCAGTTCTGGTTCTCAATTATCGCTCTTCATAAGCTCGGAGCTATAGTTATTCCCGCAACCCATCAGCTTCAGGAGCATGATTTTGAATACAGATTCAACGCCGCCGGTGTAAGCGCAATAATCTGCACATCTGAGGATAACACAGCCGCTCAGGTTGATGAAGCAGCTGCTAAATGTCCCGGACTTAAACACAAAATTATTGTAGGTGAACCGAGAGACGGCTGGAGGAATTTCAACGACGAATATCCTCTTTACAGTGCTCATTACTACAGAACAGAGCATACGCCCTGCGGCGATGATACAATGCTTATGTTCTTTACATCAGGCACAACAGGATACCCCAAAATTGCCGCACACAGCTTTAAATATCCCCTCGGTCATTATATTACAGCTAAATACTGGCACGGTGTTTCAGAGAACGGTCTTCATTTTACAATTTCTGATACAGGCTGGGGCAAGGCACTCTGGGGTAAGCTTTACGGTCAGTGGCTTTGCGAAGGCGCAGTATTTGCATATGATTTTGACAGATTCTCTGCAGCTGATATTCTTCCCATGTTCTCTAAATATCAGATTACTACATTCTGCGCACCGCCCACAATGCTCAGAATGATGATTAAAGAAGATATTTCAAAGTATGACCTTTCATCAATCAGACATATGACAACAGCAGGTGAGGCGCTTAATCCCGAAGTATACCGTCAGTTTAAAAAGGCTACGGGTCTTCGTATTATGGAGGGCTTCGGTCAGACAGAGCTTACTCTCGCAATCGCGAATCTCATGGGTGATACTCATAAACTCGGCTCAATGGGTAAACCAAGCCCGCTTTATGATGTGGACATCCTTGACCCGGACGGAAATCCTGTTCCCGACGGTGAAACAGGCGAAATTGTTGTTAAAACATCTGAAAAAATCCCTTGCGGATTATTTAAAGGCTATTATAACGATAAGGCAAAAACCGATGAAGTCTGGTATGACGGTTATTATCATACAGGAGATACTGCGTGGAGAGATGAAGACGGTTTCTACTGGTATGTCGGCCGTGTTGATGATGTTATTAAATCCTCCGGTTATAGAATCGGGCCGTTTGAAATTGAAAGCGTTATCATGGAACTTCCTTATGTTCTTGAATGCGGCGTTTCTGCTGTTCCTGATGAGGTAAGAGGCCAGATTGTTAAGGCAAGTATTGTTCTTGTAAAGGGTGTTACTCCGAGTGAGGAGCTTAAAAAGGAAATTCAGACCTATGTTAAGCAAAACACTGCACCTTATAAATACCCGAGAATTGTTGAGTTTAAAGATGAATTGCCGAAAACAATAAGCGGTAAGATTCAGAGAAACAAACTTTAATTGACTGAATTAAATTGTTTGTTGATTTATTTTAACATTATTATTATATAATATTGACTTTTTATAATAAGTTTGATAGACTTTATTTTGTTAAAGGCGTTGACGAAGAGTTCATTAAACTGTTAGTCTTCAGAGAGATGACGTGAGGTGCGAGTCATCGGCGGATGTTTAATGTTTGTAGCTTCTGAGCCGGAAGGAAGAAAACCGAAAGGTGAGTAGAACCTTCCCGTTACTGCTGCGTGAATGCATACGGCTTGTTTGAGCCTGAGTGGTGCGAAAGCACAATTTGAGTGGTACCGCGGGTTTTATGCTCGTCTCAAAGTCATTAAACTTTGAGGCGGGCTTTTTGTTTACCGCCTCGGAACGGAGTGTATTATTATGGCACAAATGACAGGACTTGATTTTAAAATTAAAGAAATGGCCGCCCGTATCCGTGAGCTTCGTGAAATCACAAGATTCACAGCTGAGGAGATGGCGCAGAAAACCGACGTTTCAACAGAAGAATATCTTAAATGCGAAAACGGCGAGAGCGACCTTAACTTTGCGTTCATTTATCGCTGTGCGCTTGCTTTCGGTGTTGACGTTACTGATATTATTGAAGGTGTAAGCCCTACTCTTAAATCTTTCGTTGTTACAAGAGCGGGCAAGGGTCAGCGCATTGAGCAGGCCCACGGAATGGTTTATTATAACCTTGCCGCTGCATTTCAGAACAGAATTGCCGAACCCCTTTATGTTAACTGCTCTTACAGTGAGGAAGCGGAGCATAAGGATATTGAGCTTACAACTCACGCCGGTCAGGAATGTGATATAGTTATTTCCGGTCATTTACAGATTCAGATTGGTTCTCATAAAGAAATTCTCGGCCCCGGCGACAGCATTTACTACGACAGCTCGTCTCCTCACGGTATGATTGCTGTTAACGGCGAAGACTGTCTTTTTTACGCTATTGTTCTTAATCCTACAGGTGAGCCTATTCCTGAGCTTTCACCGACAAAGGTTATTGACGATAATGTAGTTGAATACAAAAAAGACACAAGAAAACGTATTTATCAGAAGTTTATTGATATTGAAGAAAACGAAAAGGGTACGCCCACTTCAATTAAGTTTAAGAATACCGAAAGCTTTAACTTCGCATTTGACATTGTTGACGGTATTGCTAAGAAAAATCCCGAGAAGCTTGCAATGCTTCATATTTCCAAAGATAAGACAGAGCGCAGATTTACATTCCGTGATATGAAGCGTGCTTCCAACCAGTGCGCCAATTATTTCAAGTCTCTCGGAATCAAAAAAGGCGACAAGGTTATGCTTGTTCTCAAGCGTCATTATCAGTTCTGGTTTGCAATGCTTGGCCTTAATAAGCTTGGTGCTATTGCGATTCCCGCTGTTAATCAGCTTCAGGTTCACGATTTTGAATACAGATTCAAGGCCGCAGGTATCAGCACTGTAATCTGTACAGCTGACGGAGATACAGCTAATCAGGTTGACCTCGCTGCTGAGAACTGTCCGACACTTGTTAATAAACTTATTGTTAACGGTGAACGTGAAGGCTGGAGAAGCTTTGACGAAGAGTATCCGCTTTACAGCGCTCATTATTACAGAACAGAAAATTCACCCTGCGGTGACGATCTGATGCTGATGTTCTTCACATCTGGTACATCAGGATATCCCAAAATCGCCGCACATAATTATAAATACGCTCTCGGCCATTTCCATACCGCTAAATATTGGCATAATGTTGAGCCCGACGGCCTTCATTTCACTATTTCAGATACCGGTTGGGCAAAGGCCATGTGGGGAAAACTCTACGGTCAGTGGCTTTGTGAAGCCGCAACATTCGTATATGACTTTGACAGATTCGATGCCGCAGATATTCTTCCCATGTTTGCTAAATACCGTATTACAACATTCTGCGCACCGCCTACAATGCTCAGAATGATGATTAAGCAGGATATCTCAAAGTATGATTTTTCATCTGTCCGTCATATGACTACAGCAGGTGAGGCTCTTAACCCTGAGGTTTACCGTCAGTTTGAAAAAGCAACAGGTCTTCAGATTCTTGAAGGTTTCGGTCAGTCTGAGAGTACAATGATTATCGGTAATCTTACCGGTGCTTCACATAAAATCGGCTCAATGGGTAAGCCTGCTCCCATTTATGACGTTAAGCTTATTGACGCCGAAGGAAAAGATGTTCCCGTCGGTGAAACAGGCGAAATTGTTGTTAATGTTAAAGACGGTGCTCCCTGCGGTCTGTTTACGGGATACTATGGTGACCCTGCAAAGACAGCTGAGGTTTGGCACGACGGATATTATCATACAGGTGACTCCGCATGGATGGATGAAGACGGATTTTACTGGTATGTCGGCCGTGTTGATGATGTTATCAAGTCATCCGGCTACCGTATCGGACCGTTCGAAATCGAAAGTGTTATTATGGAGCTTCCTTATGTTCTTGAATGCGGTGTTTCAGCCGCACCTGATGAGGTAAGAGGTCAGATTGTTAAGGCAAGTATTGTACTTACAAAGGGCACTGAGCCTACAGAGGAACTCAAGAAAGAGATTCAGACATACGTTAAGGAGCATACAGCGCCTTATAAATATCCGAGACTTGTTGTATTCAAGGATGAGCTTCCCAAGACCGTAAGCGGTAAGATTCAGAGAAATTTACTTTAAGATGTGATTTTATGAAGATTTCCTGTATTCAGATGAATATGCTTCTCGCGAAACCCGATTATAATTTTTCATTGGCCGCAGAATTAATTGCAGAAGCAGCCGAAAGTGGCACTGATGTAATTGTTTTGCCGGAAATGTGGAATACAGGATTTTTTCCTAAAGAAAATCTTTATGAATTATCGGATATAAACGGCCGGAGAGTCAAGGCTGAAATCGGAAAGCTTGCTGAAAAGTACAATTTAAATATTGTTGCAGGCAGTGTTTCAGATATCAGAAACGATAAGATTTATAATACATCTTATATTTTTGACCGAAACGGAGAATGTATTGCCGAATATGATAAAACTCATTTGTTTTCGCCGATGAAAGAAAATAAGTTTTTCAAAAGCGGCAATTCATTATGCAGATTCATACTTGACGGAATACTATGCGGCATTATTATCTGTTATGATTTAAGATTTCCAGAAATTGTACGTTCTATGGCCGTAAAAGGTCTTGACATATTGTTTGTTGTCTCCCAGTGGCCCGAAGAGAGGATTAATCATTTTCATACATTGTGCAGAGCAAGAGCGATTGAGAATCAGATGTTCCTTGCTTGCTGTAATTCGTGCGGCAGAGCATATGACACGGTTTTCGGCGGCGGCTCCAGCATAATTAATCCATGGGGTGAAAATCTCATTGAAGCAGGGGAAGGTCAACAGATTATAACAGCTGAATGCGATTTATCAATCATTAAAGAAATCAGAGAAACAATCAATGTGTTTTCTGACATGCGCGAAGATTTGTATTTTAAGGATATAAAATGAAACGAGTTAATTTATTTTTAGGCCATTACGGCAGCGGCAAAACAAATATTGCTCTTAATTACGCCTTTTTTCTTAAAGAAAAAGGCTTAAATGTCAGCATTGCCGACTTGGATATAGTTAATCCGTATTTCAGAACAAAAGACAGCGAAGATGAACTTGCCGAGGCGGGGATTGAGCTTGTCGCTCTTCCTTTTGCCGGGACAAATGTTGATTTGCCGTCTCTTCCTGCTGAAACCTACGGGCTTGTTATGAGAAACGATAAGCATGTTATTCTTGATATTGGCGGCGATGACAGGGGAGCTTATGCTCTCGGCAGATTTACACCATATATTCTTGAAGAGAATGACTATGAAATGTTTTTTGTGGTGAATTTTTACAGACCGCTCACCCGAAACGCTGTTGAAGCTTTTGAGGTGTTCAATGAAATTGAAGACGCGGCGCATATGAAATTTACCGGCATAATCAATAATTCAAATCTCGGTGAGATTACTTCTGCTGAAGATATCGAAAATACAATACCGATAGCAGAGGAATTAAGCAGACTGACGTCTCTTCCGATAAAGATGACAACAGTCAGCGAAAAAATAGCTAAGGATGTTAACTGCGATAATAAGTTTATACTTAAATTGCAGAAAAAAATAATTTAAGACAGGAGAATTGCAATGGCAAAAGTAACTTTTGACACTGATATCTGCAAGGGCTGCGGACTTTGCGTCTCTGCCTGCCCCAAGGGAATTATCAGAATTGCTAAGGAAAAAATCAACAAAAAGGGACATTCTCCCGCGGAAATTACCGAACAGGATAAATGCATTGCCTGCGCATTCTGTGCAACAATGTGTCCTGATTGTGTAATTACAGTTGAAAAGTGAGGTGTTTGAAAAATGGCTGAAAAAGTTTTAATGAAGGGTAATGAAGCTATTGCCGAAGCCGCTATTAGAGCAGGCTGCAAGCATTATTTCGGTTATCCTATCACTCCGCAGACAGAAATTGCCGCTTATATGGCTAAGAAAATGCCTAAAATCGGCGGAACATTCCTTCAGGCTGAAAGTGAAATTTCGGCTATCAACATGGTTTACGGTGTTTCAAGCTCAGGTAAAAGAGTTATGACATCATCCTCAAGCCCCGGAGTTTCTCTTAAGCAGGAGGGTATATCTTATATAGCTGGTGCTGACCTTCCCGCACTTATCGTTAATGTTCAGCGCGGCGGCCCCGGTCTCGGCGGTATTCAGCCCTCACAGTCTGACTATTTCCAGGCAACAAAGGGCGGCGGACACGGTGACTATCATCTTATCGTTCTTACTCCCGCTTCTGTTCAGGAAATGGCTGATATGACAATCCTCGCGTTTGACCTTGCTGATAAATACAGAATGCCAGCTATGCTTCTCGCTGACGGTACAATGGGTCAGATGATGGAACCTGTTGAGCTTCCCGAGGCTGACGAAATCAAGACAGTAGAAAAGCCCTGGGCTGTTACAGGTACAGGTATGAAGCGTGAGCATAACATTGTTAACTCACTCTATCTTGTTCCCGATGAGCTCGAAAAGACAAACTTTGAGCGTTATGAGAGATATAAAGAAATTGAAGAGAACGAAGTAAGATATGAGTCATTTATGATGGATGACGCTGATTACTGCGTTGTAGCTTTCGGTATTGCCGCACGTGTTTCAAAGAACGCTGTTGTAGCTGCAAGAAAAGAAGGCATCAAGGTTGGTATGATAAGACCTATCACAGTATGGCCCTTCCCCAAGAAGCCTCTCGCAGAAGCCGCTGACAAGGTTAAGGGATTCCTCAGTGTTGAGCTTTCAATGGGTCAGATGATAGAAGACATCAAGCTTGCAACAAGCTGCAAAAAGCCTGTTGAGCTTTGCAACCGCGTTGGCGGTATGATTCCTTCACCCGAGCAGGTGCTTGAATCAATCAAAAAAATGGCAGGAGGTAACGACTGATGATAGTATTTGAAAAACCGAAGAGTCTTACAGACGCTCAGCTTCATTATTGCCCCGGTTGTACACACGGAATTATTCACAGACTCGTTGCTCAGGCAATAGATAATCTCGGTATAGAAGGCAAAACAATCGGTGTTGCGCCTGTAGGATGCGCTGTTATGGCATATAATTATTTCACCTGTGACATGGTTGAGGCCGCTCACGGACGTGCTCCCGCTGTTGCAACAGGTCTTAAGCGCTCAATGCCCGAGAATGTTATCTTTACTTATCAGGGCGACGGCGACCTTGCTTCAATCGGTATGGCTGAAACAGTTCACGCCGCAACAAGAAATGAAAACATTACCGTTATTTTTGTTAACAACGCAATTTACGGTATGACAGGCGGTCAGATGGCTCCTACATCACTTCCCGGTCAGGTTACTCAGACTTCACCTTACGGCAGAGATGTTAATGTTGCCGGTTACCCCATCAAGGTAAGCGAAATGCTTTCAACACTTGACGGCCCCGAGTTCATTGCCCGTGTTGCTGTTAATAATGTTAAGAATGTAAAGAATGCTCAGAAGGTTATCCAGAAAGCATTTGAAAATCAGATTAACAATAAGGGCTTTTCACTTGTTGAGGTTGTTTCTTCTTGTCCCACGAACTGGGGCATGACTCCCGACGCAGCTCTTCAGTGGGTTGAGGAAAAGATGATTCCTTATTATCCCTTAGGTATATATAAAGATAGAAGCGCAAAGGAGGGCGAATAATATGACAACTCAGATTCTTATTGCAGGATTCGGCGGTCAGGGCGTTCTCTTTGCAGGTAAATTTATCGCTTACAACGGACTTGTTGAGGGCAGACAGTTAAGCTGGCTTCCTTCATACGGTCCCGAAATGCGCGGCGGCACAGCTAACTGCAGCGTTATTCTCAGTGATGAGCCTGTTGGTTCTCCTATTGTTTCAAAGCCCGACATACTTATCGCAATGAACCTTCCTTCGCTTGATAAGTATGAAAACGATGTTGTTCCCGGTGGTATGATTTTTGTTGACTCTACTCTTATCGAGCGCAAAATTACCCGTGACGATGTTAAGGTTTTCTATGTTCCCGCAACAGGACTTGCAAATGATATCGGACTTCCTACACTCGCAAACATGATTATGGTCGGTAAGTTCATTAAAGAGAGCGGCGCTGTAAGCACTGACAATGTTGAATCAACACTTAAAAAGGTTGTTTCAGCAAGAAAAGCAAATCTTCTCGACATGAACATGAAAGCAATCGAGTGCGGACTTAATCTTG
>JAZUHE010000188.1:0-6001 GCA_045641565.1 Acutalibacteraceae bacterium | reverse complement strand
CCGACCTGCCCGATTACTCGTATACTAATGCCTTCGATTGCCCCATGTGCAAAAGAAAAGAGCGCGTAGACGCTCTTATCAACACTTTCGGCTGCTCCAGACTTTAAAGTCGGAGTAGCTGTTATCTGATTTGACGCTCTGCAATCGAGCTCAGGCTGTAATCTATATATTTCTCTCGGTAACGTTCTGTCAAGGCTCCCTCGTGAGGGAGCTGTCGAACGTATGTTACTCCTTCCACCGCCTTTCGGCGGTCCCCCTCCCTCAAAAAGGGGGCATTTTAGTCGGTGTAACTTTGATCTTGTTTTACACTCTGCAAGCGAGCTAAAGCTGTAATCTATATCTTTCTCTCAGTAATGCTCTGTCAAGGCTTCCTTACGAGGGAGCTTTTTCATTTGGAGAAACTTTTATCTGTATTCGCTTTTTCGGGAATCCTGAAGCATTTCCGACGGCTTATCTGTTTGCGGATTTCTGCCTTCCCGACGTACCGCCTCAATCTTTTCATTATATATATCAGTGACAGCGGAGTATATTTCAGCCTGCTTTTGTTCACTTTTAGAACGGAAGAGATTTATCAGCTCCGCTTCCTTTTCACTCAGCCACATACCGTCGGGACTGTTCTGCATTATCCACACCTCCGCAAATGGTTTATGAGCAGATAATAACACATAGTTCACACTTTGTCAATAAAAATATGAATATGATTCACACAATTTATCAAGCATAGGCTGTCGAATTCAGATGCGGAAACCGTTTTCTTCCCCCCGACGCTGTATGCGATACCGGGAGTGAGCGAAAAAACGTTTAGAAAAACAAATATTTAAAAATGGACTCCGACTCATTTGAATTATTGTCGGAATCCATTTTCAGACTTTATAAAATTTGTTTTTCGTTCTGTGCCGAATGCGACAGACTAAAAGGACTGCCGAAGCAGTCCTTTAATTATTTTAGAATTTAAACTCGGGAAGGAAGTCCTTGTGAGCCTCTTTAAGCTCTGCGAAGCACTTTGTTGCCTTTTCATAGTCGCCTACAAGAGGATGAACGAGAAGCCCCTCGATAACCTTTGACTCATCGCCTGTAACAGCGCCTTCAACGGTATATTTCTCATAAGCCTTAACTACGCGCATAAGATTGATAATGTGCTTGCTTTCAACCTTGTCAACCTTAACGGGTGTTGCGCCGTCCTTGCCGATAACAGCAGCGATTTCAACTATGTCATCGTCATCCATGAAATCAAGAGTACCGTTATTCTTGATGTTTACAACGTGAACGTCTTTCTTGTCGTTCGCGATTGAGTCGATGAGTGAAACAGCGGCGAGTGAATACTTATGGCCGCCGCGCTGGTCAAGAAGTGCGGGCTTAATGCAAAGCTCTTCGTCCTGATACATCTTAAGAAGCTCTTCTTCGATTTCCATGCATCTCTGAGCTCTTGTCTGGTCGCCCTGACGCTGATGGTCAAGCTTTGCTTCGCGGCAGTAGTAATACTGAAGATATGATGAGGGGAGAGCCTGAATTGTCTTGAGACATTCGATATCAAAGCCGTCATCCTTGATATTTGCCATAACCTTGGGTGAGAAGCCGCTCTCGATAAGACCGGGAAGAAGCTCTTTGCCGTCCTTCTTAACAGAAGTAATCCAGCTTAAGTGGTTGAGGCCGAGATATGTAATATCGCTGTCGAGTCCTGTGATTTCCTTAACATCGTCAAGCATGTCAATGGGAACGTTGCACAGACCGATATTCTTAACATTTGTATGATTGAGAACAAACTCAGTGATGATACCTGAGGGATTAGTGAAGTTGATAAGCCATGCGTCGGGGCAGATAGCTTCGATTCTGTCGCAGATATGCTTGATAACGGGGATTGTGCGAAGAGCCTTGAAGCAGCCGCCGATACCTGTTGTTTCCTGACCGATGAGGTCATATTTTCTCGGGATGCTCTCGTCAAGATGGCGTGCGGGAAGCTTGCCTACACGAATCTGAGTAACAACGAAGTTAGCGCCCTGAAGAGCGGTGTCAAGATCGTCTGTCATAACAACCTCACAGTCAACGCCTGCCTTTTTAAGCATACGAACGCAGAGATTGCCTACGATAGTTCTCTTTCTCTCGTCAATGTCCATAAAAGAAACCTTAACAAGATTAAGAGAATCCTTAGCTTTAAGGAAGCCGTCTATAAGCTCGGGGCAGTAGGTGCTGCCTGAACCGATTACGGCAAGGGTGATGTCTTTCATATTTATCTCTCCTTTAGATTAATCAATAATTTTAAACGTACTGCTGCATTATCCAGTTAACACAGCCTGTAACAGGGGGCTGTGTGAGCTTTATGAATTTAAGTTTTCTTCCTGTAACTTCATTAGCCTTTTTAATAAGTGCGTCAACATATATTTCTGAGAAAGGCTTAACGTGCATGGAGCCTGAAAGAACAACCTCAACTGTTTCGTCTGTGAAATTAAGAGTATTGAGGTGAGCGTTGATAAGAGCGGCTCCTCTTGAAGCCATCATGTCTATTGTGTCGAGTACGGGCTTGTCGCCGAGCTTCGCCGCGTCAAAGAAGAAGTCGATAAGACGCATGATAAACGGGTCAGCGTCCTCCTCTTCAAATTTTGAAACAAGAGCGAGGAAATCCTCTTTGCAGTTAAGACCGTATTCGTCATATACCATCTGAGAAACAGCTGTTTTCTGAATTCCCAGATAAACGTCGTCGTAAACAAGCTTGTATGCCTGCTCGGCAATCCAGTGGCCGTTGCCTATATCGCCTGAGAATTCGCCGAGGCCTGCCAGCTGAAGCATCTTGCCGTCGCTGTCGATAGCGTTGCAGCAGGTACCTGTGCCGCAGTTGTAGCCGATTGCGGCCGCGCCTGTGGAACCTGCCTTGACAACGATAAAGCCGTCGTTATAAATCTCAAAGTTGTCAAGACCGAAGTCCCTGAGTCTTCTAACCATTTCGTCGTGCTGGAAGGGGTGGTCTATTCCGGCAAGTCCCATAAGAGTAAAGGAAATGTCGCTTAAGGCTTTGCCTGATGCGGCGAGAAGATCATTGATTCCCTGCCAGATGAGGGGAGCCGCGTCATCAAATCCGTTTTCGTAGTTTTCGTGGTTGCTTCCGGGGCCTTTAACAAGCTCAAGAAGATTTTTGTTTTCGTCAAAAAGGGCATAAGCGGTTTTGGTTCCTCCGCCGTCAACGCCGATATAATATTTCATTTGGTGCATCCTTTCGTGAAAATATCATTCATATAATTGTATAACAATCTGCGCTTTATGTCAACTAAAAAATAGTGTTGATAAGATACAGATTTATATTTTATATAAATGATGCACATTTTACAGATTTCTGTTTTTAAACTCCCGCTCAAACCAAACGTCCTTCGCGGTGAACACCTTGCCGTTGAGATATGAAAGAATGCCTGCGTTTTCATCCATCTCAAAACGCAGCTTATATGAATAAAGGAACTGCTTTTTATAGCCCATTTTTTTATTGAGAGCGTTTGTGCCGTATTTGCCGTCGCCTAAAAGCGGATGACCGATTGAGGCAAAGTGAGCTCTTATCTGATGTGTTCTGCCTGTGAGCAGGTCAACCTCCACAAGACTGAGATTGTTTTGTGTGTCATTCTCTATAACGGTGTATTTCGTTTTGATTTCTTTGGAATTCTCAACCTGGTTTTTATAGATTCTGACCTTGTTTTTGTCTTCGTCCTTAACGAGCCAGCCAGTCAGCAGACCGTTCTGACGTTCCATAACCCCGTGGACTACGCAAAGATATGTCTTTTTAAGATTGCGTTCTTTCATCTGAGCGTTGAGGATTTTAAGGCTTTCGGCGTTTTTGGCGGCGATTACTATTCCGCCTGTGTTTCTGTCAATTCTGTTTACAAGTGCGGGGGTGAAGGAATTTTCCTCGTCGGGGTCGTACTCTTTCTTATTATAAAGATATTTCTTAACGCGTGAAATAAGCGTGTCGGTGTATTCCTTATCGTCGGGGTGGCAGAGAAGCCCAGCTTTCTTATCAAGCAGAATGATGTTTTCGTCTTCATATATAATGTCAAGTTTGTCCGAGGCTCCGGAGAAGTCATATCTCGTCTCACTCTTTACAAAGAATTCATCATTGATATACATATCAACAATATCGCCCTCGTTCAGACGTGTGGATATCTCGGCTCTTTTTGAGTTAACCTTAATTCTTTTGGTACGTATATATTTGTATAAAAGAGCCTTTGGCAGATTCGGCACGGATTTTGTAACGAATTTGTCAAGGCGCTGATTGGCGTCATTCTTTTTGATTTCAAAGCTTTTCATAAACTTCCTCCGAAACAATTCTGCGTAAAATTATATTACCACGAGAGAAGCTTGTCAATATAATTGACCTTGACATTATGTTGTTTTATGATAAAATATATCGGTAAACTTAACCGGGGGAGTATATTATGTCAGAAAAAATTCCTTATAAAATATATCTGTCAGAGGACGAGATGCCGAAGCAGTGGTATAATCTGCGTGCGGATATGATTAACAAGCCCGCTCCGCTTCTCAATCCTCAGACTCATGAAAAAATGACCTTTAAAGACCTTCAGCCCGTATTCTGCGACGAGCTGATTAAGCAGGAGCTTGACGATACAACACCGTATTTTGATATTCCCGAGGACATTTATAATTTCTATAAAATGTACCGTCCCTCTCCGCTTGTAAGAGCGTATTGTCTTGAGCAGGCTCTTGACACACCTGCGAAGATTTATTATAAATTTGAGGGCAACAACACCAGCGGAAGCCATAAGCTCAACTCGGCTATTGCTCAGGCATATTATGCAAAAAAGCAGGGACTTAAGGGCGTTACAACCGAAACGGGAGCAGGTCAGTGGGGTACGGCTCTTTCAATGGCCTGTGCGTTCTTAGGTCTTGAATGCAACGTATATATGGTTAAGGTTTCTTATGAGCAGAAGCCTTTCAGAAGAGAGGTTATGCGTACATACGGCGCATCTGTTACACCCTCTCCGTCAGAGACAACGGCTGTGGGCCGCTCAATTCTCGAGCGTTTTCCCGGCACAAACGGAAGTCTCGGATGCGCTATTTCTGAGGCTGTTGAGGCGGCAACCTCCAAAGAGGGGTACCGCTATGTCCTCGGCAGTGTACTCAATCAGGTTATGCTTCATCAGACTATCATCGGCCTTGAAAGCAAGACCGCTATGGATAAATACGGTGTTACACCCGATATTATTATCGGCTGCGCGGGCGGCGGTTCAAACCTCGGCGGACTTATCTCTCCCTTCATGGGCGAAAAAATCCGCGGAGAAAAGGATTACCGCATTATTGCTGTTGAGCCTGAGTCATGCCCGAGCTTTACCCGCGGTGTATACAAATATGATTACTGCGATACAGGCATGGTTTGTCCCCTCGCCAAGATGTACACCCTCGGCAGCGGATTCATTCCGGGCGCAACTCACGCGGGCGGACTTCGCTATCATGGCATGAACCCTGTACTTTCACAGCTTTATGACGATAAGCTTATGGAGGCTGTAACTGTTAAGCAGACAGAGATTTTTGCCGCGGCTGAGCAGTTCGCAAAGGTTGAGGGAATTCTCCCCGCACCCGAAAGCAGTCACGCTATCAAGGTCGCTATCGACGAGGCTCTTAAGTGCAAGGAGACAGGGGAGGAGAAGACGATTCTCTTCGGCCTTACGGGTACAGGCTATTTTGATATGTTCGCGTACGAAAGATTTAATAACGGCACCATGGTTGATTTCAGACCTACAGACGAAGAGCTTCAGAAAGGCTTCGACGGAATCCCCTCATTCCCCGGCAACGAATAATAAAAGAAGAGCAATCCGAAGCGGTCAGATTTTTCGGATTGCTTTTTTGTTTCTGAAAAGGTGATAATTATGAATATAGTATCAATAGGTGAACTGCTTGTTGACCTTACTCAGACAGGTACAGGCAAAAACGAAATACCGCAGTATGCCGCGAACCCCGGCGGTGCGCCTGCAAATGTTGCGGTTGCGGCATCTCTTATGGGGGCGAA
>JAZUHE010000187.1:0-25434 GCA_045641565.1 Acutalibacteraceae bacterium | reverse complement strand
TATAGAAATCACCGCAAAGACAGGCCATTCTACAATCGCAGTTACAGAGGACGGCACAGCTGACGGCAAGCTTGTAGGTATCGTAACAGGCAGAGACTACCGTGTAAGCCGTATGTCTCCCGACCTTAAGGTTTCCGAGTTCATGACTCCTTTTGAGAAGCTTATCTGGGCTAAGGAAGGCACAACTCTTAAAGAAGCCAACAATATCATCTGGGATAATAAGCTTAATTCTCTTCCGATTATTGATGACCAGGGCAGACTCTGCTACATGGTATTCAGAAAAGACTATGATATGCATAAGCAGAATCCCAACGAGCTGCTTGACGCTCATAAGCGTTACGTTGTAGGCGCAGGCATAAACACAAGAGACTATGCTGAGCGTATTCCCGCTCTTCTTGAAGCAGGTGCTGACGTTCTCTGCATTGACTCTTCTGAGGGATTCTCCGAATGGCAGAAGCTCACTATCGAATGGGTTCGCAAAAACTACGGCGACTCTGTTAAAATCGGCGCAGGCAATGTTGTTGACGCTGACGGTTTCCGCTTCCTTGCTGACTGCGGCGCTGACTTTATTAAGGTCGGTATCGGCGGCGGCTCAATCTGCATTACCCGTGAGACAAAGGGTATAGGCAGAGGTCAGGCGACAGCTCTTATCGAAGTTTGCGCTGAAAGAGATAAGTATTTTGAGGAAACAGGCGTTTATATTCCCGTATGCTCTGACGGCGGTATTGTATATGACCATCATATGACTCTCGCTCTTGCTATGGGCGCTGATTTCATCATGCTCGGCAGATATTTCGCGAGATTTGACGAAAGCCCGTCACAGAAGGTTTCAATCCGCGGTACATACTATAAAGAGTACTGGGGCGAAGGTAGCAACCGTGCCCGCAACTGGCAGAGATATGACCTCGGCGGCGCTAAGAAGCTTTCATTCGAAGAGGGCGTTGATTCATACGTTCCTTACGCCGGCAAGCTTAAGGATAACGTTGCGGTTTCACTCAGCAAGGTTAAATCAACCATGTGCAACTGCGGTGCTCTTACAATTCCCGAGCTTCAGAAGAAAGCCAAGCTCACACTTGTTTCTGCAACAAGTATTGTTGAGGGCGGCGCACATGACGTTATCAGAAAAGAAAACAGCGATATTAAATAATATATAAAAATAAAGCGTGAGTTTAATTACTCACGCTTTTTTAATATTTAAATATATATTTTTTATCTGTATCTTTTCATTACAGATTTAATTGCTTTGCTCAATGCAAAACCTATTGTAAGGCATACAATCCATTCAATGACGGCGTTTAGCGTAACAATAGCGGCAATTATTTTAATAATACTGTCTCCGAGTCCGAGTGAAGAAAGATTGCTTACTCCGAAAAGCCCGATAAGCGCCGAGACAAAAAGCAGTGTGTTGAGTACTCCTGTGCTCAGCGATGTCACCGCGAATGAAATATTATCTTTTTTGCCCTTGAACGCTTTAAATATAAAGCCTGCCGCGAGACCTGCGAGGATTCTCGGTACTAAGCACATTACGGCGGTTGACAGCGGATTGATTGAAAGCAGAGCCGCGCCGAATGCTGACGGCCTGCCTATACCGAAGCACTGCAGAAAGCTTGTCAGCCCGAAAACGCCGCCGAGAACTGCGCCGCAGGCGGGACCGCATAAAATTGCGCCGATTGCAACGGGTACGCATAAAAATGTGATTTCAACAAATCCAATGGTGAGATACCCCACGGGTGTAAAGGTCATAACGACAATAATTGCCGAAAGAATTGAGGTTACAGCCAGATTTGCAGTGCTGCTCCTCTTCTGATTTAGCATTTTATTCATTTTTCCTCCTTGCTTCTGTTCATAAAGATACAGTGCATTGTCCGTTTTAATTAATGTTTGTTTTTTTCGTATATTACTCTGAGTCCGTCAAGCAGAAGATTCTCATCATAAAGCATCTTACGGTAACAGCTTTTGATTATTTCCTGAGAATATCCGCCGGTTGCAACGGTTGTTTCGATTTTTTTGCCGAATTCCTTTTCCATTCTGTCACACAGACCGTCAAGCATTGCCGCTGTTCCGAGAACAGTTCCCGCGAGCATGCAGTCCGTTGTGTTGGTACCGATTGCCGTGGCGGGGGTCTTAAGGCTGATAGCGGGCAGCTGTGATGTCTTCTGAGAAAGTGCATCCAACGAAATTTTAACACCTGCAGAGATAGTACAGCCGCGGAATGTGGCGTTTTCATCAATAAGAAGGATTTTGGTGGCGGTGCCCAGGTCAACAACAAGACAGGGCAGGGGATATTTTGCTATTGCGCCTACAGAACCTGCAACAAGGTCGGCACCGACCTGTGAGTGACAGTCGGTTACGATTTTAAGACCTGTTTTGGTACCGGGTCCGAGAATAACAGAGTCACAGCCCGTAACCTTGCTTACAGCTCCCGAAATAATATCTGTAAGCTCCGGTACAACACTGCTGATGATTGAACCGTCAAAGCTTTTCGGGTCTATTTTATTAAGTGAAAGAATTATCAGCAGCTCTGCCGCGTACTGGTCTCTGGTTCTCTCTCGCTGCGTTGCAAGGCGGGAATTGAAAAGACTTTTTGCGCCGTCATATATGCCCAATGAAATATTTGTATTGCCTATGTCGATTGCAAGAAGCATATGCCGACCTCCTCATAAAAAATTGGATAATTGAATAAATTGTGCTTGACAAGTGGGTTATATTGTGATAAGATAACGTTTGTGATTGCTGCTATGGCTCAGTCGGTAGAGCGCATCCTTGGTAAGGATGAGGTCACCGGTTCAATTCCGGTTAGCAGCTCCAGCCGCGGATTTTTCCGCGGTTTTTTTTATAGTCGGGGTAACTGTTATCTGATTCGACGCTCTGAGCTCGAGCTCAAACTGTAATCTGAATCTCTTTTTCTCGATAGAGCATTATCAAGACTCATTTGATAGGAATTCTTGATTTTGGTCACCCTGTACTTGAGCTCAAACTGTAATATAATTCTTTCTCACGGTAACGTATATTGATGCATTACCGTGCGACTTTTTTATTCGTAGATAAATGTTTCTCTGACAAATCCCTCAGAGTCAACTCTGTAAGTTGCGATTTCATACGGCTCGATTTCGCATCTGAAGCCTGCGTTAATTTCATCACAAATTACCGATATATTCTTCTCTATGCCTGCGGTTTCTTCGAGTCTGATTACGATATCTCCGCTGCCGTCCTCGGCGAATTTGAATACATTAACCTTAACGTCGCTGTTATTGATTTTAACTATGTCGGTTGAATCCATATCGGCGGCGATTGCTTTTGCCTTTTTTTCGGCGTCACTTTCGTTTCCGTCAAAAATATCAAACCAGCAATCTCTGATTTCAGCGGATTTATCAATGCCGCTCTGCGCTGACGCTTTCTCGGCGAGAATAACAGCTTTTTCCGCTTGCGTGAGTTTATCCTCGGTACGCTCCATTTTAACGGTATTAAGGTCGAGAGGAGTCGACAGCGTGTTGTGAAGCAGTTCTTCGTATGTTTCGTACTCAAAGTCATCCGATTCGGTTATTTCAGCGACATCAACTGTATTAGCTTCGCTCATTATGAAAAGTCTGAATCTGTCAGCGCCGTCAAGCCAGTAATTTTCTGTTTCGTCTTCAAGAACGGCGCAGTCAAATCTGCCGTTATAAACAATCTGCGGGAAAGAAGAGGCACAGATGCTCTTTCCGAAAAATACGCGGAACGTCATTTCTGTCTTTTCTTTAAGCCATGTTAAAGAATAGAGAATCTCTCTTGCGAGTCTCTCATTTGAGATTCTGCCTGCTCCGCCTTTCGTGAGTCCGGCATAAGGATACCATCTGCCGCATTTTATAAATGCGATTATTTTATCAAAAAGAGCGGGCTTTTCTTTTTCAATTTTCTGAAGCTCTGAAACTGTAAGACCGTTAACCTTTAAAGAGCTGATTTTTTCAAGCTTTGAAACAGCCTCGCTGAGATAATCGGGGCAGTTTTTTGTTATTAATACTATTTTTTCCATGTCTCAGCCCTCCTCGTCAATAATTCCGTAATATCTTCCGAGCCAATATGCGAATGTATAAACATAGCAGCCCTCAATCAGCGTTGACGGCGAATATGCGCCGGGACTTACGTCATACGGATTTCTGTCATATTTTGTAATGGGGATTTCATCGGGCGGCAGTTTCAGTGAAGTCTCGTTTGCCTGATGCTCGTCAAAAGTTCTCTTATCCTTGATGGGTGCGTCGTGCCTGAGCATGTTTACGTGTGCGCCGTATCTTGACGATTCACATCTGTAGAACCACTGAACGCAGCGCTCAATGTCAATTTCTTCATCGGGCATAGCAATGATATAAGGAAATTCATAGCCGGGCTGATGCTCTCTGAGAAGGCAGTGCGCCCATGACTTGAATGCTTTGCGGTATTTTTCAAGGAGTACCGGGTCTTTTTCAAGAGTGCAAAGCATCCAGAATGTTTCGGTAGCGAGCATATTGTCGCCGTACATCAGGTCTTCCTCTGGAGCGCATTTCTCTCTGATTGCTCCCTGATAGAATCTGTCATAATGCTTGGTAGCTATATCGGCATAGCCCTCGGCGATAAGCTTCTCATATGTTTCTTTCCAGATGCCTTCTTCGCCTGTGATATGCATAACCGCCTTAAGATAAAACAGCATTTCACCGCTGTTGAGAGATGCGTCAACATATCCTATCGGGTCGCCCTCAAAATATCTTCTGCTCCATTTGCCCCATGTTGTGGGCTGGCCGGAGTGCTCCGCGAATTCAAATCCGCTGTTGATTATATGAGCGCAGGTACGCTTCGCGGCGTCCTTGATGATTTCGTCAAGCTCGGGGTCGTCGGGACCGAGAATATCGTGCGCAACCTTCATCTGCAGAAAATGACCTGAAACTTCATCACTGCTTGTATCAGCCTTGTATGTAACATCGTCTTCGGTATAACCGTAATCCGTAAGCAGATGTCTGAGCCTTTCGGGAATCGGATAATCGCAGGGGATTCTTTCGTTCGCTCTGCCTGAGCGCTTTGAGGCGGTTGTCTCTATGCAGTAAGCCTCTTTGCCGTCTCTCTTATAGAAATAACCGTCGTCGGGAACAGGCTCACCTGTAACGTGATATGAACGTGAGATAAAGCCCTCGGGTCTGCCGTGAATATACATAAGCATAAGACAGGCTTCACAGGCTTCAACAGCGCCCTTGAAAACCTCCTGTGTTTTCGGGTCGTCCTTGCCGAGTTCTCTTTTAAGCACGGCGTAATGATATATCTCACCGACCGCGTGACCTGCGGTGAAACAGCCGTCATTATCACTCTCGGCATAAGGGTAAACAGATTCAAAGTCTCTCGGTATTCTCATGTGACGCTGAGAAACCATGCCGCGGCGCTTAACGTATTTATTTGTTTCCTCAAGTAGAATATCAGCGCGTTCTTCAGCGGTAAGCATTATCATCTGAATGTGAGAAACCCACTCGCCTGTGAGTGCCCATACATCATCTCCGTCGGCGTAAAGAGCGTCGACTTCGTTTGAGTAAAGGTGTCTGTCAGCGCTGAAATACATGATTTTATCTTCATCGGTTTCAGCAGTTTTATCGTATCTTGTAAGTCCTGTCTTTGCACCGTACCATATAACGCCGTTATTGCCTTCGGCAAAGCAGGTATAATCGCTTTTCTTTGAGGGCAGGGGACACGGAAATCCCTCAAGGCACGGAGCTTCACTTTTCTGATTGAAAAGCTCCTTCGGAACTGACGGGTCGTTTTTTGATAAAACGGTTATCTTTCTTGTTAAGTGTGGTTTTAATGTGTAAGGCATTTCGCACTTTCCTTTCTGAAGACAGCTGTCTTATTATAATTCTTTTATCATCTGCTCATAGGGCAGCATCTCGAAGCCCAATGAGGAATATAATCTTTTTGCGCCTGTGTTGTAGTCTTCAACCTCCAGGCGGATTCTTTTGCAGGACGGTTCGATATGTTCTTTAATATACTCAAAGAATTCTTTTCCTGTTCCCTGATTTCTGTATTTTTCTTTCACAAATAATTCTTCTATCCAGCAGACTTTGCCGCCAGCTTCCTGCGAAAACGTATACGCAAGGAGCATATAACCTGTAATTTCACTGCCGTTCTGAGCGAAATAGCAGTCGGCGTATTCGTCGCTTCGCATTATTTCGTCCCACGTTTTCAGACGGTATTCTTCGCTAATGGGGTGGAGAACAGCGTCGCTGTTGTAGAAGATTTCAGTCATTTCAAGATAAGCCTTTTTGTCTTCAGGCTTTGCTTTTCTTATCAATTATTTTTACCAGCCTTTGCTTGATGTTGGGATATATTCTGTTTACCGCCGACATAACAGGCTTTTCAATAATTGTCTGCCTTAACAGGTCAATTATTGCACAAACCGTAAAAATCACAGCGGCGCAGGCAATCATATAAACAATCAGCGACGGTGAGTATAATTTTTCGTTCGCCTTAATGAGACTGCTCCAGAGATATTCTCTGAAATACGGATTGTCATGAATCAGATAAACGCCGAATGTGCAGGACGCGGCTATGTTGATGAACCTGCTCTGCTTCATGTTGAGATTTACAAAAGTAATCACAAGAGCCGCCGCGGCGATTATTGTATTGAGTGACATCTCACTGTAAAAGTAAGTGTAGTGATTGTTGAAATAGCCGCTTATATGTGTCAGTCCGTTCATAAGCGCAACAGAGATTGGAAAAAACGCGATTGAAGCGGCGAGAAGTATTTTTCGCGTTTTGGCTTTTGAAAAGATATTGTCGGGATAAATCCTCAGATATGAGCCGACAAGATATAAAATCAGAAGCTCACTGAAATGTGTACCGTAAAAATCACTTCCCGAAACAAGAGGAATTAATCCCCATATGAGCCACAGAACCGCAATTAATATAAGATGATTTTTCCGGTTCAATGAGTTAATCAGCTTGTTGATAAACGGGCTTAATATATACAGCAGAATATAGGCACTGAAAAACCAGTATTTCTTAAATATCGCAGGGAATAACGCTTTAACGGCTTCTTTGATTGAGAATTCAATAATCCCTGCGGCACACATAACAGCGAATATTACAACGGAGTAGAAGAATACCTGTAATATCAGCTTTATGAGCTTCGTTGCTTTAAATGCAGACTTTACTCCGAAGTACCCCGCGATTATTGTAAAAATATCAACACCGAGAAAACCGAGCTGAACGCTTTCAAGCATATATTTGTTAAAGCACGGCTTCATTTCATATATAGGGGTTATTTCGTTAACGCCGTAAAAGGAAAAATGTGATAAGACAATTAAAAGCATGGCGATAATCCTCAGAAGCTCTGCTGAGGACTGTCTGCCTTTCTTTAATTCTGTATCACTCATAAAAACTTTCCTTTCAGCTGTTCTGCATTATCTCAAGAGCCTTTTTAAGAATTGCAAGCTGGTCTTCTCCCATGTGAATTCTGATTGCGATGTGAGGTTTGCCGGCGGCTGAGACTGTAATCCGTCCGCGCATCTGGTGGGCGAGTGCGGTTATTTTTGCCATGTCAAGATTTTCAATAAACAGCTTTACAGTGTCTCCCGTTCTGCTGATTTCATAAACGCCCTGTGATATGGCGGTGTTTCTCATCAGTGAGATTGTTATCAGTCCGAGAACGCTCGACGGCATCTCACCGAATCGGTCAATAAGCTCGTCAATAACATCATCGGCGTCCTCCTCACAGCGTATATCCGCGATTCTTCGGTACATTGCGATTTTATGCGGTACGTTGCTGATATAATCTGCGGGTATGTACGCGTCAACAGGCAGGTCGATAAGACATTCTTTTTCGGGGACGGGCTGTAATTCGCCTTTTTCCTCTCCGACGGCCTGGTTGAGCATTTTCATATAAAGGTCGTATCCGACAGCCTCCATGTGACCGTGCTGCTGAGTACCGAGTATGTTGCCCGCACCTCTTATTTCAAGGTCGCGCATAGCGATTTTAAAGCCTGAGCCGAATTCCGTATATTCTCTTATCGCTGTCAGCCTTTTCGCGGCGACTTCGCTTAATTCCTTGCCGCGTGTGAATGTAAAGTACGCGCTGGCTCGCCTTGTTGAGCGGCCGACTCTTCCTCTGAGCTGATGAAGCTGGGAAAGTCCCATTCTATCAGCGTTCTCAACTATGAGCGTGTTTACATTCGGTACATCAACGCCTGTCTCAATTATGGTTGTGCAGACAAGTATGTCGGTTTCACCCTCCATAAGTCTCTGCCATATGGAGCTGAGTTTTTCTTCGGTCATCTGACCGTGAGCGTATTCAACTCTCGCGTCGGGGAGCATTTCTTTTATCTTTGCCGCGACTCTCGCGATAGTTTCTGTCCTGTTGTGAAGATAATATACCTGTCCGCCGCGGCGAAGCTCGTTGGCCATCGCCTGAGCAAGAACTCCCATGTCGTGCTCTATAACGTAGGTCTGAACAGGGTGTCTGTCCTGCGGCGCTTCTTCGAGAATTGACATATCCCTTATGCCGGACATGGCCATGTTGAGAGTCCTCGGAATCGGTGTAGCTGTCAGAGTCAGCACGTCAACGTTGGGATAGGCTGATTTGAGCTTTTCCTTCTGAGCAACGCCGAAACGCTGCTCCTCGTCAACTATGATAAGACCTAAATCACGGAACTGTATGTCCTTTGAAATAAGTCTGTGTGTACCTACGATAATATCAACATAACCTTTTTTGAGGTCTGATTTAATAGCTTCCTGCTGTTTGGGCGTAACAAAGCGTGAGAGCATCTGTGCTTCAACAGGGAATCCCTCTATGCGTTTGCGTATTGTCTGATAATGCTGGAGGGCGAGAATTGTTGTGGGAACGAGAATAGCGCACTGCTTGCCGTCAGCGACGCATTTGAAAGCGGCTCTTATGGCAACCTCGGTCTTGCCGAAGCCAACGTCACCGCAGAGAAGTCTGTCCATAGGATGCGGCTTCTCCATATCGTTTTTAATTTCGTCAATACAGCGCAGCTGGTCGTCAGTTTCTTCAAATTCAAATCTGCGCTCAAAATCGTTCTGCATGTCTATGTCGGGGGAGAACGCGTGCCCTTCCATGTTCATTCTCTTGGCGTAAAGCTCGATAAGCTCCTTGGCCATATCCTTAACAGCGGAGCGGACACGGGTTCTTGTTTTGTTCCATTCACTGCCGCCGAGTCGGTTGAGCTTGAGCAGACCGTTGTCGCTGTTGGGGCCTATATATTTAGACACCTGGTCGAGCTGAGTGACCGGAACATACAGAACGTCACCCTTGTCATATTTTATTTTAATATAGTCTTTGATATTTCCGTCGGCTTCAAGCTGAGTAATGCCGTCAAAAATACCGATACCGTGGGCAACGTGAACAATATAGTCACCCTTATGAAGCTCCTCAAGAGAATTGAAAACAGCCGCTTTGTTGACTTTTTTCTGTTTCTTCGCGACGGGAAGAGCTTCTTTGCTGCCGTAGGTTATAAGTATGAATTTAGATGTCGGATATTCAAATCCCGTTGAAAAGCCGCCGGGCATAACGGTAATACTGCCCTCGGGCAGCTGTTCCGCGGCGTTTTCTATATAAGAGCAGGGGTATCCTTCTTTGTTGAGGTCTTCCGATAAGGCCTGAGACGCTTTTGCGGTGCCCGAGACTATTACAACTGTATTTTTATTGTTTTTGCCTGTGAAGGGCTGAAGGTCATCTTTTAAAACAGAAAGAGAGCCGTTCCACGGCGAAACCTGTCTCGCGTTGAATGTAATAAGCTCTTTGACGGGAATGTCAAAGCTTCCTCTCGCGAGATTATCAAGATAAATGGCGCCTAAATCCGTGTAGCAGTCAGTCAGTTCATTGAATGTCAGAATATATCTGTCAAGACCCTTGCAGACAGTGCCCTCCATAAGGTACGCTCTGTATTCTTCGTTAAAGAGCTGAATTGCGGCGTTGGCTTTGTCTTTGACAGAGAAGCTTTCGCTTACAAAAAGCAGGGGGCGCTCGATGTAGTCAAAAATTGTGGCGCAGTCCTCATAAATCAGCGGCAGATATCTGTCAAGAGAGTCAAGGCTTATACCTGCCTCGAGGGACTCAATATCTCTGCTGAGAGATTCTTTTATTTTAACCGAGCCTTTGCCCTTAACTGAATCTGAAAACTTACCGATTAACTGTATCAGTCTCTCGTTTTCACAGCATATTTCTGCGGCGGGAGTGATTGTGATTTCCTCAACCTGGTTGATTCTTCTCTGTGAGTCTGTCTCAAAGTAAGAGATTGAGTCAACAGTGTCACCCCAGAAGTCGATTCTGAAAGGAAGCTCGCTGTCAGGAGAAAACAGGTCAACAATACCGCCTCTGACGGCGAACTGACCGCTGCCCTCGACGTTTTCACTCTGGGTGTAGCCTGAGCTTATGAGCTTTTCCGCAAGCTCTTTTATATCAATATCCTCGCCGACCTTAACAGTGATTCTCTTGCTGAAAAGCACCTCGGGCGGAATCGTGAGCTGTAAAGCCGCCTCAACACTGAGTACAACGGCTTCCGCGTTGCCGTCAAGAAGTTTTCCGAGTACAGAGAGTCTTTTATGCTCGTATTCGTGTGATTTTATCTGATTGCTTCTCAGAGAAATATCACCTGCGGGGTACAGCAATGCGTTGCAGCCGAATGCTTTCAGGTCTTTACAGAGTCGTGTAGCCTGACTTTCGTCGGGTGTTATGACAACAGCCTGCCTCGGTGAAAAATCATCACAAAGAGAGCTGATAATATGCGCCTTGTGAATCTGCGAAAGACCGAGTACCCCCATGGGAACACGGCCTTTTTTTATATAATTTACCAGCGTCGGATATTCGCTTGTTTTTTTGAGTGCTTGTGAGAAAAAGGACATATTTACTCCTCGGTGAAGTGTGAAATATAATTTCTGAGCCTGTCAAAGTCTCTGTCTTTAAAGCAGTACGTTTTAAAACCCAGTTCTTCGGCGGCTTCGGTGTTGGCAGGGGAATCGTCAATGAAAAAGCATTCCTCTGCTTTGAGGCTGTATTTTTCAAGGAACATTTCATATATTATCCTGTCGGGCTTGACTACGTTGTAATCAGCGGAAATAAAGAAATCCTCAAACAATCTCCAAGAGGGGATGTTGACCTTGAATTCGTGAAGCCATCTAGCGCAGTTAGACAACACAAAGAGCCGATAACCGTCCCTGTGAAGGCCTTCGATTATCGGTGTCATCTCGTGCAGAGGAGGCATCTGACCCTCACGGTCAAGGATAACCTCGCGCATTCTGTCTCTCGCGTCCTCTGGAATTGACGGGAGCATATTGTCTATCGCTTCCTCAACGGATTCGGTTCCCTTATCCATGTTTTTCCAGTGAACGCTTCTGAAGACGTTATTTAAAATAATATCATGATACTCCGGCGGAAAATTGTCGTTTATCATCCTCTCGGGGTCAAAATCAATCAGAACTCCGCCGAAGTCGAATACAAAATTTCTAATCATTTGAGTTTGATTTCAGCGCTCCACGCGAAGCTGAATTCCTCATCGCCGCTGATTTTCTGTATAGCGCGCTTTTCTGAAAAATCAGCTTTTTTGTCTCTTGAGTCGTTTACGCCGTACCAGGGCTCAATGCATACATACGGTGCGCCGGGCTTTGCCCACAGACCGAGGAACTCGCAATCGCCGAATGTGAATTCGATGTCAGCGTCAAGCTCCGCGCCTTTGAGTGTGCATTTCTTTGATTCAAGTGATGAAAGAATAAGAGCGTCCTTAGCGAAAATATCTTTTGTGATAACAATATCCTTACCGTCAAAGGGTGAGGTGAATTTTTCATCATAAAGAATTGATTCGGGGTCAATCATTTCGTTGACAACGTTGGGCTCTTCCTTTTCAAATTCAAGCTTGTCGCCGATTTTGCAGTTGAATCCGGGATGTGCGCCGATTGAGAAATACATATCTCCGTCGTCCTCGTTCTTAACTGTATGTGTGGCGGTGAGTTTTGTTCCGTCAAGTCTGAATTCTATATCGAGTATGTACTTGTAGGGATAAACCTTAAGTGTGTCCTCGTTATATTTCTGAGTGAGGATAATATAATCCTCGCCTTTTTCTTTTACTTCAAAATCTCTTTTTCTTGCGATACCGTGACGGAAAAGTTCGTATTCTGCGCCGTCAACTCTGTATTTATTGTCAAGCAGAGTGCCTACAATGGGGAAAAGAACAGGGGACTGGCCATACCATATCTCGGGGAAGCTCTGCCACAGATATTCCGTTCCGCTCTGCTTTGACTTGAATGATGTAAGCTCCGCGCCGTACTGCTTTATGCCTGCGCTGACCTTATCGTTTTCTATAAAAAATATCATAAAAAATACCTCCTTTATTACTTTGTAAATTATATCATTATAACAGCAAAAAATCAATAAAATCTATTGATAAATTTCATTAAAAATGATATGATATACAATATATTGGGTGAGTATCGTCTAATATTTTTATCATCTTTGGATAATATAATAAGGAATTTTCAAAGGTGGTAATTATATGGGATACAGAAACACTATCGGAATCGGAACAAATTTTACCGTTCAGTCAGAGCCCACAAATCCTGACGGAGAAGAAAACGGCAATGATATTGTAAACGATTCATTCAAGCAGATTATAGATTCAGGCTCCATTACCGTCGAAAGGAACGGCAGACTTGTCCACTGCCTTACCGTGATAGGTCAGATTGAAGGGCACTATATTCTGCCGTCTCAGAATAAAACAACCAAATATGAGCATATGATACCCCAGCTTGTAGCTGTTGAAGAGAGCGATGTTATTGACGGACTGCTGATAATTCTCAACACCGTCGGCGGTGATATTGAGGCGGGTCTTGCCATAGCGGAGCTTATTTCGGGCATGAAAAAGCCTACTGTTTCGCTTGTTCTCGGCGGAGGTCATTCAATCGGTGTGCCCCTTGCAGTTTCAGCGGATGAGTCTTTTATCACTCCTACAGCTACAATGACAATACACCCTGTCAGAATGAACGGACTTGTGCTCGGTGTACCGCAGACCCTTTCATATTTTGAGCAGATGCAGGAAAGAATCGTGAATTTTGTCAGCAAGAATTCCCGTATGCCGGCTGATAAATTCCGTGAACTTATGCTTGCCACGGGCGAGCTCGTCATGGATGTGGGTACTGTGCTTGACGGCGAGGAAGCTGTAAAGGGCGGCCTTATAGATTCGCTTGGCAGTCTTTCAGATGCGCTTGACCGCCTTTATGAAATGATAGAAGAAAGCAGTAAAGATAAAATAAAAAATCAGGAGGAATAAAATTGGCAAATAAAAAACCGGTTAAAAAGAAACCGCAGAATACATCTGCCGTCAAAAGCAATAAAAAGCAGTCAAAAACTGCGTCAAATGTAAAAAAAGGGCAGAATAATAATTCAGCCGCAAAGAAGCAGAAGCAGGCGCTTGTACTCTTTGCAGTGTCAGTTCTTATGTTTGCGATAACGCTCATAAAAGGCGAAAGTCTGTGGGCGGTGCTACATAATTTCGTTTTCGGACTTTTCGGTATCTGCTCATTTGTATGGCCGCTTATTCTCATCTATCTTGCGGTTATGCTGTCATTCAATAAGGATGACCAGTCGCCCGTACCCAAGGCTGTCGGAGTCGGAGCGTTTACACTGATGCTTGAGGGTATAATTCACCTTGCGTTTAATATTGTCGGTGAGGGCAAGCTTGGTGCGCAGATTCAGTTTGTATGGGATTTGCGTGATACGATAACCGTTAAAAGCGGCGGCTTCTTCGGCGCGCTTATCGGCGGCGGACTTGATGCTCTCGCAGGCAGAACAGGAGCTTTGATTATACTTATTATTGCAGATGCTCTGCTTATTATGCTTTTTACAGGCAAAACTCTTATGGATGCCGGCAACGCTGTTTATCAGCCTGCCAAAAAGGTTAAAGATTATACAGAAGAGAAAATAACTACTAATATCGAAAACAGACGTCAGAGAAAGCCTGTCGACCCGAAGGAACGCAAGAACGCGTTTAATTCTCCTGAAATCGGGCCTGTTGCGACCCCCGGATTTGACGAAATAAGACCCGACGATTCTATTTATGTTGAGGAGCTTGCGGGCAATAAAAAAGAGCCCGAGGAGGAGCAGAAAACCGAGCCTGAAAACATAGATGATATTATTATGAACATGACTCCCGTTCAGGAGCCCGTTGTTCCTGTGGATATCAGCAAATCCGAGCCTAAGGAAGTTAAGAAAAAAGAGAAGCCTGCGAAAGATACTACGGCGGAGTCTGAGGAAAAAGACGTTCTCGATGTTGAAGAGCCTGCGAAGCCTGAGTATCAGAAGCCCTCACTTGACTGCCTTAATGTTGCGGATATTTCAGGCGCTCTCAATTATGAGCAGGAAATCAAGCAGAACGCCAAAACTCTCGAGGATACTCTTCATAACTTTGATGTTAACGCAAAACTTGTGGGCATATGCCGAGGCCCGTCTGTTACAAGATACGAGCTTCAGCCGGCACCCGGTGTAAAAATCAGCAAGATAACAAGTCTTTCTGACGATATCGCTCTTGCGATGGCCGCTACAGGCGTCAGAATGGAAGCTCCGATTCCCGGAAAAGCTGCTGTCGGCATTGAAATACCCAATAAATCCCGTGCCACGGTTTCACTCAGAGAAATTATTCAGACACCGGAATATGAAACACAGGTGTCAAAGAGTAAGCTTGCCGTTGCTGTGGGCAAGAATATTACAGGTGAATCAATTATCTGTGATCTTGCAAAGATGCCGCATCTTCTTGTTGCGGGTACTACCGGTTCAGGTAAATCAGTATGCCTTAATTCAATGATAATCAGTATTCTGTATAACTCCACGCCTGAAGAAGTCAAGCTGCTTATGATTGACCCCAAGCAGGTTGAGTTTACGGTGTATAACGGTATTCCGCATCTTCTTGTTCCTGTTGTTGCCGACCCCAAAAAGGCGGCGGGCGCACTTGGCTGGGCCGTTACCGAAATGCTTAAGAGATATAAGATGTTCTCAGAAAAGAATGTCAGAGATATCAAAGGCTATAACCGCCTTGCGAGAGCAGAGGAGTTTGAGGTTATGCCGCAGATAGTTATATTTATCGACGAGCTTTCCGACCTTATGATGGCCGCGAGAAAAGAAGTAGAGGATTCAATCTGCCGACTTGCTCAGATGGCGCGTGCGGCGGGCATGCATCTTGTTATCGCGACACAGAGACCGTCTGTTGACGTTATCACAGGCGTTATCAAGGGTAATATTCCAAGCCGTGTGGCGCTTTCCGTTTCATCGCAGGTGGATTCAAGAACAATTATCGACCAGTCGGGAGCTGAGACTCTTCTTGGCAACGGTGATATGCTTTATGCTCCTATCGGCGTTTCAAAGCCTGTGCGTGTTCAGGGATGCTTTGTTTCAGATACAGAGGTCGAGAATGTTGTCAACTTCATCAAGAGGCAGAAGGACGGCGAAACTACCTATGATGACTCTGTAAATGAAGCCATTGAAATGAACGCCAAAGAAGTTGGAGAAAAGAAAAAAGTCCTTATCGGCGGTGATTCAGAGGATGACTCTGATGACGGCGGAGATGAAATGCTTCCCAAGGCCATTGAGGTAGTTGTGGAGAGTCAGATGGCGTCAACCACACTTCTTCAGCGCAAGCTCAAGCTCGGATATGCAAGAGCCGCGAGACTTATGGATTCCCTTGAAGAAAGGGGAATAGTAGGTCCCTTTGAGGGCAGTAAGCCGAGAAAGGTTCTTATATCGAGAGAGCAGTGGATGGAAATGAACGCCCTCGGAAATGCGTCCCCCGCGCGTGAGAAACCCTACGGCGAAGAGGACGAGGAAAATTATTGAAAAAATGTATAAAAAACACTTGACAAGCATATAATGTTAGTGTATAATAAATGAGCTCTTGAACAGAGAGCTCATATATCGCGGAGTAGAGCAGTTTGGTAGCTCGTCGGGCTCATAACCCGGAGGCCGTAGGTTCAAATCCTACCTCCGCAACCATGTAAAAAAACCTCATTTGTCTTCCAAGGCAAATGAGGTTTTTTACAATGAAAAATGCCCTGCGGCAAGTGAAATGGCTTCGCTGTGAAATATTTGATTAGTTTTATCGGGAGGACTGTTATGCCGTTATTTTCACACAATCTTGAATGCAAAAAGCACTATAATATTATCGTAGCAGGTGGCGGAACAGCCGGTTGTGCCGCAGCAATTCAGGCGGCGAACTGCGGAATGAGTGTTCTTCTGCTTGAAAAAAAGTGTCTTTTAGGCGGTCTTGCCACAGGCGGACTTGTTAATTTCATGGAGCCCCTGTGTGACGGACTCGGTCATACAGTAATACACGGCCTTACCGAAAAGTGGACAAAGCAGCTTCTTGATTTAAGCTATGATTCTCTTCCCGAAATATGGAAAGACGGAAATCCGGAGCACAAAACTGGCAGAAGATATGCAACTGTTTATTCTCAGAATATTTTATCGCTCCTTCTTACTGAAGAGCTGAAACACAGCGGAGCGGATTTCCTCTTTGACTGCAGTGTAGCAGACGCAATAATGGAGGACAATATCTGCAAAGGTGTTGTTGTTTTCAGCAAAGCGGGATTTGAGTATTATGAATGTGATATGCTTATTGACACAACAGGTGACTGCGATGTTTTAAGAGCCGCAGGAGTTCCGACTGTCAGCGGCAAAAACTATTTTATCTACTACGGACACGCAGTAACTCTTGAAAACTGCAGAAGAGCCATTGAAAATAACGATATCGGCAAGGCTTATTCCTGGTTCTACGGCGGTACTGTAAATCTTTTCGGTCATAATCAGCCCGAAGATATTCCGCAGTGGTCAGGCTTAAGCGCCGAGGACGTTTCAGATTACATAAAGCTCAATCACTCAATTATGATTAATAAAATCAGAAATACGGCAAAGGGTACTATGGATGTTCCCGTTCTTCCCGATATGCCGCAGTTCAGAACAACATGTCATATTCAGGGAGATTACGTTTTTACCGAAAACGATGCATACAAGCATTTTGACGATTCTGTATGTATGATGAACGATTTTGAAAGAAAAGAGTTCCTATATGAGCTTCCGCTCAGATGCCTTACAAACAGCAGCTATCCCAATATAATTACCGCAGGCAGAAGCGTCAGCTCGTCCGGCTACGGCTGGGACATTACAAGAGTGATTCCGATTGCCATAATTACAGGGCAGTCTGCCGCCATAGTATCTTCAAATGCAATAAAAAATAAAACGCCTGTTTACGGCGTCAATATCAGAGCGGTTCAGAAAGAAATTGAAGCGAATAACATTTGCGTTCATTTTTAATGACTGATTCTTATTGATTTGCAATTCTATCAGATTATAAATTCCGTTCAAAAAAGATGAGGACAATTTCGGCTGTCCTCATCTCTTTTTTATATTCATTTATTATTCTGAACAAGATTTCTTTCAGCGTTCACAATGAAATCCTGGATATTTGTTACAACACCTGTTGCGCTCAGACTTCCTCTGTCCTTTAGCTTGTTAACAGCAAATTCAGAAATATCAACTACATAAAAATATACGGGGCGCAGCTTTCCGTGGATGACCTGATATGAGGGCGTCATATTTCCTGTTGCGATTGTATGAAGCTGAGTCGCGAGAGCGATAACAGTAGTTGCATCTTTTGTATGACTTCTCATCTTGTCCTGCGATTCATAAACATTTGCCGTGACATCAGGCAGCGGGCCGTCGTCTCTGATGGAACCTGCAAGAACAAACGGAACATCATTTCTGACAAGAGCGCTCATTATGCCGTTATCAACATTGTTTTGTCTGACATAATCGGCAACGGAACCTGCCTTACGAACAAGATTAATGAGGTGAAGATGATTATAATGTCCGTTGAAAACGTGATGCTTATGGTAAATATCCTGACCGAGAGCCGTATTGAAGCGTGAAGCCTCCAGGTCATGGGTAGCAAGGGCATTGCCCGCAAAGAGTGCATGGCAGTAACCGTTATCAATAAGTGAAGCCATAGCCGCGCGTGAATCATGGTCAAACGCACAGGCAGGGCCGAGAACCCAGACTATTTTGCCGTGCTCACGGTCATGTCTGAGAATATCGTAAAGTCTGTCATAATCTCTTGAATATGAAGTCTCACGGGATTGGCCTGTTCTGAAAGAAAAATTCTGAACCTCGTCTTCAGCACTTTTTTCTTCGGTAAAGCCGTCGTAATGAACAAATACGCCGTCTGAGGCGTCATCTGTACGGTTTATAACAACCTCGTCGCCCTCTTTGATATTGCGCATCTCAACAACAAACGGTTCACCGTCGCGGATTACGACTGAGCAGTCCATTCTGCTTCCTGTAACCATTTTCCATTCACCGTTTATTTTGAAATATTCAGGGAAAATCGTTGTTGCATAAAAATTTTCGGGAATGAAGCCGTCTCCTGCCTTTTCGGTTGTGACATTCGGAGCGGAAACAAACGGTTCTTTTGAAAAATCCGGTGCTGTATACACGGGAAGTTTAAACATATAAATCCTCCTAAGAAATAATCTGATTGTATTATCGCATATTTTTCTCAGATTTGCAACTTTAATTAAAATTTTGTCAGAATACATTGGGAAATTTTCAATAATACTTTACATAAAATATTATATTTTTGCAGAAAAACTATTGAAATTGTCAAAAGTACAGTATATAATTAATGTGCAAAGCAATTTGTGCAATTAAAGGATTCTTCCTTAATATTACAGAAAGAAGGCGCATTGACATGGGAAAATTCGTAATTAAAGAAACAAAGACAGGTTTTAAATTTGACCTTAAAGCAGGCAACGGCGAGATTATCGCGACATCAGAGGTTTATTCTTCTCTTGCAGCGTGCAAAAACGGCGTTGATAGCGTTCGCAACTGCTGTGTCGGCGGAATCGAAGACCAGACAGTTGAAAATTTTGAGGCTGTTAAGCATCCCAAATTTGAAGTTTATACAGATAAAGCAGGCGAGTTCCGTTTCCGTCTTAAAGCAAGAAACGGCGAAATCATCGCTACATCAGAGGGCTACAAGGCTAAGGCAGGCTGCCTTAACGGAATCGAAAGCATCAAGAAGAATGCTCCCGAAGCTGACGTTGTTGAAGCTGAATAATTTAAAACTTTTCACCCGAGAGCTTGGCTTTCGGGTGATTTTTTTAAAAGTTAACCCCCGAAGCATTTTGCTTTCGGGGGCGTTTTTATGTATTCTGTTATCTGAATTCTTTTAAGATAGCTCTCCAGATTTCCTGGAATGCAACATAGAAGCGTGTGCTCTTGAGAATTTCTACAAATTTATCCCAGCCCTTCTGAGCGTCGGTTCTGGTGTCTTCAATTATGAAGCGGGCCATGTCGCCGTCATCACAGGTGAATGGATTGGCAATGCAGATACCGCCCTTGCCGAGAAGCTGGAAGCGTACATAGCAGGTGATGTCTTCGGAATGTTCTCTGAGTCTGATTGTGGAAACGATTTCACCCTTTGAGTTGGTTTCCTGAGATTCAAGAATAACATTGCCGTTGGCAATCCACTGAATCTTGTCTGCGTTTTTGCCTGTTACGGTGATGATATCGTTTTCATCGTCAACACTGATTGATGTAACGGTGGGGTAGGGGCCGGTACCCTTGAAGCCGTCACCCAGCTCGGGACGTGCTTTTCTGCCGATTGCAAAGAAGTTGCCGTTCATCATTGTTGATTTTACGTTGTCAAGGCTGTATTCGGGGAGAATGAAATCCATGAATGATGAGTCAATATCCTCAAATTCGTGAGCGTCACTGTTGCCGAATCCCCATACTGAGCGTTCGCCGTGGGGGATAACGTACTGAAGAATTTCGTCCCAGAGAATTCTGTCGGCTCTTGTGACAGAGTCGTTGAGGTTGAGAACCTCCATGCCCTGGCATGATTTGTATTTGTTGAATATTTCACCGAAGTATCTTACATTGTCAGGGTCTCTCGCAATGTCATAATTATCTCTTGAGTCAAGCCAGTCACCGGGGTGATTGATAACGGAAATGCCGCCTGCCTTGTCAACATTTTTAACGGCGTATTCGTATCCGTTTTCAAAGCCGATGTCGTTTTCGCCCCAGTCGCAGAAATAACCGTTAACGTGGCTCTTGGTCATTGTAACCATGTTAAGCTCAATGCCCGTGGGTACGCACTGCATACCTCTGCCTTCGGTTCTGTCGGATTCCTCAGAGAAAGGATATGTACCGCCGGTGATGGCTTCATATTCTTCCTGAGTGAGGTTTGTTGCGCGTTTGCCTATGATTGTCTGATAGAAATAAATCGGGAGATGCTTCTGCTTTTCGTTCCAGTATCTGCCGAGAACGCCGTGGTCGGCGAAGCCTAAAATGTCAAAGCCGTTCTCATAATATTCTTTAATCATATCTGAGAAGTCAACTGTCGCGTCGCTGAGAGTTGAGTGAGTGTGAAGATTTGTTTTGTAATGATTATTGTCATCAGGAATCAAATCGATAACACTTTCATACGGATTGCTGATTTTGTAGTCGAGACTGTCAGCGGCAAAAGCGGGTGATGCCAGCGAAACAGCGAGGACAATGCAGAGAATAACTGAAATCAATTTTTTCATAAAATCTCTCCTCTTTTAATTGTTATCTGAATATTATCACAATACAACGCAAATATCAATATTTTTATAAAAAAGATAATTATTTTAGCTAAAAGTATGTACTTTTTTAAATTTGGCGATATAATATTACTTAATATATTTGGGAGGTTTAAAAATGGCAAAAGCACAGACAAAAGGCATGAAGCTTATCTCTGTAATCCTCGGTACGCTCATCGGCGGCTTCCTTTTCAGATGTCGCGGTGAAAGTGGCTTCGGTTCATCCTGGGGACTTTACAGTGTAGGCCTTGTGATTATACTTGTAGTTTACATTTTTTACGGCAAAAGAAACGGCATGAAGTACGAGCTTATACCGTTGGGCGCGTTTCTGACGGGCCTCGGCGTTACGGGCTACGCTACGGTACTCGAACAGATGTCAGGCATACTTATGAGTGATACCTCATATTTCTATGACGATATGCCTGTTGTACATAAGATTTTCCCGGGCGGCGGTGTAACCCTTGAGCAGTATCCCGAGGTGGATATGGAGCTTGCTTTCGCACCTGTGAATCCTTACAGAGCCATGATTATCATTCTTATCATGGGCTTCACTCTTGTTCCGTTTTTCTCATTCTTTATCGGCACTCTTTTTTCAGAAAAGGAGTATAAGCTTCAGCATTACGCGATAGCCGTTGTGATTTTCTTTGCGGTGTCAACTCTTGTTAAAGCAACTGTCGCTCATCCGATTTTAAGAGCGATTAATCCCGAGCAGGTTAAGTTTGCTCTGCTCAGCCTGCAGGACAGAGGATTTGACTACAGCAGTATGACCGAAGCTTATATGAAGCATTTCCTTGACCGTGGCTGGACACAGGAATTCCAGTTCGTTGAGAACTATTATATGAGCATTGAGCATATTTCAGATGTGTTCGGCGTATTTTCAATTATTCTTTACGCGGCAATTATTAAAAAAGATGCCATTACAAGCGTTGTTACATTCCTTATAAGTCTGCTTACTTCAGTTGCAACTACAGCGTTTACTCTTTTCCCGATTGCTCCGTATGAGTCAGGTATCCTTGAGGGAATAAGCTGCCCCCGTCCGCTTCAGAACGGAGAAGGCTGGGCTATATGGGAATTCTCCACAGGTGCGGCGATAGGCTTCTTTACAATGCTTATAATCGCGCTTCTTCCCAATAAATACACTCAGCAGAGTCAGACCGACAACAAGCCCTGGTTTGAAAACAGAATCGTAAGCTTTGTATATAACTTTATAGCTTTTGTTTTCTTGTTCGTTGTTGTACCTTCAAGAGTCATTCTTATCAGAATCAACAAGCTTATCAATAATCTCGGTATTGTTGATGAAGGCTCTTCATACGGTGAAATCGCCTGTGCAGTTGTTTCTGTTATAATCGGCATACTCCTTATAGGCGTATTTAAAAAGAATATCCTCGTGCTCGGTGATACACCTCTGAGAGTTGATACAAGGAAGTTCGCTCTGACAACATTATCAGCGTATTCGCTTATGTGCTGTTTCGCGTATTTCTTCCTTAATCACGCTTATATTTTCACTCTGCCTTATTCAAAAATTACAGGCTTTAAATCGGCGCTTTATGAGCTTACCAACAGCACATACTTTTCCACAACGGTTATGATGGTGACATTTATACTCTTCGCTGTCATATTCTTCCCGATGAAAAAGAAGCTTGCAAAAAAATAAACTATATATGCAGAATAACAGCGGCTGTCGCATTTAGCGCAGATCGAAAAGTAAAAAAATAAAGTAATAAAAAGATGGTTTTGAATTGGTAGATTACCGTTCAAAACCATCTTTTTGATTGAAATATAAATTTAAATAAATAATAGTTTACTTTTCTAAGCGTTTTTTCGCCCTCTCGTAGTATAACATACAACTTCGGAGCGAAGAAAACGCTTTCTGCATCTAAATGCGGCAACCGCTGATTTTTGTTAACCTATACACGATATTCTGAATGATTTTGCGTCCGCCTGAATAATGCCGTCTTTTGTCTGTTTGAAAACTTCGCTGATATCCGGATGCTTCATTAAAACAGTGCCTTTTTCACCGCCGTGAATAAGCATTGAAAGAATGGTAAACACAGGGAAGACAATGTGCACAACGTGTTCATCAGATACGCTGTTCCACACCTTGCAGGCGAAGTTGCCGCAGTTCCACCCCACAAGAATATAAAGATTATGACTTTTTATTTCTTCGCTTACTGTTTTCAGCTGCTCTTCAGTCAGATTCATCTTAATTGATGTGGTATGCTCTTTCAGCTTTTCAGGATTTTTCGCCATAAAAGCTTCGCCGTTATAGTATGTACCGCCATGGTTCTTTCTTGTGTTTCTGAGGCTTCCTACGCTCATGAATGAATTTGCCTTTAAAACCGCATATCCTAAGGGCAAATCGCTGTCGGTCAGATTTTCGAAATACAGCCATACATGACCTGTCAGAGAGTTTGCCGTTGCGCACAGATACATAGAAACAACTTCACGGTCAGGGTCTGTGTCCTCTTCGTCATCTTCATCTGCAGGAGTTACATCTTCTTCTGATACTGTTGTTTCATCTGCGGGAGGTTCTGTATACTCGGCAAATGCCGGTAATGCCGCAGAGAACACAATACACATTGCAATAAAAAATGCAAGCAGAGTTTTAATTATACTTTTCAAAATAAATCCCTCATTTTATCTGAAATCTGTAAGAGTACCCGCTGTGTTATAGTTCCATAATTCAAAGCCGATTTCCGTAATTGCGGGGGAGTTGTCCGCTATTGTGAAATCAAAGTTTTCTGCGTCGCGGAAGAGCGGGTCTGCAAAAACAGCGTTATTGTAGTAACCCATTTTTTCCATGCCGCATTTATAAATTCTATGTTTTAATTTCACATCGTTGCCCGTACTGCTGACAACATTTTTGCCGTTTTTCAAATCCCAGTAAAGGTTGCCGTCGTCTTTGAATTTGCCTTCAACTGTCTGAACATACATACAGCTGTTACTGCTTAGAATAATGTTTCCGGTAAGGTTGAATTCGTTGTGGTCTTCTTTGCGTGTGCTTTGAAGCTGACCTTCCTTACTCAGAGCGAAAATATTGTTTGTTATGCTGTTATTTTCTCCGTAATGCTGATGGAAGCTTGTTGAGCCGCAGTCATAAACAAGATTCTGATATACGGTGATATATGACGAACCCTCGTCAAGATAAATTCCCCAGCCGCCGTAGCCGCCCTCGTTGGGGTCAGCAGCTACATTATGGATTCTGTTATGCGTCAGAACGGTGTGAGGCTGAATTCCGAGCGTGTAGATTCCGCCCATATCAGACAGCCAGCCCTGACCGATATCATAGATAAGATTCTCGCTGATTTCAACGTAATCTGTGGTATGCTCGCCGAAGCCCCAAACCCAGCCGCAGGAAATCGCTGTGTAATATCCGTCGTGTATTTCATTGTGAGATATTTTGCAGTTTTTCGCGTGGGTGAGAAGTACACCGATTGCCGACGGGAATGTTCTGCCGTAGCCCTCAATGAGATTGTCGGTTACATTTATGTTTTCTGTAATCATTGATTCGTCTGGAGTATTGTATCCGTCAATGAAAACAACATTTGAACCGATTTCTTTGAATGTGCAGGATGAAACGTCACAGTTCTTTACCTGCTTGTTGAATCTGATTGCGCCGCAGCCGATATTAAGAAAATCGCAGTTCTTAAAGTTTATATCTGATGATTTCATAATATCAAAAACACCGGGGCATTCAAGATTGCCCTGAGGGAAAATAAGTCCTTCCAGAGCAAGCCAGCCGACTGACGGGTCGGGAGTAAGATAGCGCCAATCCGTGTTTTTAACAGTTAATCCGCTGAAATTAATGTTTTCGCAGTTTTTGATATCAAACAGTACATTCTGTGTCGGTGCGGTGAGTACTGTAGAATTAATGTCATCGCCGTCCTGCGGAACATAATATATCAGATTCTTAACTGTGTCATGATACCATTCGCCGGGGGCATTGAGCGCTTCAAAAACATTTTCAAAGAAGAATCTGTCATTTTCCTCAACAATCATTGTGCAGGGCTGTTTTACGCCGATTCTGCCGTTTTCAAAAGATGTGAGAGTTGAATTCTCGCAGTACCAGTAATGCATGAGCTTATACTGAACATCAGTGAGATTGTAAAATGAGTCAAAGCCTATATCGCTTTTTGAATAAAACGCCGTGTCCCCGCGGGTGTATATCCAGGGCGAATTTTCTTCTGTGAACATAGAAACGCTCTTGTCCGCGCCCTTTGCGAGAAAATAGCCTGTTTCGGGATATCTTGTGAGAGAAAGCTTTTTGTCACCGTTGAAAAGTGTGTTGAATCTTTCATCCGCGTCAGCGTCTGTAACCCACGCTTTTACGCCGTTAACCGTTGTTTCACGCCAGCCGCTGATTTCTTTAACGGCTGTTACAGATGCTTTCTCATTCGGATAAGCCTTTATTGAAAGATTTTTAACAGAGTCAAGGGTGATTGTTTCACTAAGATTGTATGTTCCCTCATGAAGCCATATCGTAACCTCTTTGTCACCGAAGGTTTTGGCTTCTTCAACGGCCTTCAGAAGGTCTTCGCCGTCAGAAAGAATTATATCGTTTTCTCCCATAGTGAATTCCTCTGTCTGACGTTCGCTCTTAGTAACCGCCTCAAGCTCAGTGAAGGTTGAATCCACAGGTTTCTTCAGTGAAGTAAAGAAAGTGGAAATCGGAATTATCACAGTCATGAAAATTGAAATAATTATTCTGATAAAATCCATAAGAGCACTCCTTTAATCAGCTTTTTTATAGATTACTTTGTAAGGAGTCGCGTCTTCATAAAGCATCTGAACTTTGTCGATGTTATAAGTCTGCAGTACTTTTTCCCAGCG